>JAKSOY010000148.1 GCA_024405255.1 Kiritimatiellia bacterium
CCACAAAAAAATGAGCCACTTCCCACGTCTCACCACAAAAAAATGAGCCACTTCGCCGATAAGTTTAGGGATTGCAAGGGATTTCCTTGATCAGATAGGCGTAGGGAGCGAGCGTGCCGACGAGGTTTCCGCCTTTGGCGGATTTCTTCGTGAGGTTCGCGGCCACGAGGACCTTGCGCGCGCCGAGCGTACGCGTGAAGGCGACAATGCCATTCGCCTCGCCGTCCGTCACCCATTCCATCGTTCCCTCGCTCCAAATCGGGTCCTCATGACGCATCTTCGCGAGCTTGCGGATGAGCGCGAGGCGGCACTGTCCGGCCGGCTGCAGGGCACGCGCCCAGTCGACCGTCTTCGCGGCGCGGGCGGGGTGTTCCACCGGCGCGAAGAACGAGTTAAGCGCATTGTCTGCGATTTCGTTGCCATTGAAAATGAGCGGCAGCCCACGTCGAAGGAATGTGAGCACAAACGCCGCATTGCCCGCTTCAACGGGAAGGACGCGGTCGAAACGCTTCTCCCAGTCGTCGGTCGCGGTGTCATGGTTGTCAAGGAAGGCGAACATCAGCGCGTCCTTCGGAATCTTCGCCTCGTACGCACGCACGTCCTTCATGCGTTCGACGAGCGACTTGACACTGCCCTTCAGGTATTTGGCATTCGCTTCAGTGGAGACAAGCGTTGAACGAATGCAGAAACTCCACGGCCAGGCGTAGCAGGCGTCAAAAGCCCGCTCAAGCAATTGGGCCTTGGTGCCCTCGTTGATCATCACCAATTCGGGATTGACCTTCTGGCAGATCGTAATCGCCTCAACCCAGAAGTCGATCGGCACCAAGTCGCCGACATCGCAGCGGAAACCGTCGCACCCAAGGCGCATCCAGTGAAGCATCGAGTCGATGAGATACTTGCGTACGGCCTTCGACTCGAAGTTCACATAGGGGAAGTGCCAGTACGTTGTCCTCACCGTGCCATCCGCTTTTTTCTGGAAGGCGTCAGGGAAGCGGTCCTTCAGCACGTTGTTCGGACCGCAGTGGAGGTAGACGAGATCCATGAAGACCTTCATGCCCAACGCATGCGCACGCGCGGAAAAGGCCCTGAAGTCCTCGTCCTTCCCGTATTCAGGATCGACGCGATCGTAGTTCGAGATGCGGTAGCTGTTCTTCGGGCTGCCGAAACCGCTTTTGATCTGGCGCGCGCTCCAACCCTTTCGGTCCATGTCGCAGTCCATCTCGACAAACGGCGAAAGATACACGATGTCCACCCCGGCGGAACGAACGTGGTCGAGCATCTCCGTGGCCGCCTTGAAATTGCCGTCCCGCGTGAAGTTGCGGAGAACAATCTGATAGACGACGGCCTTCTTGAGATACTCAGGTGTCGGCCGCATCGCGGCTTGAGACAGCGATACTGCACCCAAGAGACAGCAGAAGAGTGAAAAAAGTTTCATGACATCCCTTTCTTTCTGAAACACCAATTTTCGTTTTCCAACCAGACCGCAACCACTATTTGCCAATCGCGGTCACGCGGTAGGTCCAGGCTGATTCGCAGGGCGCGGCGGCGGGGGCGAGCGCGGGCGGTTTGATCGTGAGCGTGTCGCCTTCGCAACGGAATTCGACCGGGACGGAACTGCCGACGAGTTCGACCTTCACCGGACCCTTGATGCCGCCCACCGTGAACGGCTTGCCGTCGAGGTTGAAGTCGATCACATAGCGCGCGGTCTTGCCATCGGTCGTGTAAACCCGCTTCCCGCCACGCAACGTGCCCCGGCGCGACGCGTAGATCGCCTCGCCGTTCACCTCCAGCCACTTGCCGATCGCCAGGAGGCGCTCCTGCATGATGACGGGGATCATCCCCTCGGGATCGGGACCGACATCGAGCAGCAGATTGCCGCCGCGCGACACCACCGAAACGAGCAGCTCCACGCAGGCCGTATTCGAGAGATAGTGTTCCGTCGTCTCGAATTTGTTCAAGCCGAAACTGTAGCCGATGCCGCGGTTTTCCTCCCACGGATGCTGCGACGCGCTCGCGACGGACTTCTCCTTTTCGGTTCCGTACTCGGTCGTGTAGAAGCCGCCGTGCTTCCCGCGGCACTTTCCCCACCGGTCGTTGACAGCCACGGTGTCCTTGACGGGCGACTCGTTGAAGAGCCAGGCGAGGAACTGTTCCGACAGGAAATCCCCGTCGGGATAATCCCAGTCGCCATCCGGCCAGATAAGATCGGCCTGATAGCGCGTCACGAGATCTTTCATCTGCGGCAGGTTCATCTGGACCGACCACGCGCGAATGGGCATCGGATTTGCCCCGCGCACGGCGGGAAGCGCCTTCGGATAGAGGGGATTCGCAAATTCGAGGAGCGAATAGTAGAAGCCGCTCTTGAGGCCCGCCTTCTTCATCGCCGTCGTAAATTCAGCGCAGAGGTCGCGTCCGGGTCCGAGGGCCACCGAATTGTAGTAAGGCGTTTCCGCACTCGGCCAAAGCGCATAGCCGTCGTGGTACTTCGACGTGAGAATCGTATACTTCGCGCCCGAACGCTTGAACAGCGCCGCCCATTCGTCCGCATTGAAATGCTCGCAGGTGAACGACTTGACGTGATTCGCGTAGGGCATCTTCCCGTAATGCTTCTCGTTGAACGGCACGAAGTCCTTGTGGTTCGTGAGCAGACGTCCCTGATACCATTCAGCATAGCCGGCATGGCGCTTCGCCTCGCTTGTGGGCGCGTAGGCGGGAACCGAGTAGAGACCCCAGCAGACGAAGATGCCGAACTTCGCATCCACCCACCATTGCGGGACCGGACGCTGATCAAGCGAGGACCACTTCGCCTCGTAGGTTTTCCCTTCGCCGCACGCGGCAAGCGCCAGAAGACACCCCATCGAAACCGAGCAAAGACTCTTTTTCATTTCTCTTTTCTCCCTTCACGATTCACTTTTGACGGCCCATAACCGTGACCGTCTGCGTACAGCCGCTTGCCAACTCGCGACAGACGAGGCGATAGGCACCGGGCGCGTCATCGATGTTCGTTTGAACACGCAAACGGCAAACACCACCGGGGGCGCTCGCGTAGCCGACACCGTCCAGCGCGCGGCCCTCGGCCGTCGTCACGCGCACGTCGACGGGGAGGAGCGCCGCAACGGGTTTCCCGGCTTCATCCAGAACGCGCAGTTCCACCTCGAACGCCGCACCGCACGCAACGGTCTTCGGCGCATTCACCGCGAGCGACGCGATCTTCTGCGGCGAAAAGAGGAAGAGCCGCCCGTCGTTCGTCTCGTAGGAAACGGGCACCTTCACCGTGCCGTCCGTCGAGCGCGTGAACGCCACCTCGCCGCCGCGCGAAAGTTCATAGACGGCTTTCACCCGGCGGGCGGGATCCGCGTGTGTCACCTCGCCCGCGAACGGCAGGCCCTTCTCCATTGTCATTCCCCACGGCCCCACATAGTCGCCGAACGTGCGCTTGTCGTTGATCGCAAAGACGTAGTCCACATCCTGCCACCGCCGGTTGTAGGTGACGATTTCGCCACTGGAGCTGTCCGTGGCAGGACGGTAGTGCGGCGCCAAGGCGGCACGCAGATCGTCCGCCTGGCTCAGCATCGTCCGCTTCATCCGCACCGTGCCCGCACGGCGCTTGCCGTCGCCCGACTTCGCCGCCTCCATCGCCTCGATGTCTTCCGTCTGGTCGGAAGCCGGCGGCGGACGGAAGCTCACGAGCGGCGCACGCAGATTGGGCGTGAGCGCCGCAAGCGTCTCCGCATCGCCCACGAGAATCCCGCCCTTTTGCTGGAAGGCCTGAATCTTCGCAATGACATCCGGCGTGAGGAAGCGGCACTGCGGCGCATAAAGGACCTTCACGCCCTCAAGACCGTCCCGCAGGATCGTCTCCTCGTAGACGACGCGCGGATCAAGCCGGGCGCGTTGGAGGAACGTCACCGCAGGCGCGCTCCACCCCCACGAAGCAGGACCGCCCATGAAGCAAGTGGTGGCGCTTTCGAGAATCGCAACGGGCGACTCCGCACGCCCGAGATCGAGCAGCATCGGTCCCAGTCGCGCAACGACGCCCGTGAGAAGCTCCCGCAGCCGCTCCGTCGTTTCAGGATTCGTAAAGCAATACCCCGTCTCGCTTCCCGTTTCGAAAATCGTTCCCCAGCCATGGTACATGATTCCCTTCACGGGTTTTGCAATCATGGACCACGTCGCCTCCTGAAGCGAATCCGGCGGAATGGACGGGAACCCGGCGCGCGGACGCTTAGTCACCCATTGCGGCACGGGCTTCACCACCACGTTCGACGGCGCGATCTGCGCACGATAGCAGATGAGCTGCGTCATCATCATCACCTGCTGCCCCGGACGCCCCGCCGCCATCGCGAACATCTCCTCGAGCGGACCCGCCACATTCATTGGTTCCGGCACCGCATAGATCCATTGGTTCAAATAGTCGACCGCGCCACCTGAACCCCAGCAGGGCGGGCATCGTACGGACGGATCCCAGAAACTGAAGAAGTCCTTATGAACGCCGCCTTCGCGATATCCCGCCGCCACCGCGCCCGTATAGCGCGGCCACCCGTCGCCATCCCGCCAGAACCAACGATAGTAGGCAAGGATCGGATCGTCCACCGGCACCACGCCCTTCGGGAAACGCACCGTGGCGGCCTTCAAATCGAACCGCGTGCCGTTCACCTCAGGCGGTACGTCGCGTCCCGTCTCGGCCTTGTAGCGCAGATGCTCCGTATTGAACGAAGGGAACGTATGGTCGCGCAGTTCCGAACACGGCAGCACACCGCCGAACGCAGGATGCGCCCCGAACGCCGCCGCATTCGTGGCCGCAAGGTCCTTTGCCAGCTTCAGCAGCACGGGCTGTCCGACTTCGAACTGCGGTTTCGAATTCGCCTTGAATCCCGCAAGTCCCGTCCGCGTACGCCGGTAAAACTGTTCCGGCTCCGCGCCGTCCGGCAACACCACGCCCGCGCTCTTCGCGAGACTCACGCCTACGGCAAGCGAGGAATCGAGTTTGCGGAGGACGAGCGTTGGATCGTTTCCCTCCGGCAGGATGCGCGAGAAGCCCAGGCCGTAGTCAAGTCCATGCGTAAAACCGAGATCCGCGAGCACCGAAACCGGCGCCGAGAATCCCCACATGAGCGCCGGCATCCGCCGCGCGGGAGCCGGACCAAGCAAGACGGACAGTTGACGTTCGATCTTGCCCCCGCGGTAGGAAATCTCAACGCGAAGATCCGTTTTCTTCTCACCGAGACGCGTCTCCACGGGAAGGGATACGCTCCGCTTCTCCCCTGCCGGAATGGCACCCAGAGACGTCGTCAAACGATTGACGAGCCGACCGGACGATGTGAACTGACAAGCCGTCACGGTGACTTGCTCCAACGCCGCGTTGGAATGGTTCTCGAGATCGCCCTCGAGGATCGCACCTTCCTCGCCGCGAACGAACGCCTGGCGTCCTCTCGCCGCAAACGCGATTTTCGGACGTGCCACAGGCGTAATTGCCACGCGCCGGATCGTCCCCTTGAACGGCGAATAGTTCGAACCATAACGGTCGCCGATGATCGTGGGGAAGGACGACGGCGCAAAACCGCCCGCGCGTGCGATGAACGTCATCTCGGACGTCTTCTCCCCGAACCGCCACACGAGACGCCGATTCGCATCGAAGAGGAACGCGAACTTCGCAGGCTTGCCGGGCGCGAGCGTGCAGGTGGGTCCCGCCACGCTGCAAGTCGTATTCCCAAAACCGGCATAGACGACAGGCGTCCAATCCGTCCCCCGCCGCGTGAGCATCACCTGCAAGCCACGATCCTTCCGCTTCGGCAAGTAGTTCACATACATGTCGTCGAAAAGAATGCCGCTCTCCACACCATCCACGGCATCCTTCGGCGGGACGAATTCCGCTTCGAAGAGGAACGCTTCCGGGAAGACGAACTTCCGCTTCAGCTGGACGCCGCTCGCGCGCATCAGGTCGCCCGCTGCGACGGAAACGAGACCTTCGCCCTGCGGCACGCGGGCAAAGGTTCGCGGACGAACACTCTCAGGCACACCGCGCGTAAAGTCCCAGGCCACCGTGGGACCAATCGCCGGACAATCCGGAAACGTTCCCCCATGTGCGTCCTTTCCATTCTCTTTCTTGACGAGTTTCCAACCGGCGGGGGCCTTGAAAAACGTCTTGGTGCGGCCGTTGTGCTTCGTCCAGCCGTAGGTGAATTCGCCGTCAGGAACAGGGAGCGTGGCGGCACAGGATTCGAGCGCGATGCCGGGCGTACGCACCGTCACCGTTTTCGCGCGAGCGTCGATCTTCTCGACACCCAGGACGTTCCTCACGTAGAACACCGCCGCATGGCTCGCGAAGCCGTGGTTGCAACTGGCCGCGGGCGTATCGTTCTCCCAGAGGGTTCCCGTGCGGTCCGCCATGTAGGTGAGATAGCCCTTCGTCTCGTCGAGGACCTTCTGGTCCAGCCCCGCGCGCGAAAGCAGTTCAAGGCGAAGGTAGTTGCCGATGAAGGCGTTGGAGGGCCAGATCTGCGGATGCTTGCGTAAGGTCTTGCGATCGGCGGAGAAGCGCGAAGGTCCAAAATCCTCAAGGAGCGTCTTCCACAACGTGGGATGCGTTTCGGGCGTCGCCGTCTTGAACATGAACGCATAGTACTGGCAGGTTTCCGTGCATTCGCCGGAGAGCTTCAGCGTGCCGTCCTTCTGGCGCACGGCGTTGTCGCAGAACCAGGTGCCGTTCCAGGACTGCTGACGCACGGTCGCACGCACCTTCTGCGCTTCGGCGGCGAGCTCGGGCATGCCGTAGAGGCGGTCCATGCAATCAAGCACCTCGGCCCAAGTCATGTTCGAGGGATAGTTCACATGCTGCGTCAGGTGATTCGCACGGCTCCACTCCACGAACACCCACGCCGGCAGTCTTTCGAGGAGACCGTCCGCATTGCGGAACGTCTTGAGGTAGTTGATGAGCTTCACAAGACGCGGCTTCAGGGCGTCCACAGTCGCGCGGTCGCCGCCACGGGCGAGGTATTCATCGAGTTCGAGAACGAACCACATCGACCAGTTGGGAATGAAATTTCCGTTCGGATGGTCGGCGGGATAGCACATCGGGAGCATTCCTTCGGGGATGCCGTCGAATGTCTTCGGGAGAAGGTAGTTTTGGAGAAAGAGACGCTCAAGATCGGTGCGTCCCGTAAAGAGCACGCTCGAACGCGCCGTGAAGAAACTGTCGCAAAGCCAGCCCGCGCGTTCACGACTGGGACAATCCGTAAAGACGTCCACTGCGTTTTGCGCGAAGGTCTCGCGCGCGGCCACGAATATCTTGTCGAGCGCGGGATCCGAACTGCGGAAGGAGGCCCGCTTCGCATCGGGATTCTTGAACCCGCGTACAAACGGCGCCGTCACCGTGGCCGCACCGCCCACCACGCCGACATGCAGGTAGCGGAACGAATAGGGTTCAAACGCCTCGAGCGCATAGGTGCCCGGTTCAAGATCCCAGTAAATGCCGTTCGAAACGCTGTAGCGGAGCGGATTCACCTTACCGTTCTGCAGAATTTCGTCGAAGGTGAACCAGAGACGGCACGCCTTCGTACACTGAACCGTCGCGCCCGGAAAACCCGTCTCCTCAAAGCCGACGTCGAAGAGCACGCCGGACTCGCCGAGGCTCCAGCTCTTCGGTGCCGGCCCCACGCACGGCACGCGCGGCGCAATGTCGAGATGCTGCAGTTCGCGCCACACGTGCGCTTCGAGTTCGTTCGGACGATACCCCTTGAACTGCGCATTGATGTTTTCGATGCAGCGGTCCCCCCAATAGGTGATTTTCTCCTTGCGATGGACCGTCGTCGTCGCGAGCGGCTTGAGCGCACGCTGCACCGTGAAGTCGGGAAGCGGCGCGATGCGCGCAACGAGCGGAACGGCTGGCACCATTGCGAGCGGCAACGCTGTTCCCTTCCCCGCTTTCCACGCCTCGTACGTCGGCGTGAGAGAATAGGCCTCTGCGAAGGCGCGCTGGAAACTGTAGCGCGAGGCCTTCGTGATGCGCGAAAGGTTGTAGGCCGAAAAAGCCGCACCCGCACCTTCCGCCGCCGAACGCGTACACGCGATCACCTTCTTCCCGAGTACGACCTCGGCCTGCAGAAAACCGGGCCATTCACAGTGGCTGTACGTATTGCAATTGTAGGCGGAAACTTCAATCGCGAGTTCGTTCTTCCCCGCCCGAACAGCCGCCGCGAGCGGCCACTCGTCGACACGGAAGAAACCCTTCGCGGCACGTGCAGGTCCGTAGCCCACATGCCGGCCGTTGAGCCAGATGCGATAGACAGTCGAACCCGTCACGCGCAAAATCGGCTGTTCCCCCGCCTTCACGTCAAATGCCGCGCGGAACCCCACGAAGTCATTCATCACCGCCGCCCGGTTCGCCGGCCACACAGGCTGTGCGGACAGAAAAGCCGGTTCCGCAAAAGCGACCAACCCCAACACAGCAATCAGAAGAGCTATTCCCTTTTTCATCGTCATTCCTTTCTTCAAATTGAATCGTCCAAACTGAAGTAGCAAGAATCAAGTCGAGTCAAAGAACTGTCAGTGGTAGTACATGATCTGAACCAAGAGTCTAACGCCACGGCGTTACCCACGTAATAGCATTCGCGGACCATTTCCTCATAGTTCATCAACCCGTAGGGAATCTTGCGTCTCTTGCTCATGGGAATATTATAGCATATCCCCAAATTGACTGACAAACGAATGTACGTGTCAAGTATGGCAAGTATGGCATCCTAACCCTTCCAGATTACCGCTTTCAACTCCGAACGGTCTAGTTCCCGCTACCACTCAGCCGATCTGGATCGTTTCGCACCACCCGACCGTTTCCCGACACCGAAAAAGAAACACCGACTTGATGCAATTCCAGAATCGTCAAAAGGCATATCCTCAAATCACAATCAAAGGCATGCGTCAACATCATATCCCTTGTCATCGAATTGGGATCCCTATAGTAATCCCTTATCGCAGTCCAAACGCAGTTGACCCTCAACTCCCGTAAATTGTGTGCTGCCCATCCCCAAGGCCGCCCCACAACCGCGTCAACAATCCACCGTGTGGGATAAGGATTCTCAACCATAATTCATCCCCATCGCAATATCACGGCACTTCGCCCCCTCACGCCTCAAAAGGCGAATCAAGTCTCGTAAACTCATAACACGCGGCATCTCGCCTGACTCAAAAATAACATTACCCATCACTCATTCGTTCCTCTCTAATAGTTCATCACGAAAACAACTCACGAAACCAATAGGCTTCCAATGAATGATGCATAATAAGAAAATCAAGAATACGCTCTAACTGCCGACGAATATCCACATTTTCCCTTATTTCAGTACCATGCTTCTCAATCAAGGGGAAAATGCCCTCAAATTCAGCAACGAATCGTTTGAGGTTCTCGCCATACATTTTATGTTTATTCTTCGCCAATATCCGGTCAATCCAACCCATGGCAGGGACAACAAAAACCTCACCGACGGTTGCAATCAACCGTACGAAACTCAAAGCCACACTTGCCTGGTCATCACACAAGTTCAAGAAGTCCTCATAAAAATCCTGCCTTGTCTCATCCAACGCATCC
Source organism: Kiritimatiellia bacterium (assembly GCA_024405255.1). The sequence goes on from JAKSOY010000148.1 coordinate 9,584, forward strand.
CATTTCTTCAATGCAGTGTTCCAATTTCTCCATCCAAGCAAATATGTGTCCAACAGTTCCGACGCTCCGTAAAGCGATCTTGAGCACGGTCTGCGCACATATTCCGCTATGCGAGGCAAAAATCCTTTCCATATACGCCAGAACGATTCTGCGTCTTTATTATTTCCTTGTGCGAGGATAAGACCTTCTAGAAGATTCGAGTTACTAAACACCTCCCGCACCGAGCCAATGGCTTTTATCGCCCGCGTTTGGTCTTCAGGGCGCATCCGCAACATAAACTGAGCCAATTTCTTTGTATAGCCCGTACTAACAGAATGATAACACAGGTCTCCCGTGTCCTGCTTTTGGTAAATATATCTCAACGCTAGCGGAATGTTCCCAATCAAAAAATCAACTTCTGACTGATCCAGATTCTTATCACTGGGCAACAGTCTAATCATGTTGCAAGCGAACCGACCGCGGTCCAATTCTGCCATCGGCCTCTCTATCGGCTTGCTCCACATGAATCTTTTAGCGAATCCCGGCAGCTTCCGATGATAAATCCCGTACCAGCTCGGGCCAAACATCGCTTCATCTAGCCTAGCAAACTTTTGACTAAACTTATCAACTAGAGACACCAACCTTGATTGCAACCTCTTAAATATCGACCCCTTCTTTTTGTTGCAGTCCAAATCCGGGTTAAGTCCACAATACGCCGAGAAGAACGTTCTATAATCACGCAAAACCGCCTCACAGAACCCCGGTGATCCTTGCGCACACGAACTAACGCCGGCAAAGCCCCAATCACAGACCCGATCACTCGTATCACTTACGGACATTTCCTCAAGCAAGCATAAAATGAATTTACGCCGAACGCCGCCCCAAGATGTAATCCACGATCGAAGCAACCCAGGTGCCGCCATCATGACGGCATTAACCCCGTCACCGACCTGTGGCCCATATTTCTCAGAGAGAACATAATTCAAGCCCCTAACAACCACTCTTCGAATCAATAGCAAATCACGACAACTGAGATGATCACGATAGTGAATGAGAAGAGCTGCGGCCGCATATCGACGCGCAGAAACATAAAGGAACCGCATCTCATCCGCTTGCCGAAATCTCAATCGCATGAGCGCATAGAAATCCTGTAGGACCTTGCGGACATCCCCTTCATATGGATCTACAGCATCATCACGCACGAGCCCCAACTTCCGCTGCGCCCAACATTCAATTCGCATTGCCAACGCATGCGGCTCAAAGGCCTTTTGCGTGCTTTCCTGAGCCTGACGCATATCTTCGGTCAGCTCGGGATCGAATCGAATCATCTTTTGATGCGTTTTCTCATCCACAAACTCATGTGCCGTCTGACGACTGCGGTCGATCCGTGCAATCAGAAATCTTAGCGCCTCTGGCAAGTCTGTCCATTTCTCCCTATGCCGCGCAATAATCGCCTGTGTCCGTGATGCTAATGTTTTGTCCTGCTCACACTCAAACTGCTGATACGCCCAATAAACATTCTCCAAAGAACTCTTGCGGAATGCATCCTT
>JAKSOY010000149.1 GCA_024405255.1 Kiritimatiellia bacterium
GCGTCCGCTGAGGCGCTTCACACCGAAAGGAATGAGCAGTCTACTTCGTGTAACAAGGCCGCAGGTTCGACGCCAACAGCGCACTACGGACTTTGCAAAGGAACTACATCCGTGCGTCGAACCTGAATGGCCAGTCCGTCCGATCAACAAGGGGACAGACCCCTTACGACACAAAGTGCGTTCAGCGAAAACGTCCACGCGGTTTCGGGGGACGACCGATTTGAGGGACGGAAGGGTCATGATTCAGGACGTCCGGACGCAAGGGACTTCCGGACTGAAGGGACGATTTTATTTCCGAGGTGGGGCCGAAGGTGGCGTCTCGGGTGTGCCAGAAAAATGGAATCGTCCCTTAGGTCCCTTAAGTCCCGTGCGTCCGGACGTCCTAAATAATGTCCCTCAACGTCCCTTAATCGAGGAGGGACTTCCAGTGTCGAATAGTCATTGACTCTTGGGGAGGATTTCGTGTATAATTTTACCTGAAAGTGAGGAATGAAAATGACGATGCGAAGAATTGTTTTCGGATTGGCGACGCTGTTGGCGACCGGCTGGATGCAGCTTGTGTCGGCGGCGACCTATACATGGACAGGTGAAGGCGCGCAGACGGACGGCGTCTACACTTGGAATGACGCGAACAACTGGGGAGGGGTCGGGTATCCGACCACCGGCGACATCGCGCAGCTGCCGACGGACGGCGCGGCGATCGCACTGCCTTCGGCGGGGGTTTCGCTGCAGCGCATCTACGCGACGGCGGGCACGTGGCGCCTGACGGGTGGCACGTTGACGCTCACGGATGCCGCGCCGTTCAGCACGGGTGTCGGCGTCTACGACCAGAGGGTCGGACAAATCACCTTCGACTGTCCCGTGAATTTCAGTTCGACGGCCGATAAGACGATTCTGAACGGCAACATCTTCAACAACACCGTGACCCTCGGCACGGCAGGACGTGCCTTTTTTATGAAGGGCGATACGGCGGGGACCTCTGGACTCGTCGTCTTCTCGGGCAACCGTACGTACAACTACACCGGCAACAACAACATCTGCTGCGGCAAGAATGACGGCAACGATGCGCACGGCGGTGAGATGTGGATCAAAGACGGCGCGACGGTGAACACGAAGATCTTTTTCGATTTCTCGGGGTCCGTTGTCACCGTCACGAACGGTACTCTCACGACCTCGGCAGGAGGTACAGGGCAGTCGCTCGACATGGTTAGGGGGGCCGTGTTAAATGTCCTCGCGGGTGGTACGGTGACATGCGCAGGACGGTTGACTTTGGGCCAAGGAACAAGTGAAGAGGGCAATCCTCAGGTGAATGTCATCGGGGGAACTCTCCGTGCCAATTTCATGTGCATCCAGAAAAAGGGTACGTCGACGCCGCGGATCACCATCGATCAGGGTGGCGTCATCAATGTGACAGGTGACTTTAACTACAATAACGGGTCTTCTTCGACGGCCTTGAACATCGGTAAAGGCACGCTTACGGTTGGGGGTACGATGTTGCAAGGTGGTTCGCAGACGATTTTCTATACCGTTCCTGCCGACCAAGAGCTCGGCACCATTACCGTGGGCACGATGAAGCACACGTCTACTGAAAATACGGTCAACATCCGCATCACCGATGACACGCTGGCCAACGGCAAGACCTATGTGCTGTTGACGGATAAGTCCAATACGCTTGGGTTGGCGGACTACACGGTCCTCTACAACGGCGAACCGGCGACGGAGAAGGGCACGCTTAAGATCGAAGAGGGCGTGCTCACGTTCCAGCCGACGCCGACCGCCACTGTGTGGACGGGCGCGGGCGATGGGGTGCATTTCAGCGACGGACGCAACTGGTCCACGGGCGCTGCGCCGGAGTCCGGGAGCTCGATCTATTTCCAGACGGTTGCCGGCGGGGCCCTCGTTAACGACCTGACGGGGCTTTCGCTCCTTCGCCTCCAGTTCAGCGCGGGTACGGGTGCGTTCACGATCAGCGGAAATCCGCTCGTGATGGACGGCCCGGTGGTGAACCGCAGTGCGGAAACGCAGACCCTCGCCTGTGTCGTGACGACGCCGGAAGGGAAGAACCTCTACACCGACTTCTCGCTCGCGCCGGTCGTCTTCTCCGGCGGCGTGACGGCGCTCGACATCCAGGCGACGGACAACTTGAGCCGTACGCTCTACGGCACCTTCACGCTCACACGCACGCAGCCTGAGGGCAACAACGACAACGACTATTGGAGCACGGTCACCTACACGGTCAAGGCGGGATCCACGCTCAACATCCCGGGCGAGATCTTCGTGCGTGACGGACAGGGCAATCCGAAGTTCGTCATTGAAGAGGGTGCCACGATGAACGTGGGCGTGTATCGGTGCCGGTCGGCCTTCGAGACGTTCGATGTGAAGGGCACCCTCAATGCGGATGTCTTCTGGGGGTTCGGATTCTCGCCCGTTTTCACGACGGCGACTTCGACCGGTGTCGTGAACGTGGGGGCGATTTCTGTGTCGGCGAATGGCGTGCATACCTTGCGCGGTGCGCGCTTCAATCTCGGCGCGGGCGGTGTTTCTGGGTTTGGCACGCCGATTACGGCGTCGACGTCGGTGAGCTATCTCGCTTTCAGCGAAGGTGTGACGGTGGGTGCGACAGCGGACTGGATGTTGCACACGCCGACGAACTCGCCGAATTTCAAGATCGATGTTCCGGGACGTGCGACGCTTGATACGGACGGACATGTGGTCACTTTCAAGGCACCGCTCACCGGTGAGGGCACATTGGCGCTCTCCGACGACACGATCATCGATCTCTCGTATATCGCGGAAACGGTCCAGTTGGCCCCAGCGGCGGGGGTGACGATCCGTACGTTGCCGGCGCTCACGAAGAAGGTGCCGCTGGTGGCGCCGGCCTCGGGTACGGTGACGATCGAGCTCCTCACGGCGGACGGCATCCCGGCCGGATCCGCATTCACGCTTTTCACGGGAACTGGCCTCACGGTGTTCGATGCTGAAAGGTTCGCCGTGACCGTGCCGGGACAGAGCGATGTGCGTGGTACTGTGTCGATTACCGGCGATGGTTCATTCATCTTCACCGTGACCGAATCGGATACGCCGGCTGCGACGCTCCTCTGGCGGCCGACTTCCGCAGAAGAGGCGGGCAGTTGGTCGACGGAAGTGACTGCGTGGATTGACGCGGCGACGAGCGGCCGTACGCCGTTCCTCGGCTTCTCGAATGCGACGTTCGACGGCACGGAAAGCGTCCATTCGGACACGGTGGCGATTGATGCCGACGTGAACGTGGGTACGCTCACGGTGACGGGCGAACAGAACTACACGCTCACCGGCACGGGCCGTCTGCTCGGCAAGGGCAAGATCACCAAGGACGGCTCGGGTACGCTGACGTTGGACGGTCCGTCGCTTACGGATCAAACGGAAATCGAGATCAAGGGCGGCACGGTCGTTCTGGGTACGAACCTGACCGCCAACGCGCTCGGTACCGCAGGTACGAACATGACGATTACGATCACCGATGGCGGACAGCTCGACCTCAACTATCCGTATGACACGGGCGCTGATGCAACGCGTTCGACATTCACGGCGAACAAGACCTTCCGCATCGAAGGTGCGGGTCCGGACGGCGAGGGTGCGATCGTGAACCGCGGTGGCGGCACCTCGTGGTGCTGTCAGCTCGGCCGTGTGGAACTGACGGGCGATACGACCTTCGGCGGTATTTCGCGTGTCGAATTCCGCACAGGGACGGTTGCGTCGATCACGAACCGTCCGTATCTGAAAGGTCCGCGCTATATGGTGACCTCGAAGGTGGTGCCTGTCGGGGGCAGCTACGGCCTCTTCTTCAGCTCGGCCGATGTGGATGTGGCAACTCTCTTTGTGGATGAAAACGCGGCTGTGGGATGTGAGGGAACCCCGTATTTCAATGTGCCGGGAGGTATCGTCCTTGGTGACGGCGGCCATTTCGATGCCTATGGCAACACGGTTGCGGGCGGTGAGACGACGACGCTCATGACGAGTGAAGGTGCCACGGCGGCCTTGCGTAATATGAATGCGACGGCGACGATCGAGCTGCCGATTGCGGTCGTGCCGGATTCGTCGTTGGCGGTGAACGGTACGATGAACCTCAATCAGCCGATTGTGAATGAGGGCAGCGTCGTCTTCACGAACGGTACGAAGTACATCTATGGTCCGCTTCGCGGCGAGGGCGACTGGACGGTGTCGACGGGAACGACCTTCCTGCGTACGAGCGCCGTGCCGGAGCAGTTCGACTGGACGGTGGAGAACGGCGGCATTCTTCAGCTGCTGGGCGAGGTTCAGCTGCCTGCGATGGATGTCACGTTGACGGGCGATGGCGCCTTTTATCTGGGCAACTACGAGACGACGGCAAATCCGGTCGTCAAGTCGGTGACGGCGACGGGGAACATGGCGCTTTCCATGTTCCATGCAATCTCGCAGACGCTGCCGCCGTTGACGGTGGTCAATACCAACCGGCTTTTCTGCTCCTATACGGACAACATCGAAACGCGCGTCGATTTCCCTGAAGGTCATGTGGAAGCCGGTACGTTCTATGTGGGCGGTGCCTCGCGTGGCGGGCACTTCACCTCGGGTCCGAACGCGTTTATTTCCGCCTCTAAGTTCCATATCGGCGACCAAGGGTATGCGGCGCCGCGTGCACTCTACGAGATGAACGGCAGCACGCTGGAAATCGGTGCGGACGGAATGGCGTCGCAGTACGCGCCGCTGGGCACGTTCGCCGTCTTCAATGGCGGCACGATTCGCGCGAAGGCCGATTTCTCGACGGGTTGGGGCTTCTGCGGCATCTTCGGCAACGACACCTCCGCGCCGCCGCTGGTGTTCGACGTCGGGGATCACACGGTGTACTACCGTTCGGGCCTTGGTGGCAAGGGCGTGGTGAACGTGAAGGGCGACGGTTGCTTCTTCACGACGAAGCCGTTCCAGAATGCGGACCTCTATCAGGACTATGCGGAAGGCAAGTGGTATGCGAATGCCCTCACGAACGACTTCTCCGGTGCCTCGGCGTTCGGCAACGGACTCGAAGTGGGCGCGGGCAAGTTTGCGCGTCTCTGCATCCGCAACGAGGAACTCTGCGAATTCACGCAGTATGGCACGACGGACTACAACACGATTGCGAATTCGCAGGCCCCGTGCTGGCAGATCGCCAACAATATGAACCACTTGAATTCGAAGCTGTCCGACACGGCCGCGCCCTACCACAACCACACGTTCGTGTATCGCGGACAGTTCTATGTGGAGGAAGACGGCGGGTGGACGTTCGCCGGCACCTATGACGACCGCATCGTGTTCACGGTGGACGACAGTCGCGTCTTCGAGACCACGACTGCGGGCGAGGTCAAGTACGGCAATGTCCAGTTGACGGCGGGTTGGCACAAGTACAAGATCGTCATTGAAGACAACACGGGCAACCAGGGTCCGACGGCGTGGAGCGGCGTGGCGCTTGGCTGGACGAATGCTGTCATCTCCAGCACGGCACAGGCCGACTATCGTCCGTTCTGTCTCGGCAACGCAGACTGCGGACTCAAATTCCGGCTCGCGAACTCGCTCCAGTGGGAGCGCAAGAAGATGGTGCGCCAGGAGGACATGACGGGCATTCCGAACGAAACGGGATTCGAGACGCTCACGGTGACGAATACGCTGCGCCAGATCGGTGTCAAGAACGCCGCCTGGCCGGACGGGCAGATGGCCCTCAACCGTTTTTCGGGCAGTTTCTACGTGCCGGCCGAACAGGCGGGTTCGTGGCAGTTCTGGAGCGGCTACGATGACTGGGTGTCGCTGCGCGTCGACGGCGTCGATTCCGGCATGAACGGCCGCACGGACGGCGTGCAGACGGCGCCGGTCGTCTACACGCTCGATGAAGGGTGGCATGAACTCGAAATCCGCGTCTACGACCGTGGCGGCGATTGGTGTCCGCGCAAGGGCGATGCGGCGTTGTGGGTGACCATCACGCCCAACGGCGGTTCGGCGCTGGCGGAGATGACGTTCGACGAGCGCAACTTCCGCTTCTGCCGGCTCACGAAGCCGTCGCGGGCGGGGCTCGATGGCACGGTGACGCTGCATGAGGGTTCCATCCTTGCGAACGGTGGCTCGGGGTACTGTCCGATCTGGGGGACGCTTGAAGGCAACGGTACGCTTGCGGGGCCTTATCGTTTCAAGGGCGCGACCTGGCGTATCGCCGGCGATTCGCATAAGCTTGATCCCGTCACGTTTACGGGGTATGGTACGGTTGAATCCTATCCTGAAACGCTTGCGGAACTCGGCGCAATCGACCTTGAGTTCTCGGCCAAGCCGGTGATGCCCAAGTACGATGTCAGCGAGGCGCTGGGTCTCACGGCGGAGACGGCGGCGGCGATTCCGGTGACGGTTCACTATCCGGGACAGGGAACGCGTCCGAGCGCCTTCAAGGCGACGGTGGAGGATGGGCGTCTCGTCCTCCTGAATGCGAATCCCGGCGGACTTGTCTTCATTCTTCGGTAACGGAGATTCTTCCTTACAGATGATGCAACTTATGGTATAATATTCAAAACGATTTTAAAGGAGAAATCATGATCAATAGACGTTCATTCCTCGGCACGGCGTCCTTTGCGGCGCTGGCTGCCACGTGCCCGACCTTCACCGCTCCGGCGGCGCAGGCGTCGAAGAAGGTCCTGTTCAAGCTCGGCATGGCCGGCTTCAGTTGCCATCGCCTCAACCTGGACCAGACGCTCGATCTTTTGAAGCGCCTGGATCTGCACTATCTCTGCATCAAGGACTTCCATCTGCCGTTCAATGCGAATGCGGAGAAGATTGCGGAATTCCATCGGAAGTGCCAGGACAAGGGCGTGACCGGTTATGGCGTGGGCCCGATCTACATGAAGAAGGAAGAGGCGCGCAAGTACTTCGACTACGCGAAGGCGGTCGGCGTGAAGACGATCGTGGCGGTGCCGTTTGAAGACGGCATGGTCAACGGCCGCAAGCAGCGTGTCGCGAGCCGCGCGTGCTGCGAGAAGCTGAGCGAACTCTGCAAGGAGTACGACATGCGCATCGCCATCCACAACCACGGTCCGGACATCCCGTACTGCTTCCCGACGGGCGACAAGGCTTTTGAAATGGTGCAGGATCTCGATCCGCGCGTCGGTCTCTGCCTCGACATCGGCCACAATTTCCGCGCGGGTCTCGACCCGGTGGCGTCGATCCGCAAGCTTCATACCCGCATCTACGACATGCACATCAAGAACGTGACGTTCGATCCCAAGAAGAACATCGCGCGTCCGATGCCGCGTGGCGATATGAACATGTGGGCCGTCGTGAAGACGCTTGTCGAAGTCGGCTACACGGGCTGCTGCTCGCTTGAATACGAGCGCTTCCCGGGTCGTCCGGCGAAGGGCAAGACGGGTCCGGGCGTCTACGAGGAAGAAATCGCCGAGTCGATCGGCTACTTCAAGGGCCTGCTGAAGGCGGTCGAAGGCTGAACTTGAAGCGGGTTCTGATACTCGGGGCGACAGGCTCCATCGGTACGAGTGCGTGCGATGTCATTCGCACGCACCCGTCTGATTTTCGCGTGACGGGTTTGGCTGTTCGTTCAAACCGCGAAAAGGCCGAAGCGCTCGGACGCGAATTCAATGCGCCGGTCTTCTGCGGTGAAGATTCGGCTCGGCGTGCCGTCGAAGAGACGGAGGCGGATCTCGTGCTCGTCTCGACGGTCGGACTTTCCGGTCTCGCGCCGACTTTGGCGGCGATTGAAAAGGGAACGGACATCGCGCTGGCGACGAAGGAAGTGATGGTCGCGGCGGGCGAACTCGTCTGCGCGCGCGCCCGCGAAAAGGGCGTGAAGATCATCCCGGTCGATTCCGAGCATTCGGCGATCTTCCAGTGCCTGCAGTCGCCGGATTCGGCAGTGGGGACTTCCTGGCGGCAGCGGCGCGACGTGTCGAAGCTGATCCTCACGGCGAGCGGCGGACCTTTCCTTGACGCACCGGCGAATCTGGACGATGTGACACCCGCCCAGGCGCTCAACCATCCGCGGTGGAAGATGGGACCGAAGGTGACCGTCGATTCCTCGACGATGATGAACAAGGGTTTCGAAATCCTCGAAGCCCGCTGGCTCTTCGACATCCCCGTCGATCGGATCGATGTGGTGGTGCATCCGGAATCGATCGTCCATTCGCTCGTCGAGTTTACCGACGGTGCGACCCTGGCGCAGCTTTCGCCGCCGGATATGCGCGTGCCGATCCAGTATGCGTTCAGCTGGCCGTATCGCGTGCCGGCCGAACGACGCGCGCTGGACTTGCCGGCGCTCGCGTCCTTGACTTTCCGTGCGCCCGATGAAATGCGTTTCCCTGCGTTGCGTCTTGTGAAAGAGGCGGCGCGTGCGGGTGGCACGAAGACGGCGGCTCTCAGTGCGGCGGACGAAATCGCCGTTGCGCGTTTTCTCGCAGGCGAGATCCGCTATACGGACATTTTGCGCCTGGTTGCCGATGCGGTCGCGGCGGCGCCGGAACTCCCCTGTGATTCGCTGGACAATATTCTCTCGACGGATGCTTTCGCGCGCACCTTTGCCGCGCGTTGGACGGCTTCGAAATAAAAGGATTTAAAGGAAAATAGAAATGGAATTCATCACCACAGTTGGTTACATTATCGCGTGCATTCTCTTGTTCTCGTTCGCGATCTTCATCCACGAATTCGGCCACTTCATCGTGGCGAAATACCTGGGGTTCAAGGTCGAGGTGTTTTCGATCGGTTTCGGTCCGGCGCTCTGGAAGAAGACGATCAAGGGCGTCGAGTACCGGATCTCGGCGATTCCCTTCGGCGGCTATGTGGCGTTGCCGCAGCTCGATCCTGCCGGGACGAAGGCGCTTGAAAACGGGAATGAAAAGGAGTCCGATAAAAAGGACAAGAAATCGGCGCCGGAAAAGGATCCGTCGACGCCGCTCAATCGCATCCTCGTGGCTTTTGCCGGTCCGTTTGGAAACATCGTTCTGGCGGTCATTCTCGCATTTGTGCTGGCGGCTGTGCCGAGTGCGCAATTTGGCGAAATACCGGCCGACATCGGCGAAGTGCTGGAGTCGGGTCCTGCTGCAAAGGGCGGAATGAAAGCCGGCGACAGGGTTTTGTCCATCAATGGCAATTCGATTTCGTCCTGGACCGAGATGCAGACGGAAATCCAGATCGCAGGTGCTGCGCCGACGAAGATCGTTGTTCAACGCGGTCAAGAGCAGAAGGAACTCACGATCACGCCGATGCGCGATTCCGTGACGGGCGCGTGCGCGATTCTGGCCGTGTCGACGACGAACGAAGCCGTCAAGGCGGCTGCGTGGATGCCGGACCGTAATCCTGGCAAACAGCTCGCGTGGGATGCGCAGCAGATTGTGCGTGTCTTGAAGGCGCTTGTGACGCCGAAAGAGTCCAAGGCCGCGGCGAAGGCGTTGGGTGGACCGGTGATGATTGCCGAGGGCCTTTACAAGCAGGTGCGCCGTAACCGTTGGGATGCGCTTGGTTTCCTGCGCTTCCTCAACATCAACCTGGCGATGCTCAACTTGCTGCCGATTCCGGTGTTGGATGGCGGACTCATCTTCTTTGCCCTGTTTGAGCTGCTTTTCCGCCGTAAGCCGCCGAAGAAGCTGGTGGACAATCTGTCAATCTTCTTCATGTGGTTGTTCTTGTCGCTGATGATCTTCCTCGTGTTCCGCGACGTGGGGCGGAGTCGCCGCATCCACAAGGCGTTGAACGAGTATGAACAGTATCAGCAACAGGAAAAGCAAAACGCAGAACGTGTGAAGAACTTCAAACCGGCATTCAACCTGAACTAGTCCTATGTTCGTTCGTTCTCAAACGCGTGCGTTAAAAGTGGGGACACTGCCGTTGGGCGGAGGCGCCCCGGTTTCGGTGCAGACGATGGCGACGGCCGATCCGCACGATGCGGCGGCGCTGGTCGCTCAGGTTGCACGTTGTGCGGAAGCGGGTGCGGATCTGGTGCGTCTCACCGTGCCGGATGTCGAAGCGGCGCGCGTGCTCGGCGAAGTTCGTCGTGCCGTCGGCGTTCCGCTTGTGGCGGATATCCATTTCGACTATCGCTGCGCGCTTGCGTCGATCGAGGCCGGTGCGGATGCGCTGCGGCTCAATCCCGGCAACATCGGGGCGCGTGAGAATGTCCAGGCCGTGGCGCGTGCGGCGAAGGCGAAGGGCGTGCCGATTCGTATCGGCGTGAATGGCGGCTCGCTGGAGAAGGACATTCGTGCCAAGTACGGGTCCGCGACGGCCGAGGCGCTGGTGGAGAGCGCCTTGCGCCATGTGGGACTTCTGGAGGCGGAAGGTTTTCGCGACATCGCGATTTCCGTGAAGGCGAGCGATGTGCCGCGTACGCTGGCCGCGTATCGGCTGTTGGCCGAGAAGACGGATTGTCCGCTTCACCTCGGCGTGACCGAAGCGGGGACTTTCATCCCGGGGACGGTACGCAGTTCCGTCGCATTGGGCATTCTGCTGGCAGAAGGAATCGGCGATACGATTCGCGTGTCGTTGACCGATCTGCCTGAAAAGGAGGTCAAGGTCGGACTTGAAATCGTCCGTGCGCTCGGCTTGCGAGCGCCCGGACCCTCGGTCACGAGCTGTCCGACCTGCGGCCGGACGAAGGTCGATGTGTTCCGTGTCGCGGCTGAAGTCGAGACGGCGCTTGAACAGTTCATGAAGCGAACGGGCATTGCAACGCTGCCGCATGTGGCGGTGATGGGCTGCGCGGTGAATGGTCCAGGCGAAGCCAAGGGCGCGGATGTGGCGCTCTGCGGCGGGCGTGACGAGTTCCTGTTGTTCGTCAAGGGCGAGCCGAGGGGCAAGGTGGCGCCGAACGAAGCCGTCGCCACGGTGATCGCGGCGGTCGCCCAAGAAGTCGGTGTCAAAGTTTGAATGAAAGATGACGCTTATGGGTGAAAAAAGTATCTGGCTCGACACGAATTTTGACGTTCCCTTGCGGCGTGTTCGGAGAACGCGCCCGACCGGGTTCCGCTTTCTGTTCTGTGCGCTGCTGGGGACAGTCCTCTCGGCCTTTGCGGGGGAACCGCCGGCCGTGCAGGCGCGGGCGTCGATTCGGTGGACGC
>JAKSOY010000015.1 GCA_024405255.1 Kiritimatiellia bacterium
CCGGAACCGGTATCATCGGAAGCTTCTTCAGGGAGATCGTCTGCTGGAGCCCCGCGCTGATTCGCTGCAACCACTTGGTTCCGTCCGGGCTCATCAGATAACCCAGCAGATAATAGGACCATTCCCTGTCCTTCGGCTTGCAGACAATCAGGTTCCCATCGACGACACAGGGGGTGGTGTCTTCGATCACGGCCATTTTGCAGGGGTTTCCCAAACGGGACAGAATAAGATCGCCATACTCGGCGAACTGACCCTTGCACTCCGACGGAACCCCCCGAAGGAACTGCCGCTCGTTGAGTCCAATGACCCCGTCTTCGATGTCGCCGGACGTCAGATAACGCGCGGCGATTTTCCCTCCTCCGTCCAAGTGCAACTCGCGAAGCCGATCCTTCGGGAGCGACGTGCCGCGGAAGACACGGGAAACGCAGTCCCCGAACGGACGCTTGCCTTCGTAGGACAACGGCGCCGCAAGATGCACGGTCGGATCAAGATCGGCGTCTTCGTATGTCAGCAGGTAATTCCAGTCCTTGGTGACGATGTCCTCGTAGTTCCACACCTTCTCAAGATCCTTGGCGATCTGCTGGAAGTCAATCGACTCCGGGTCGCCGTTATAGGAACCCTGTCCCGCCGCGTCATAGAGTTTGACGCAAGAGCTGTCGCGGGCAAATGTCACAACCGCGACGGACACCGACGTGCCCGGATAAGCCCCGCCTGGGAACGCAATTACGCTCTCAATCATCCGGCGGGAAAGAAAATAGCGGCGATACGCGGCGTTTTGCGCTCCGCTCAACGCAGCACGCGGCATCACGACCACGGCGCGACCGCCCGACTTCATCGCAGCAACCGCACGCGCGGCAAACAGCCAATCCGCAGAACCCAAGGCGATCTGCGGAAAGTCGGGAAACACTCCGCAAAGCGACTTTCGCACGTTGGCAAAATCGATTCCGCGCACATTCAGTCCGAACGGCGCATCACAGTGCACCTTGTCGTATTTCGCCCGAATGTGCCGCGGATCGAAACAATCCTCGACATGGACTTTCCCGCCCGTCCCGCGAACGAGGGAAAGGATCGACGCATACCCCGCAAGCGACCGATTGAATTCAATGCCCGAAAGATTGATAGCCGCATCCTGACCATTCAAGCTCAACATCTCATGCCAGGCCGTCGTCATGAAGAATCCCGCGCCCGAACAGATGTCCAGACATGACTCCCCACCTTTCAGTTGCAGCAAAAGCATCGACAGAGTGTCAAAACGATGAGCCGGCTTCGTCCTCTCTTCAAGCGCTTTCAGATAGTTGCACTCAAACAAATCAACCAAGTCATCCTCGGAATACTTGCCGATGAACTCATAGTACTCGCCCCAATGTCCGCCGATTGCTTCTTCGATAAATTGCGCAGGCCCCTCTTCGATTCCAATCGACAGCAGCAAGGATCTAAGATTGGTCACATCAGTGGCCACTCCTTGATGCCGAGCAATCAGACAAAGAACAGCCGCACCACACATCTCGCCCAAAAGCGACTCTGTGGAATACTTGCGTTCAATGCGGTGCAAAACAAGAGCAATCGCATCAATAATCTCATCATTCCTGCCATTTGTCATGCACAAGAGTATAGCATATTTACCTCACAGAAGCAACGGTATCAATCAACCTATTTTATTGGTAATTCAATACCAATCACAAAGACCAATCGTAGATTCAATCAACGCCGCTGGGCTTCATTTTAAGCTGGGCGATGACACTCTTTTCATCTGGCCTTCCACGCACTTATCGACTGCTTCAAGTCCGACATCTGCTTCGCAAAGGTCTGCCAGGCCGGATTTTCGGCAATTGCCTCGGGCGGCGAATCTGGATACCAGGACAGCAATATCTTGGCCGCTTCCTTTGCGCTCTTACTCGATTTCGTGGCTGTTCGCTTATAGTCCGTATTCTCGTCGGGCGAGGTCGTCGAAGCGCCGTCGCGTGACAATTCAACCCAAGTCTGGATATTTCGCCTTGGAATCACTACGGCAAACAAGTCCCCGTAAAGGGCCGACATGGGCAAACGAGACCTTGCGTCCGTCAACGAATCCTCATCTGCATCAATTACCGCGACTAGAAGAACCTTGTGCCGGGCACATCGGCTTTCCCACGAAGCGAACTCAGTCCCCGTAAGTCGCTCAATGACATCGTCACGATTTCCACCCTGACGCTCCTGCGACGCGACATACGCGGTAATATGCCACTTCAGGTCATCAACACCGAACTTAGAAAGACAGGAATAAACAAACGCCTTATGCGCCGCATCCTCACAAACAAGCACGACATCCTTTGATCCCGCCATGTCAGACCTCCCATCCGCGCTTGAAGATTTCCGAGTTCGAAAGTCCCGGATTGCCCGCAAGGACATCCTTGAACGGCTTCACCCGCGTTGCCGATCCATCAACCTTCTCACGCCGAGAGAAATAGATTCCGCTTTCACCAGAAACGTGGTTGAAAATCTCCGCATTGTGCGACGAGACAAGCACCTGGGCCTCCGCATCGCCGTTGAAGAGCGTCTCGACAATCGGATTGATCTCGTTGATCGCCAAAAAGTTATCCGGCTCATCAATGCAGAACAAGCTCGCCTTGTTCATGCCGAAATGGATGGCCGCATAGAGAGCGACCAGCAGGCGCTGACCTTCAGACAATTCGCCCAAAGTGTACTCGTTGTCATCCTTTGCGCCGAACTGAAGCTTGATCTCCATCGCCGAATCGCCGATCGGATTCAGACGAATGCCCTGCAGCCCGTCAACGGCATGACGAATCTCCTGCAAAAACATCTCGTACCGTCGATCTGAAATCGTCTGCTTGAGATAGCGGAACCAAGACGCGAAATTCGAGAAGTCACGGAGCAGAAATTGGTTCTCCTTGCCAGCCACCCCCGAGACATTCCAGGGATTGGGGCTGAGCACGACAATGTTTCTCATCCAATCACGGAATTTGATCAACTTCGCGTTCTCGATCCGATCTGTGACTGAAGGTATGAACGAGCGCGACCAGTCCGCGCCGAACTGCACCTTCTCTACGTATGTCGCGTTGTCGAAAAGATGAACGATCGAATCCGCGTAAAGGAACAAGGGGTGCCCGTCAAAGGACAGTTCCTCCTTGCAGATTCGCGGCAACCCGCCTTTCGTCTTGTCGTCAAGCGTCAGCCTATAGAGGTACTCGCCGCCATTATCTTCAACGACCAGCTCAAAATGCTGCGACTTCTCCGCCGACACATTTGATTTTTTCCAACGCGTATAGGTCTCGCCCAAAAAGTGAAGGCCGTCCGGTTGTGTCTCGGACACGATCGACGCGCCCCTACCGACAATATCCCTCAGGAGTTCCAGAATTTCAAAGAATGTCGACTTGCCTGCGCCATTCGCACCGGCAACCAGCATTGTGTCGGAGTCAAGTGCGATCTCGCTATTCACAAAACACTTGTAATTATCAACATAGACCTTCTTCAACATTTCTTCACCTCCTGTTCTCCTCGCAATAATCCAACACCTCAGCGACAAGATCGCCGACATTTGTGCCAAGTTTCTTCAAGAGCGCAGGCATCTTGGTCGTCAAGCCCTTGGCATTCCTGATGGCACATCGCAGATTCTTCTTGTAGTGTCTGTTGAAATCTCGTTCCTGGATACTTTTAGCATGACCGCACTTCTTCTTAACAAGCCGAGCCATATAGGTGGCACCATGTTGTTTCGAGTTTGCCAACATACATCGCTTTTCGACGTCACTTGCCTTCTGCGCAACATCCACCTTGTGAAGGTAGAGCCAAAGTTCAAAACAAGGATTGGAGATGCAGAACCTAAAACCGTTCTGCGCACACTCATTACAAATCGCGAGAAGTTGTTTCGGATCAGTATGGGTCAACCGATCTCGGTCAATGACCATTCCGAAGAAGTCATCAGGATGGACCTTGCCTTCGACGGTTCCGAAACTATGCACGTGATTGACGACGTCATACCGAATTTGAAGCGCCTCCAGATCTCGCTTGAATTCCGCCAATTCCTTCTGCGTCACCCGAACCGGATCGAAATAATGATCAAGGCGCTTGCCATACTTCTTCTTAAATTTCGTCGAGAAAGTCCTGAGCTCGATTTTAGGCTTGCGTATTTCAGCACATTGAAGAAGAAGATCATACACCTGCGCTGGCGAGCACAAGCCGGAATGGCATGGGGTCTGAACATTGATCACCAACCGGGACAATGGGTTGGCACTCTGCAAATAGGCATTTAGACGAGTAAAGTAGTCGTATTCCGTACAGTCCCCCTCAACCGACAGGAAATAGATGACATTTGGGTGAATCTTATCCTTCTCACTGTCGTACGGGCGCTCAAGTGCGGAAGTGGCAACGCGATAATGTGATTCAACGCCACTCATGCCTCAAGCTCTCCTAATCGACCAAATATCGGAAGTGCCCCATATCGGCCAAGAAGATAATCCTTTTTGACCTTACTGTCAAATCGAGCGTTAAAACGCGAGAGCGGATAAAGATGCGAGACATGATTGTCATCGCGTTCGACAAACCAAATCTCATCCTGGCGAAGCAGATCAAGATCCAGCAACTCGCCATCATGCGTGGTGACGATCAATTGGGAGCCGTTGCGATCAGTTTGCTCAAGAAACCGGCGAATGAACTCCGTCGTCGCCTTGGTATGGAGACTGCGGTCAAGTTCGTCCACAAACACAATGGCACCGCTCTTCAACACCAACAGCAA
The DNA here is from genome assembly GCA_024405255.1 of Kiritimatiellia bacterium. The sequence goes on from JAKSOY010000015.1 coordinate 4,730, forward strand.
GGGCAGCAAGTCGAATAGTCTCCTGGTACCGTCAGATTCCTCTGGACGTTCGAACAAGATTCCCCGCTTGCCATGCTCAAAAAGTAGTTTTCGAACCCTAATCTTGCCGTCATTGATATCAAAAAAGTTGGTTGTAACATCATTGGAAACAGTTGCCGTCAAATGCCGCTTCCGATTTTCATCCTCCAAAGCTCGTTGAAAGTCATGCTGTAATTCATCACGAATTGAAGCCGGCAACGCCTTGACCACCTCGTCGTATTTAAGTTCCTTAAGAATTATCTTCGTAATACCCGTATCAAAAAGGCGCAGATACTCTTCCAAGCGAGCCTGCGAGTCTGCATCGCCATGAAGATATAATCCATTGCCATAGACATCATCTGGGGCAATCATCACGAACCGACGGAAAAACATCTTCGCCCTTTGCGCATGAACGACCAGCGAATTACCTTGAGACTGACGGCGATTCAGGTCGCTTATGGCCAATACCTGCGAATTGTCCCCGCCGGCAAAATCTTTCCTATAAAACGAAAACCACTGCGGATCTATGTCAGACGCCGTCAAATCGGTCTCAAAGCGAACCCCTCCCTTTTCTGTCTCACGATTAAAGATGCAAACGCTCTTTTTCGCGTCATCGCAAAGATAAAGCCATTCAGCCACAATGGAAACTGAATTGTAAGAGACGACAAAGCCATAGGAGTAAACACGTCCGTCGACAATAAAATCGAATTGGAACATCCCTTTGTCATTTAACTTGTCACCCAATTTGAACGCCCGATTGGCACATGAAACATGCCGGACACCTTTTCGGATCACATCAATGGCAAAGCTCATGGCACGAAAGAATGTCGTCTTGCCGCCTGCATTCGCACCGAAGATAAACGAACTGCGAAGAATGCGTTTGCCAGACACTTCATGGACATGACCCGGATGGCGCGCCACCTTACTGGCCACCATACTGAATTCAACCCGATCCCTAATGGATCCGAAGTTTTCCGTTATGAATCGTATCAACATATCATTTCGCCTTGATTCTCAAAGACAGAGAGATTATATCATAACAAGAGAGGGATTATCAAATGCAATTTTCACATGATGTGATTTTCCCACATCTACGCCTTCTTATTCAGCGCGGCGAAAGTCGCCCTCCAATTCTCTCCGTGCCACCGTGCCTCCGCGTACTCCGTGTTTATACGCCACAGGCCAGAGGCTGGAACAAGAGGAAAGCGTGGTAAATTATTCAGATTCACCCGTGTACGATCAGTGAATCAAGCACTCTCATTTTCCCGTGATCGTTTCCGCATGCGGGTGTTCGAGATGTTGTTGATAATTGGCCAAGGCCGCAGCGTTGTAGGTATTGGCGTAGCAGTAATGGCAGAGGTACGGGCAGGTATTGTATTCGCCGATGTCTTTCGAGAGGATGCAGCCACTCGCCTCGCGTTGGCCTTTGTCCTTTCGGTAATCGCCGGGCTCCCAACGATCAGGGATCCCGAGGAGCGGTTCGCCCGGGACAAGTCGCGCACCTATGAACTTCATCAGCTCGGCATCGTGCGGGAGACACTTGACGATCAATCGATCGTCGATGCAGCGGTTATGCTCGATGCCGGGCAGGTCTGCGAGTTCACCGCACGTGTCTGCCGCCATGTCCCATTCCTTCATCATCACCGTGAGGCCCTCGGCGACTTCAAGCATTTCCTCTCGCGTAAACTCGCGTGCAGCAATGCCGCCTCGCTTGAGGTTCTTCGCCACTTTCGCGTAGGCGTTGATGTCGATGAAGCTGAAGATCAGGCGCGACGTGTAAGGGGCGATTTGATCGCCGATGCGCCGGATGCGCTCTAGCAGAATCTTCGGCGTCAGGGTGTCCGTGTGGATGAGCGGATCGAACCGCCAGACGATGCGTTCGCGCGCGTGATGACTGATGTGCTTTGAAAGCTCGATGAACGTGTTGACACGGTTCGCGAGCGACGGAACATTCGGTTCGATCCTTTTCATAGTACACTTGAACACAAACACCAAACCAAATTCCATTCAGGAACGGTAATTACCATTCCTTAATTGACTTTGGTTTGGTAATTGCTTCGCCAACGCGAATATGATATAATCCTTTCGCTATGCGGATCAAAAGAATCTATAACGAACTAGCCCGTTACCATCTTGAAAACGATCGTCAGATGCTGTTCTTCTCCGGGCCGCGTCAAGTCGGCAAGACAACACTCTGCGAAGAATTTCAGGATGTCTACTACAATTGGGACAACCTTTCCGCACGTACCCTGATACTCAAGGGCGAAGATGCGGTTGCCGAAGACATTGGCCTGGCCGCCCCGCAGACGCGATTACCAGTTGTTGCGTTCGACGAACTCCATCATTTCTCTAAATGGAAACAGTTTCTCAAAGGATTCTTTGATCTCTACGGACAAAAGGCACGGGTATTTGTCACGGGTAGCGCCCGACTGGATGTGTACAAGAAGGTCGGCGACAGTCTGATGGGCCGTTACTATCCCTATCGAATGCATCCGTTCTCGGTTGGCGAGCTGATTCGAACAACTCTCCCCACGGAAGACGTGGTGCATGAACTCGCCCAGCTGCCGGAAAACGACTGGAATCGGCTCTACGAATATGGTGGCTTTCCAGAACCTTTCTGTAAGGCAGATAAACTGCAATTGAGACGTTGGCAACGACTTCGTTTTGAGCAGTTGATGCGCGGAGATGTCCCCAAAGATACGGAAATTCGCGGCCTCGACCAGCTTGAGGCAATGGCTCGTATCCTCTCGCAACGTTCCGGCGAGATGCTGGTCTACTCCTCGTTGGGAGCGGAGGTCCACGTCAATGAGGTCACCATCCGCAGTTGGGTGAGCATCTTGCAAAGTTTCTTCTTTGGTTTTCGAGTCACACCGTGGAGTAAGGATATCGCCAATTCGCTGAGAAAGACCCCGAAATGGTATTTGCGCGATTGGTCTGGAATTTCCGATCGGGGCAAACGCCATGAAACGATGCTCGCCTGCCATCTATTGAAATCAGTTGATTTCTGGACAGACCTCGGGCTCGGCGAGTACGCACTGCACTATATTCGGACAAAACAGAAAAAAGAAGTCGACTTCCTCGTCAGCAAGGACGGGCTCCCCTGGATGTTGATCGAATGTAAGAGCCAAAATCGAAAGTTGTCTCCAGTGTTGAAGGAGTTTCAGTCGAAATTGAATGTTCCATACGCCCTTCAGGTCGTATTTGACGCTCAGTATGAGCGGATTGATTGCTTCGCCTACCCACATGAGGCGGTCATCGTCCCCGCACGATCCTTCCTCACACAACTCATTTGACAAGAAACCCGTGAGCGTTACGTTGTTCGAAATTATCTCCTGCCTAAAACAGTAAAAAATGGTATAATCCTTCTCTTCTGAAAGGACGAGAAGACATGGGCACCTATAACGATTTTTCACAGCTGAAGAAATTCAAACCCGTTGAAGCGGAACCGGTGAAGCCTGCCAAGCCTGCCGAGCCGGCTGACCGGGCGTTAGCCAACGCCGCGGATTCTGAGGACTACTTCTCGTCGCTGCTCGGTCCGCGCGAAACCCCGAAGAAGAAAAAGCCGACCGCGTCTGCCGGCGTGCCGGTCCTTCGTACGACCGTCGTCACCCCGGCGACCGTTTCACGCGTGCGCGAGGAACAAGTTGAAGCGCGTATCGCCGCACGCGAAGCGGAACTCGCCGCCGAAGCCGCCGCACGCGAGGACGAACTCAAGGCGGAAATCGAAACCCAGAAGGCCGCCTGCGCCGAGATGGCCGCCGAACTCGTCGCCGCCAACGAGCAGCTCGCCAACGCCAACTCCGCACTTGCCGAAGCCCAGGCGCAAATCGAATCCGACCGGACGAAGGAGAATGACACGCGAACCCAACTCGATGCCATCCGCATCGACCTTGCCAAATCGCACGCGCAGCTGGAAGCCGCACACGGACAGACCGACGAGCTGCGCGCCCAGCTGACAGCCGCGCACGGACAGACCGACGAGCTGCGTGCCCAGCTGACAGCCGCCGAAACGGAAATCGCCCGTCTGCGCGCGGAACTTGCAACCGCCCAGACGGCACTTGCCGCGCAGTTTGAAAAGCAGCCCGCAGGACAAACGCCCGCGCCGAGTCTCCCGACGACAGAACCAAGCACGCCTTCCGAAACCGCCCTGCTCGACAAGCCGAGCGAACTTGCCGAGAAGTTCTTCGGCGAAATCCGCGAACATGTAGTGGAAACGCTCGCCGAGGCCTACCGCGCCGCCGAAGCCGGAGGACGCGACCGCCGTGCACGCGTGCTGGAAGCCGTCTTGGTGACGAATCCGCCGACCGGCGAACTTGAACAGCGCCGCGCCGAGGTCAAGCAGATCGTCAAGGAGGCCGGCTCGACGCTCGACAACACGGCTCTTGCCGCACTTGAAAAGATCGGCTTCCGCTACATCAGCGGCAACAAGCACCACAAGCTCGACTGGGCCGGCATTCGCTTCCCGATCGCCAAGACGCCCAGCGACTACCGTGCTTGCCTCAACTCGGCCGCCGAGATCAACAACCGCGTGTTCTAATCGGAATCAGAACAGCGTCATCTGTCCCGGCAGGTCGCTGAGTTTCTTGCGCGGACGGCGAACCGCTTTCGGCGCATTGACGTCGAGGTCGTTCGCCTCGAGGTTCTTGAGAATCTGGTCCGCACGATCGACAACCGCCTTCGGCAATCCCGCCATGGCGGCGACATGGATGCCGAAGCTCTTCTCGGCAATGCCGGGCGCAATGCGCCGCAGGAAAACGATCCGTTCACCATCCTGCTTCACCCGCACCGTGTAGTTCTTGATGCCCGAGAACTTGTCCGTCAAATCGGTCAATTCATGATAATGCGTCGCGAAGAGCGTCTTCGCCTTCGTCTTCGGATTCTCATGCAGATACTCGGCCACGCTCCAGGCAATCGAAATGCCGTCGAAGGTCGACGTGCCGCGTCCGATTTCATCGAGGATGATAAGCGAATGCGGCGTTGCATTGTTGAGGATGTTGGCGCATTCCTGCATCTCCACGAGGAAGGTGGACCGTCCACGCGAGAGATCGTCCCCCGCGCCAATGCGCGTGAACACGCGATCGAGCGCCCCCAGCCGCATCCGCGCCGCCGACACGAAACTGCCCGCCTGCGCCATCACCGCCAGCGTCGCGACCTGACGGATGTATGTCGACTTACCGGCCATGTTCGGACCCGTGATCAACATGATCTGATCCGTCGTGCCATTGAGTTTTGTCGAATTCGGCACGAACGGTTCCGCATCGGGCAACTGCTCGATGATCGGATGGCGTCCGTCGACGATGTCAAGGATGTCCGATTCATCGACCGTCGGCCGCACATACCCCAGCGCCAAAGCCCGATCGGCAAACGCGAGCAGCGCATCCAATTCGCCAATGGCTCCGGCCGTCTGCTGGATCGGCGCCGTCCGTTCGGCCACCTGACGCACCACCTCGCGGAAGATGTCTTGTTCCAGCGCAAAACTGCGATCCTGCGCCCCCAGCACCTTCTGCTCGTATTCCTTCAGCTCCGGCGTCGTGAACCGTTCCGCGTTCGTGAGCGTCTGCCGACGCTCGTACTCGGGCGGTGCGCTTACGGCCGCCGCCTTGGAAATTTCAATGTAGAAACCGAAGACGCTGTTCCGGCGTACGCGCAACGTCTTGATGCCCGTGCGCTCGACTTCCTTCGCCTGGTACTGGGCGATCCAGCGATGTCCCTCGGTCGCGATGTTCCGCAGCTCATCGAGTTCGGCATTGTAGCCGGGCGCAATGAGATTGCCTTCCGTGAGCAGCACATTCGGATTTTCCGCAATCGCACGGTCGATCAAGTCCACCACGTCGTTCTCCGGCGAAAGACGCGCCTGGACATCCGCCAGCACGCCCTGGGCCGCAGACGGATTGGCCCCCACGCTCGCCTTCAGTTCCGGCACCGGACGCAACGACGCCGCAAGCGCCTTGAGATCGCGCGCATTGGCACGCCCCGAATCGACTTTTGCAATGAGACGCTCAAGATCGCGCACATCCCCCAGACGCGTCTGCAGCGAGGAAAGTCCAATGCGGTCTTTCACGAACGCCTCGACGGCATCAAGACGGGCATTGATCGCGTCCGCACGCCGCAACGGCTGACGAATCCAGCTCGCCACCAGACGCGATCCCATCGGCGTCTTCGCGACATTCAGCACCCCGAGCAGGGACGCTTCACGCGACACGCTTTCACCCGGCAGCAGCGCGAGATGGCGGATCGACCCGGCGTCGAGCGCCAAAAAGTCGCCCGCTTCGCGCAACCGCACGCTCCGCACGTGATCGACCGGATGACGCAGCGTCGTATGCACATAGTAGAGCAACGCACCGGCAGCGCAAATGAGATCGCCCTTCCCTTCCAATCCAAAACCATCGAGCGCCGTCACATTGAAATGACGCAGCAGCTCCTCGCGTGCGGCATCCAGACTGAACGTCCATGCGTCCGTGTAGGACACATTCAGCCCCATCTCGGCGAAAGGTCCCTTCGGGGCCGCCTCGTCGTCATCGGGTTTCGGCAGCACAAGCTCTGCCGGACGATACCGCGCCAGCGCATCGAACAGTTTTTCCTGCGCGGCAAACGGTTCGACGGCGAATTCGCCGGTGGAGAGGTCAAGCAGCGCGAGTCCCGTACCCGCCACTGCGGCGATGTATGTGTTGACGTTCTCGTCGAGAAGACCGTCCTCCGTGACCGTACCGGGCGTGACGATGCGCGTCACTTCGCGGCGGACGATCTGTCCTTTCTTGACGAGACGCGGATCTTCCATCTGGTCGCAGATGGCGGCCGTCTTGCCCGCGCGAATGAGCTTCGCGAGATAGGCGTCCAGCGCGTGATACGGCACGCCGCAAAGCGGCGCGCCCGCACGCTGGGTCAGCGTCGCGCCCAGAATCGGCGAAGCAATGACCGCATCCTCGCCGAACATCTCATAGAAATCCCCGAGACGGAACATCAGAATCGAGCCTGGCGGCAACGTGTTCTTGATTGCACGGTACTGCCGCTGCATCGGTGTCAGTTCTTCAGCCACAACCCATTCTCCTCTGACGTCTTGATTCCAGCTTGGGGATTTCGTCGTCGTCCGACGATCTTACTTCTTCAGTTCTTCCAACGCCGCACGCGCCGCCGCCGCGTCCTTGGCGACGATCAAATTCGCATGCGGTTCCTTGAACGCCGCAAAGTCCTTGGCCGGACCCCACGTGATCACCTTGCCGCCCTTCTCAAGATACTTCCGCACCCGTGCCGCGCCCTTCTGCGAATCGAACTGGAGCTTCTGCGTTTCGAGATCGCGCGGCTCGCCCGTCACGAACACCGGCAGCTTCGCCGGATTGAGGACGCCTTCCGCCAGCATGTCCGTGGTAACAGGCTCCACCAAGTAGTCCGGACTCGACACGAGGTCCATCGCCCAGCGCGCCAGTTGCGGTCCCAGCGCGTTGGCACAGTAGAAACCCACGCGCAGCGCCTTCTCATCCTTCTGCTGTTCCGGGAAACGAACCATGCGACCCGTCACGAACTTGAACGCACCCTGCACCACGTCCGTATTCTTCGGATTCGCTTCCGGGTGCACGGCCAGCACGAAAAGGCGTCCCTTGCCGTACGTACCCGCCACGCAGGCGACGCAGTCGCCGATGGACTTGCCTTCAACGCCCTTCGTCTTCGTCGTCGGCGCGTACTTCGCGAACGCCTGCATCTTGGCGTCGGGGATCGTCTCGCCCGTGGGCCACAACACGGGACCGCCCGCATACCGGATCTTATGCGTACCTGAAATGCCGCACGCCTTCGCCGACGCATCGTTGAACACGATCTCCTTATCGCCCTCAGCGAGATACGGACCCCGTTCGCCATCGGGCTTGTCGCCCTTGCGCCAGAAGGTATACGGGATCAACGGCATGAGATGCTCGCCGCGCGCATACTGCATCACCATAAAGCACCCCGCGCACGTTCCCACATAGGAGCCGCCACGATGGATGAACGCACGCACCTTGTCGAGACCGTTCGTCTGCAGCGCACGCGCCTCGATCGTCGCGCGGCCGCCCGGCATCACGAGCACGTCGACCGTGTCGAGCACACCGTTGCGAATCGACTCGCCATCGACCGGCGTCAACTTCACATCCGGCGAAAGCTCCATGTGCTGCAACCAGCGGAACATGCCTTTGCTCCGCGCACCCTTATCCGTATAGACCGCCACGCGAATCGGCGCCCCGTTCGAAATCGCGGTCCAAGCCTCCCCGCTCGCACCCATCGGCGCCGTCACACAACCCGCACCGCACATCAACAACGCAGCCGCCAGTGCCACACCCGCAAACTTCATCATCTTCATCTCTTATTCCTCTAAGTTTTGTTACTTACTGTTCTTGTACCTGTTCAATCACTTGCCAGCCTCGGGCTTGTCGGTCATCGTGAAAACAAGCTCGCCACCCTTGATGATGTCCGCATGGCGGAGGATCGGATCGGTGTAGGGCTTGCCGTTGAGCATCACGGACTTCACATACTTGTTCTTTTCGGACAGATTGATCGCGAACACCGAGAACCGCTTCCCGCCCGGCAGGCTCAGCCTGACACGCGGCAGCTGCGGCGCACCCAGCACGTATTCGCCACCGCACGGGTTGAACGGATAGAATCCCATCGCGGAGAAGACGTACCACGCGCTCATCTGACCGCAGTCGTCGTTGCCGCAGAGGCCATCCGGTTTCGGCAGATAGAAACGGTCGAACACCTCGCGCACGCGTTCGGCCGTCCGATCGCGCCGGCCGACGAGCGAATAGAAGTAGACCACATGGTGACTCGGTTCGTTTCCGTGGGCATACTGGCCGATGAGGCCTGTCACATCGACGATGTTGCCCGCGTCCTTGACCTTCTCGGGCGCGGTGAAGAGCGTGTCGAGTTTCTTGATGAACGCCTCGCGTCCACCCATCAGCGCCACAAGCCCCTCCGGATCCTGCATCACGTGCCACGAATACTGGAAGGCGTTGCCTTCGGTAAAATCGTTGCCCAGCTTGTAGGGACTGTACGGCGTGCGCCACCGACCCTTCGAATCCTTGCCGCGCGCAAAGCCCTGTTTCGCGTCGAACACGTTCTTCCAATAATTCGACCGCTTGGTGAAGAACGCCGCGTCTTCCGTCCGCCCGAGCTTCGCCGCCAGCTGCGCCGCGCACCAGTCGTCGTAGGCGCACTCGAAGGTACGGCTCACGCTCTCGCGCTTGACGAGGTCGCACGGGTAGTAGCCGTACTTGTCGAGCAGATCCCAGTTCTCTTTCCGACGGCCCGGATGGGGTTTCGTCAGCGTCTCCTTGATCTGCTCGTAGATCGCCGTCAAATCGGCGCCCTTCGGGAGAAGTCCCTTGAACGCGGCGTCAATGATCACCGGGATCGAATGCGTGCCGATCATGCACTGGTTGTCCTTGCCCCAGAGCGTCCAGATCGGCAGATAGCCGGTCCGACGGCCTTGCTCGAGCATCGTATCGACGAGCCCAGGCACCGCATCGGGCGCCAGAAGCGTATAGAGCGGATGCGCCGCACGGAACGTATCCCAGCAGGACAGCGTCGAGAAGAACGGCTTCGCCCCGACATCCGCGAGATTGTTCGGCTGCATGAAGAGATGGTAGACCGACGTGTAGAAACTCGTCTTCGCCGCCGTGTCGCCATCCACCGCCACACGCGCAAGCAGGGCGTTCCACTGAAGGCGCGCATATTGGCGAACGGCATCGAAATTCCAGTCCTTCGCCTCCGTTGCGAGATTCTTTTCGGCCGCCGCCACATCGCCTTCCGCCGAAAGCGCCACCTTCACCTGCAGCGTCTCGCCCGGCTTGAGGTCGAAGTCGAACACATAGCGCGGGGCCTTCTCGTCCTTCCCCCGCGGCAGTTCTACGACCTTCGTGTAGGGCCGATCGAAGACGAGCGCGAACGAATAGGTGCGGCTCACCCAGCAGGACCGCGAGAGGCGTCCGGACACGCCGCGCTTGTCGGCGTTCAACGCCACTTCCGCCCGCGTGATCTGACGCTGCGGATTTCCGCCGACGGCACTCTGGCAGTCGACGAGCAGGCGGCGCGCGCCGTCACCCAGATAGGTGAAGCGATAGAAACCGACATGCGGACGCGCCGTCATTTCAGCGCGCACGCGCGCATCTTTAAGCGTCACCGCATAATAGCCGGGTGCAGCCGTTTCCGTGGATTTGTCCAACACCTGCGGCTCAGGCCTGTCGCCCCGGAACGGCAGAATCGGCAAGTCGCCCAAATCCGAACATCCCGTTCCATTCAGGTGCGTCTGCGAGAAACCGCAAACCGTCTTGTCGGTCCAGATGTAGCCGCTGCAGTGGTCCCATCCCCCGCGGCCCGTATCCGGACCCGCCTGTACGAGCCCGAACGGCACACAGGCGGCCGGCGTGGTGTGACCTGTCGCCGCCGTTCCGATAAACGGGTCGACAAATGCCGCCAAGTCTTCCACGGCCGCACAAACACCTGCCATCAACACCGCACCCAACACGACGGCGAACGCCCTTGTCTTCATCTGGACCTCCTTTGATCGACTCACTTACGCCAGCCGAGACGGTCGGCGAAATCCATGTAGCGGTTCCAGTCGTGCAGCAGCAGATTGTGGCCGCCCGGACGCAGATGGTACGAGATCGTTCCTTCTTGCCGCGCTTCGCCCGGCTTCGTGTAGTCGGACGAAACAAGCCCCTTCTTCCCGTAGAGCTCCCATGCGGGCGACGCATACTTGCCCGTCAGGTATTCGCCTTCCTGGCCCGCCCAGTGGTCTTCGCTGGCGGACGCAATCGCCACCGCGCGCGGCGCAATGAGCGCCATCCACATGTGCTGGTCGAAATCGATTTCCTGGTCCTTGCCCGCAAACTGGCGATAGTTCACGCAGAACCAGTGCGGAAACGCACGCGTGATGATCTTGATCGTCTCGCTCTTAGGCAGCGTGATATGGTTCAGCTTCGCGCCGCTGCAGCCCGAGTCGTTCGAGCACGCCATCGCGAAACGCGAATCCATCACACTCGCCACAAGCGCCGTCTTGCCGCCGCGGCTATGGCCCACGACGCCAAAATGCTTCGCATCGAGCATCGGTTCCGTCTCAACCCAGTCGAGCACGCGGCTCGCACCCCAGGCCCACGCCGAGAGCACGCCCCAGCTGTTCGGCGTACGTTCCGTACCATAGCATGTGAACACACCCGTCTGGCACCCGGTCTTCGCATTGTCCGCCGCGATGTCGCCGTTCCAGAACGAAAGCGCCGCATAGCCGCGCGCAACGATTTCCTCGGCCGGCCAGAACGGACTCTTGAACTGACGGTTCGGATCGATGTTCTGTTCCGGCGGACGGTTGCAGATGAGGATGAATCCCGGCGCGGGCTTGGTCTTGCCCGTCATCGGAATGAATGCCGTGAACACGAAACTGTGCGCGCCCTTCGGACCCGTCCAACGCGCGCGAATGCGCTTGCGCAGCGCCTTGCCGTCCATCATCACCTTGTCGGGCTCGGCGGTTTCGAACGTGAGCGAATCGGGGCGCTCGACCGGACGATACCCGTACTCGTTCTCAAGGAACGTCTTCATCAATTCAGGACGGCGCACCTTTTCCCACATCTCGACTGTGGTCACCTTCTGCCCCGCCTTCGTCGTCATCAGGTCCGGCACATTCTGCGCCTGAGGTTCCGCGGCCAACGCCACACCCAACCCCATCAGACAGCACATCGTCATCAGTTTCTTCATCATCATCTCCTTGTCTTGAATTGATTTACATCCAGCTTATCCCAGTCGGTCGACGAGGTCGGGAAGCGCGAGTTCAAAAGCGACACCGTACCAATGGCTGTCTTCCGTCAGCTCGATCGAACGGCACACGATGTCGGCCGCAAGCGCCGCCGCATCGAAAGCCGAAAGACCCCGCAGAACGGCGCCTGCAAAAACGCTTGCATAGACATCGCCCGTACCGTGCGACACACGCAACAGACGCGGATTGAAATCATACCGCACGCCCGTCCCGTCCGAGACCGCCGTACCGAGCAGATTCGGTTCGAACGAAACGCCCGTGAGGATCACGTTCTTCGCGCCAAGCTTGTGCAGCCCCGCGATCGTCCGCTCGATGAACGCCTTGTCGTAGCCTTCCAGCACGGGCTGCTGCCCAAGCAGGAATGCCGCCTCCGTCAGATTCGGCAGCAGATAGTCGGCCCCGTTGCAAAGGCGCGCCATCTGCTGCGGGAAGTCGGCCTCGAAACCCGGGTAGAGCTTCCCGTTGTCGGCCATCACGGGATCGACCACACGCACAGCACCCGGATTCGCGCAATGCGCCATGATGCTGAGGATGGGGTCGATCTGGGACGGGCACACATATCCCGTATAGAAGGCATCAAAACCGATTTTCTGCTTCACCCATTCGGACTCGATCTTGGCCATTTCGCCCGTCAGGTCACAGAAGGTCCAGCTCTTGAACCCGCCCGTATGATTGGAGAGAACGGCGCTCGGCAGAACGGCGCACTCGACACCGCAGGCGGAAATGACAGGCACGGCTACCGTCGCCGAGCACTGTCCTACGCAAGAGACATCCTGAATCGTCAACAATCGTTTGTACATTTTCGTTTAATGCCTTTTACCTTACTTTACTTCGCAAGAAGTCCAGTCTGCCTCAGAAGCGCCTTCGTCGAGGGCGCCCGACCGCGGAAGCGCTTGAAGACCACCATCGGATCCACGCTGCCGCCGAGCGAAAGGAAGGTATCGCGATACGCGCGACCGAGACGCCGCACTTCGGCTTCGTTGTCGAGGCCCGCCTCTTCGAACGCACCGAACACGTCGGCGCTCATCACTTCGCTCCACTTGTAGCCATAGTAGCCGGCCGAGTAGCCGCCGCTGAAAATATGCGTAAACGCATTGAGGAAGCGATCGCCCGGCACGAAAATATCCGGCAGCAGATCGCCAAAGACGGCGTCCTTCAGGGCATTCGCATCCGCCGGCGGCTTCGTGTGCAGCGCGAAGTCCGTCCGCGCAAAGCAGAGCTGGCGCAGACTCGCATACGCGGCACGATAGTTATTCGCCGCGCGTACGCGTTCAATCAGCGCATCGGGAATGAGTTCGTTCGTTTCACAGTGGCGCGCGAAGGACTTCACCGTCTTCTTGTCCACGCACCAGTTCTCCATGAACTGCGACGCGATTTCAACCGCATCCCATTCGATGAGACCGAAGCCGGACGCCGCAGCGTCGTCGACAGTCGAGAGCATGTGCTGCAGCGCGTGGCCGAATTCGTGGAAGAGCGTCTCCACTTCGCGGAAACGCATGAGGGCGCGTCCGTCCTTGTCGGGCGCCGACTGATTGCAGCAGACGAGCGCGAGCGGCAGGTGCTCGGTGCCATCCGCCGTGCGTTCATGCGCGTGGAAGGCATCCGCCCAGGCGCCGCCGTTCTTCACGCCGGGACGTGAATACGGGTCGAAATAGAAATGGGCGATCGTCTTGCCCGTCTCGTTCTTCACGCGGAAGAACCGCACGTCCTTGTGCCACACAGGCGCAGCCCAGTCCGCCTCTTCCACCGTCACGCCGAAGAGTCGGTTCGCAAGGCCGAAGAGGCCCTTCAGAACCACGGGTAAGTTAAAATACTTAGAAAGCTCGTCCTCAGAATAGGAATAGAGCTGCTCGCGCTGGCGTTCCGCCCAGTAGGTCAGGTCCCAGGCCTCGAGCTTCTCGGTCCAGCCCGCCTTCGCCGCAAAGGCCTTGAGGGCGGCCCGTTCCTTCGCCGCCACGGGCTTCGAGGCCGCCGCGAGTTCATCGATCATCGCATTGACGGCTGCGGTAGAAGGTGCGCTCTTCTGCGCGAGCGAGAGTTCGGCGAAGTTCTTGTAACCGAGCAGTTCCGCGAGCTCCTGACGCAACGCCAGCAGGCGGGCGATGATCGGCGTGTTGTCCGAGGCACCTACGGTCGCCCGCGTGGCACGGGCCCGCGCGATCGCCTCGCGCACCGGACGGTTCTTCGAATACTTCATGAAAGGCGTGAAGACAGCATCGTCAATCGTCACGCGCCAGGGACCCGTCTTCGGATCGTTGTCGCCCGCGAGCTGTCTGCGCATCGACTCGGGCAATCCATCCAGTTCGGAGGGCTTCGTGAGCACGAGCGAAAACGCCTTCGTCGCATCCAGCACGTGGTTGCGGAAGTCGTTCTGCAGCTTCTGAATCTCCGTCTGGATCGCATTGAACCGCGTCTGCTTCGCGCCGTCGAGCGCCACGCCCGAGAGCGTCGCCGAGAGGATCATATTGTCGAGGATGCGCAACCGCGTGCCGCGCTTCGGCGTATCCGGCAGCTGCGCGACCTTCGCCCGCAGCTCTTTCGCCCGCGCGAAGAAGACCTTCGACTGTCCCACGCGCAACGAGAACAGCACGATCTCGCCCTGGTACTTTTCCTGCAGCTTGCGCCAGCCCTCCGTACTGCAGGTGGAAATCAGATGCCCCACGCAGAACCAGGCGTCCCAAAGCGGACGCTGCGCCTCGTCGAGCGCGCGCACAAAACCGTCCCAGGAACAGTCATTTCCTTTTTCCAGCGCATCGACTTTCGCACGCACATCGGCAAGGAGCTTCGGCAGCGCCTCGTCCGCAAGCGCGGGCGTCATCTTCGGGAAATCAGGAAATTCAGCGACGGGCAAAAAGGGATTCTTGGACATTGATTAGTTCTCCTTTACGGGTTGATTCGAAAATTCCACGAGCGCCTGCTTCAGCGCTTCGGTTGTCGTGAAAATGTGGACATTGTTCAGCTTCTGCGCCTTGACCTGCTTGCGCAGCGCGGCACACTGCTCTTCCGTGCCAGAGGCGAAGACGCTTCCGCCCCGCCGCGTAAACGCGCACACGAACGGGGACACCCGGCGCAGATGCACCATCACGAGCGCATCGCAGTGTTCGAGGTCGCCGCAGCCGATCGTGTCACCATCGACCGCACGCACATCGAGAGTCGGTTCGCGGAAAAGATCGGCCGCGAGCTGGGCGCCGTCACGATGGAGGCAGCTGCCGCGGAAACCGACCACCAGGTTGCCCCGCGTATGCTGCGGATACTCGCTCGCGAAGTCGCGTCCTGTGAGATACTTGAGTCCACCGCGGATGATGTCCTGCGTGTGCACAAAGCTTTCCGGATGCGGCGAACAGGCGACGACACGGCCCTTGCCGAACGTCCCCGCGACGATGGCGGGGTGGCCCAGCATCGTCGGCGCGCTGTTCGTATTGAACGCGTAGACACCCTCGCACGCGTAGGTTGCGATCTCCTTGATGTCCGCGCCCGGAATCATCTCGCACGCTTCAAGCACAGGTCCACCATGATAGCGTACCGTCCGTTCGGTATTCGCCTTGAAGCCGAACAGATCGGCGTTGTCGGTGAAGCGGATTTCCAACAGCGAACCGCCGCGATACGGGCTCCGCTGTCCACGATACGGCACCAATCCAAGGGGCGCGTATTTCGCATTCCCGTTCGGCCGCCGCGCATGCGCCAGATAGCAGCCCGCGCAGGTGCCGAAGTAGGTGCCGCCGTTGCGGACGAATTCGACGAGGTTCGTACGACCTTGCGGCTGCAGCGTCGCCGACTGTTCCGCACTGCTCCCGCCCGGGGCGATGTAGAGGTCGGCATTCGCGAGCGCACCTTTGCGTACATCTTCGGCGTCGACAGGCTGGAAGATGCAGTCCGGCGAGAGGGACAGCAGCTTGATCCACTGCACGGCGGAAAAACCGCTCGCGCCACTATCGTAGTAGGCCGCCACGCGAACGGCATTCTTGTTCTTGGGCGCAGGACCCTTCCGCGGCGCGGGCCGGGGGGACTGCTTGAGCGCACGCAGCGCACCCGCGACCGCCGTTCCCTTTTCAACAATGCGCAGATTCTTGTGCGGCTTGAAGTACTTGGCCGCCGCGCCCCAGGTCACGACGGTGCCGCCGCGGTTCATGAACGCGACGAACGCCTTCATGCTGCCGCTAACAGGCCCCAGCTGCTTCTTCACGACGCCTTCGTCAGCCGC
The DNA here is from genome assembly GCA_024405255.1 of Kiritimatiellia bacterium. The sequence goes on from JAKSOY010000015.1 coordinate 20,719, forward strand.
ATCCGGCACAACGATCGCATCCTCGTGGCGGAGATCCGTCCGATAGATTTCATCCGTCGAATAGGGTGTGACATCGAAGTCGCGATCACGCACGAGCGAACGCGCCACATCGGCCGTTGCCGCGCCCAGGCCCGGCTTGCACCACCAGCCGACGGAGAGCTGTCCGCGCCGACGCTGCGGCGCCTGCAGCGTGACCGTGCGCCCGGTGGCGAAACGGATCGCATCGCGCACCGACTTCCACGTATCCGGATAGTATTCGGGATGGCCGGCGAAGAGCCAGACGCGTCCTTTCCCGAACGTGCCCGCAACCGCACTCGCGGCGCCCGCCATGCTCGGCAGGTTGCCATCGGCCGTGGGGAATTTCTTCTTCGTCGAGAAGCTGTGCAGATTCGAATGGAATTCGGCCATCACCTTGAAATCCGCACCCTTGATCGGATTGCTCGGCACCATCACCGGGCCGCCGTTGAACCGTTCCATCCGCAGACCCGACTTGATTCCGTAGAGGTCCTGGGCCTCCTTCGTATAGTTGACCTGCAGCATCGCCTCGCCACCCCAGCACCCGCGACGGCTGCTGAAGGGAACAATGCCGAGGGGACGCTCCTTCGCACGTTCCAGCATCAGGAACGCGCCGGCACAGGTGCCCACGTAGGAACCGCCTTCCTCGATGAAACGCCGCACTTCTTGCTGGCCTTCCAAGCCCAGGTTGTCCTCCTCGACATTGCTCATGCCGCCCGGCATCACAAGCAAATCGATTTCGCGCAGCGCGCCCGCGCGGATGGACGGACCATCCACATACGTCGCCTGCATCTCCGGCGCCTGGTCCATCAGCTGCGTCCAACGGAACATGCCGACCCCGCGTGCACCTGGGCCCGCATAGACCGCCACGCGCACCGGCGCACCGTTCGAAATCGCCGCCCAGGCCTCAGGCGAACCGCCCTTCGGTCCGCGAGCCGAAAACAGCGAACAACCGGTCAGCGCAAGAAGCGCTCCCGTTGATAAACCGAGAAACAACCGGCGAGAGACAGATTGCATAAAGACATTCCTCTAGACAAGACATCGAAAAGATTATTATACCACAATCGGACATTTGCCTCAACGCGCACCGTCCCGCGCCGCCATCCGAATTTCCATCGACCCATCCGGACGTCAATTACTTCCGCAGGGCCACCAGCTCGGCCACAACGGCTTCGTACGAGTCGACGATCTTCGCGCCCGGCTTGTACTTCGCCACAAGTTTCTTGCGCTCGGGCGTGTTCGCCAAGGCAATCACATGGCCGCCGTTCTTCACGAACGCCTGGAGGGCGCTGCCATATCCGGTCTTTTCGGGGCTCAGCAGCAGCACCACGTCGACGTGTTCGAGCACACTATCCGTCACATCGCCCACGCGCAGGTCGAAACGCTGATCGTGCATCAGGTTCTTCACGAGGAACTCGGCGCCCGGCTTGTTCGACTGCGGACCGCTCGCCACCGAAAGGGCCCCGCGCACGCGATCGCGCCGCACCTGCTGGGCAGGACGGCCCGTGAGGTACTTGATCGCACCGGTGACGATGTCGTACGTGCGCTCGTGCTTCTCGGGATGGATCGCACTCACGAAGATCTTGCCCTTGCCCACGCGGCCGCCCAGGAACGCCGCCTTGCCGCCCATCGGCTTCACCGGCTTCGGCTGGCAGGTATTCATTTCCAGACCCGCATACTTGCCGAAGACCTGGATGTCCGTATCCGGCACCGGTTCGCCCGGCACCATCACCGGACCGCCCCAGTACAGCACCATGCGCTCCTTCTCCGTGAAGCCCAGTTCCTTGCGTCCTTCCGGCGTGAAGGCGATGTTCATCTTGCCCCAGCCGCGATAGATCGGCTCCTGGTCGTCCTTCCACGGGACAAGTCCAAGACGGCCGCGATTCGGCACGCTCTGCGTCGCGAGGAACGCGCCCGCGCAAATTCCATAGTAGCTGCCACCGTTGCGCACATACTCGCGAATCGCGTCCTGTCCCTCTTTCTGGAGGTTCAGGTACTGCGTGTTGCACCCGCCGCCCGGCTGCACCAGCAGCTTGGCGCCGGCGAGCTTGCCAGCACGGATGTCGTCGGCGTTCACGATCTCCATCGCAAACTCCGGCGAGAACTCCAAGGTCTCCGCCACGTTGAAGCACGAGCCGCCCTTGTCGAAATAGCCGACAACGCGCATCGGATTCGCCACCTTCTGAACCTTCACAAAGCCCGGCTTCGGCAACGGGCTCGCGGCAAACGCGCGCACCTTCGCGAGCGCATCCTGACTGTCCTTCGCCAGTACTACATTCGCACCATAGGCGGAGAGCTTCTTCACCGTCCAGGGCTTGCCCCAGGTGAACACCTTTCCACCGCGCGCGAGGAATTCTTTCAGGCGCTTCTTGTTGCCCTCCGTCGCAACGACGCCGCACTTCACGCACTCTGCCGCATCAGGCACGAGCAGCGCATCGAGATGGCGCAGCACACCGTCTTCCGCGATCGCGCTGCGGTTGACGAACGTCAGGTCGAATTCCTGGCTGCGGACGAGATCCTGCACGAAACGGCCCGTCGCCACGCCCACCGAATCGTCCGTGACGATGCCGAGCGCGAGCTGGCCGATCTTGCGCTGCGGCAGCTTCCACGTGACATCACGACCCGTCACGAACTTGAACGCGCCACGCAGGATGTCGTGGTCATCGGGATCGACTTCCGGATGTACCGCGCTCACGAAAACGCGTCCCCTGCCGTAAGTGCCCGCGACCATCGCCGCGCCGCCCGCCATGGACTGCCGCTTCACCTGGTCCTCGACCTGGATGTTCGCATTGTAGACGGCCACCGTCTTGAACTTCTGGTCGGCATCCGGCTTGCGCGGCACCATCACGGGACCGCCCGAATACTGCACACGATGCGTCGAATTTGTCTTTTGGTAGATCAGACCCGCATGTTCCGTGAACTTGATCTTGAGGTCCGCCTGTCCGTCCGGACACCATGTCGTATACGGCACGATACCCAGCATGTCGGGATGGTCGGAGGTGCTGTCACACGCGATGAACGCACCCGCGCAGGTACCGATCCAGCCGCCGCCTTCACGGATGAACTTCCGCACCGCCTCGCGTCCTTCCTTGCCGAGCGTCTTCGCCTCAGTCACGGAATAGCCGCCCGGCATGATGATGAGATCGGCCTGCGCCAGCCCGCCCTTCCGAATCATCTCGGCATCGATCGGAAATGCCGCGAGCTCGTCCGACAGCGCCGTCGTCTGCAGCCAGCGGAACTGTCCGTTCGAACGCGCCCCGCGATCGACGAACACCGCCACACGCACCCGCTCGCCCGCCGCGATCTTTTCCCACGCCGCCGGCGAGCCGCCCTTCGGCGCTCCCATCTGGCAACCTGCACACACCGCGAACACAACAAGCGCGGCCCATTTAATCAGTCTTTTCATACTAAATCAACCTCTCTGAATCTACCTTTCGTGACTAGAGAAGATTCTACACCATATACCCCCGTTTTTGCAAGTTGAAAGTTCAAAGTTTCCGCGCTTAAATTTCAGAATTTGGCTACTGTCAGAAAACAGCCAAAAATGATATAATACAGACACGTTCTTTGTGGGGCGGTCACGTTCCAAAATGTAAGACGGGGATCAAAAATGACAACATCAAGTATAATGGCGAACTTCGCGACGATCAATCCGGAAGCTACACGAGCTTTCGCGACGGCGTTTGTACGCAACGCACGCAAATCAAACATGTCGGTGGTGATGTTGTTGAAAATGATCACCCGTACGGATTTGGTCAGAAAGGGTGCTTGATAATGGCATTGGCAATTAGCAATATTCCTGTGCTGACCGGCGAGGCGGCGGAGCGGTTTGTACGAATGGCCGAAGAGGCCGAGCGCAATCGCGGGTGCATTGACTTCTCGAAGGAACGTGAAGAGTGGCGTGACTTTGAGCGTATCAATGCCGAGCGCGTAGCCGAAATGAGGAAGAAATACGCATGGCTTTCCTGAAAGATCGTTGCGCCCGTTATCCGCTTACGCCGGAAATCGTCTCTGCCTGTACTCCGTTCAGCTGTGGTGACAAGGACCTGGATGAGTTCTTCAGGTCTGATTATGTAAACTATCAGCAGCAGTTAATGGGCAAGACCTATGTTTTCCTTGAAATGGACGCGCCGACGGAAATCATCTGTGCGTTCACCGTTTCAAATGCCAGTATCTTCACGAACTACCTACCGAATGCGCGAAAGAAAAAAATCGGTAGAGATGTCCCGGCAGCGAAACGTGACTTGATCTATCCTGCTGTGCTTATTGGGCGACTTGGTGTAAATCAGAAATATCTACATCAGAACATCGGTTCGCAGCTAATGTCACGTATCAAGGACTGGTTTATCGACAGGGACAACAAGACTGGTTGCCGTTATCTTGTCGTTGATGCCTACAATAAGCCAACGGCCTGTGATTATTACCAGCGCAATGGTTTCACTTTCATGTTCAGTACGGAAGAGCAAGAACGTCAGTATCGAAACATCTCAGTTGACGGTCCCTTGCATACGCGCTTGATGTTCTTCGACCTCATGCAGATCGTTGAGCCGATTCAGAATGGCAAAGGAGAACTGAAAGAAAGAGTAGATTGAACGAACCATAGCCGGTCGTAAAGTCAGAAACGGCTGGATTCTCCACGGGGACAACCCGGAGTGAGGGATGTGTGGGATGCGTAAGCTAACCCGCACAGCGTACGCAATTCAGCGTATAACGCTTGCTAGAAAACTTCGCCAAAGTAAAAATGTCAAAGCGGAATACGGTGAATCGCGCTACGTGGTGTATCCACGTGGCGTGTTTTCATCATTTATGTTTTGACAAGGGCGTTTGGCGATGCCTTCTAGCAGACGTAATGATTGGAAGCACGCCACTCTTCTTTTCCCGCAGGGGTGAATGGCATTTGTTGTGCGGGGATTGAGGATCGTCTTAATGTCAGAAACACAAAATGTCGTCTCACAAAAACCGGCTTTGGCCGGTATGCCCCATTGCTTTGCCGCTCTCAAATACTCGTTACACGGCTTTCTTGCATGTCTAAGAGAAGAGGCTGCATTTCGCCAGGAGTGCGTACTTGGCATACCTCATTTCATTATGCTCAGCCTAATTGAAATGGATGCTTGGATTCGGGTACAACTTGGTACGTTGTGGTTTCTTTTAATTGCGGTCGAATTGTTAAACAGCGGCATTGAGGCCGTTGTGGATCTCGCTTCGCCAAAACATCATGAATTGGCGAGAAAAGCCAAAGATTGTGGATCAGCGGCTGTCATGTGTTTGCTGGTGCTGATTGTAGGGTGTTGGATTTTCGCCTTGGGAGTGTTCAGATGAGACGGAACCTGTCTTTCTTTTTCGTTCTTGCTTTGTTTGGAAGCATGCACGCCTATTGGGCGATTTCCAAGTTCGGCTTTCAGGCAGTTGATCTTCCTCCGGTCCAATTCTTTTTGTTTTCACTTTGGTCATGCGTACGAGACATAACGACTTACACTTTGCTGCTTTCAGCAACCGTCTTTCTTTTTGGACGTTTTGCGCGATGGGTTGTTACAGCGATATGGGCATATATTGTAATTGTAGTTTGTTCCTGTGTTTATGTAAAACATGTTTTCCATGCCGAGCTGTCGTCAATCTGGATTGAATTGCTTATGAACACTTCGATTGATGAAGTGATACAATTCATAAAGATGTCGTTTGGTTGTTGGCAAGTCGCGGGACTGATCTTGGTGTGTGCTGTAATTGCTTTGCCGTGTGTTGTACTTCAACGACTACCTCCGCAATCGTTTTCACGACGTTCAGTATTAATTGGGCTTGGTCTTACCATGCCCTTTCTGATTATAAATGTCATCACAATGAATTGGCATTGGGGCGTGGCGCAAATGCCATACACTAACTTTTTGGTATCCAGTGCTATGTCTTATGAACGAGACCGTGGCTTCCGTCGAGCTTGTGAGAACAAGGGGTTGCCTTCTGTTGTCAGTACCAATGTTTCGACTAACGATCTGCCTAATATTGTGATAGTTCTTGGAGAATCTGCTACTCGGAACAACTGGCATCTGTATGGCTACGAACGACATACAACACCGCGGATGGACGAGATCTGCGCATCAGGCGAGGGTGTGGCCCTGAAGGATGTTGTCGGGATCGTACCGGCCACAGTGCGTGCTTTGAGTTTCCTATTGACTGACGTGACATTAGAGACGCTGACTGAAGGGCATTGGACGATTGCCGAAGTCATGCGCAGGGCCGGATATTCGACCGTAGCAATTTCGAATCAGCAGGTGTGGAATGGAATGACCTCCTTACTTGGAACCATATTCAATGGATGCGAGAAGAGAATTTCAATGTTTGTAGAAAAGAAGGGTTTGCCACATTACGACGAATCAATGGTGCCCTATCTGCGCTCTGAACTTTCAAAGCCAGGTCCGCAAGCCGTGTTTATTCACTTGGCCGGGATGCACTATCCCGTTCGGGATGCATGTCCAAAAAAAGAGAGACATTTTGACGATAACGTGGAAGGTGAAGCGCTCGAAGGCCTATCTGCATTCAACCGTGACCGAAGAAATAGATATGACGATGGGATACTCTATGAGGACAAGGTTCTTGGCATGATTGTGGACGTAATGAAGGAGGAAGAACGGCCGTCTATCATGTTCTTTATCAGCGATCATGGCGAATCGCCAAGGTCGGATGGGTGGCGTGTGTATACGGATATGGATGTTTATGAGTTGCCTTGTGTGTTTTGGATGTCGCCGAAGTATCAAATACGATTCCCGAAAATTGTATCTTCACTTCGTGAGACCATCAATAAACCTCTACAGCCAGATATGTTGACTGGCGGATTGTTGGAGATGGCTCAAATAGAATTATCACATCTGAATACCACATCATTCCTGCTACCTGACTTTAAATGCCGAATACCAAGAAAGATTGATTCAAGGCGTCTGAACTACGAAACGCTCAAGAAAGGCGTCCGATGAAACCTTCCAATAACGAAGACAAAGTTGTTTAAGATTTCGCTCGAAACAAAACATGAGATAAAAATGACAATCGTCTTCATCCTTGTGATGATGGTGATTGTCATAATATGTCTTGCCATTCTATTTTGTTTTCTTTGGTTTGATTCCAATCCTTCCTATTCACGCGTTAAATCAATCCCCTAGTTTGTCCGGCCGACGAGGCGGCGAGCGAGCGTGGCGAGGAACATAGTATCACCCGGTAGGCCGTCGAGCGCGGCCAGTGCGGCGGCGGTGGCCGTTTCTACGCGCCGTTCGGTCTCGGTGCGCGAATAGGGCGAGTCGCCGTCGAGGAGATCGTCCTCGTATTGGAAGGCCAAGCCCAAGTTGCACGCGAAGAGACGAAGCTGTTCGACCTGCTCCGCCGAGCCACCACCCGCCCAGGCGCCCATGCAGGCGGCGGCCATGAAGAGGTCGGCCGTCTTGTGCGTGTAGATAAAGTCGACCTGGGCGTCGGTCAGCGACGTTCCGGACGCCTCGCGGGCGACATCTTCAACCTGTCCCTGCACGACGCCCACCCCGCGCCGGGCGAGTTCCGCCACCACCTCGGCCGCCTTTCGCGGCGTACGGGCGGCACAGCTGAACGCGAGCGCCTGCAACGCATCGCCGGCGAGAATCGCATTCGCTTCGCCGAACTTCGCCCACACGCTCGCCTTGCCGCGACGTTCCGTATCATTGTCCATCGCGGGCAGATCGTCGTGTACAAGCGTGTAGGTGTGCAGCAGCTCGATCGCACATGCCGGCATCAACGCATCTTGCGCCTCGCCCCCCACCGCCACAGCCGCCGCGAGGCAGATCTGCGGACGAATCCGCTTGCCTCCGCCTTCAACAGCCCAACGCATCGCCTCGCTCAACACGCCCGGACGCTCCGTCGCCTTCGGCAACACCGCGTCGAGCGCACGTTCAATCATCTCCAGATAGTCGCTCATTTTCACTTCGCAATCACGCCGCCTCTGAAATAGACAGGCCCGAGCAGACCCGAAACCAGCAGGTCGTCTTCCTTCGACCAGTGCTTCCACGTGGTGAACGTGTGACGGCCCGTCGGCGACGCCCTGCCTTCCTTCACCCAGTCCGGAATCTCCCGAATGGCGATTTCCTTCTTGCCCTTGTGGCTCTCGCCCTTCCACTCGCAGTCGTCCTCATAGAGGCGGTCATCGCCGATCAAACGGTTCGCCCAGAGGTTCGTGACCTTGATCGAGAGATCGATCGCCTTCGCATTTTTCACGGCCTCCGTCACATCCACGCGGAACGGCGGCTTCCACAACACGGGATAGGTCGTACCGTTCACCGTGACTTCGGCGAAGTCCTTCACCTGGCCGAGGTCGAGCATCACGCGGCCACCGTCCGTGACGAGGTCTTTCACCGCAGCCGCCGCAACGCGCTTCGTGTAGGTGGCCGTACCCGAGAAGTAGCGGACACCGAGATCGGAGTGTTCATTCCACGGCATCAGCGCATTGAACGTAATCGCCGCCGGCGCATCCCAACCCGCCGGGAACGAGACGGTCCACGGACCCTGCACGGGGCATGCAGACGGCGGATTCGCCGCGCACCGCCGAGTCTGTCCGTCACTCCAGGTCAGCGTCGCTTTGAGCGGCTGCCACGCGAGAACCTGGCCCTTATCCGTCAACTCCCAGGTGGGCGGCGGCTGCGCCGCCTCGTCCACACCGCCCGGCAGCGCAAACTTCGCGTGCTCGCCAAGCGTCGCCGTCCCCTCGACACCGTCGAAGACATAGGTCACACGCAGTTCTTTCGGCGTCAGATAAAGCGGATCGCGTCCCGCGAGATCGTTTTCAACTTTGAGATTGATCGTGCCCTCCCGCACGGCCTCCGCAACCTTCTCCGTCACATCGACAACCGGCGTCTCCTTCGGCGGTTCCCATGCCGGATCAATCAGTCCGTACCACGCACCAACCAGCTTCGCCTCCTGCGGCAACGTGTAGTGCGCACCCTCCTGCGCGAGGTCGCGCACCCGCTTGCCTTTGAGCAGATAGATGGCCTCGAACGCCTTGATCTTTCCTGCGCACGGATCGCCCCCCAGCGTATTGTTGCTAATCATCACCTTTTTGCCGGGTTTCACAAACGCCGACACCTCGGCACAATCCTTGCGGGCACCGTTGAACACGCCGTAGAGGGCCTTCTTGATCGTGAGCGTATGCGACGCCTTCGGCAGACGACGGTCAGGCCGCACCTTCACATCGGCCGTTGCCCCTACAAGATGACGCCCCGTGTTCGGACGGCGGAACACGACAAATGCCGAACCGCTCGGCTGGAAGTCGAGACTCACAATCGTGCGTCCCCGCTCTTCGCGCCACACCTGTGCATCGGCGATGCGTCCCGTCTCGGCATCCCAGATTTCCGGCACGCGTCCCGTCTGACGGAACGACGCGTCGAACTTCTTCGGCGTCGCGTTGTCGAGCGCGACAAAATACCAGTCGGCCTCCGCCGAACGCCGATGGATGGCGACCGCCCCCGTACGCGGATCCGATTCCGTACTGGTGAAATCGGGCGCGAGGCCGATCTGCTGCAACGCCTCCGCCGGTGTCTTCGCCAGCACGCCCTTCGCCCACACCTTGGCGGCCAGCGCCTTCACATCCTGATCGGCCGTCGGCCAACCGCGAAGGCCGGGCGAACGCGTCGGCTTCGAGACGCTGCACACCTTCGCCCCCGCGTCGATGAGCTCGCCGATCTTCTTCAGGCACACCGCACTCATCGTATCCTTCTGCGGCAGCGCCAGAAGCGCGTAGGAGACACCGCCCGGCACGACCACGCGCCCGTCCTTCACGGTCAATGCAAGCAACGCCTTCGTTGCGCACGTATCAAAATCATACCCAGCCGGCATCGGTGTGGACACGCCCCCAATCGGCACATCCTCGCCGCACCAGAAGAGGACATCCGCCGCAAAGGTACCTTCCTGCAGCATCCACTGGCAGCGGCTCTGATAGGTGAACCACGCCGGTGCATGCGACCACCAGGTCTGCGTCCGGTCGAGATGCATGCCCCAGCGTCCCATCGTCATGCCGGGCAGATACTTGTCGCCCGCCCACGGCTGATGCGTGAAGCGATGGTAGATGATGCGATTGATGCCGGCGGCGAACACGCGGTCGCCCTGGCTCTTGATGATGTACGGCGTCGTACGCCAACGACCGCCACGACCCGGATCCGCCGTGAAGCTTTCCGTCGCCGCATAGCGACGTCCCCACACGTGCGCAAGCGTCGCCGCATGGCGCGAATTGCCAATGCCGCCCACCCCGTGCGCGCCGTGTTCCGCCATCGACCAGTATTCGGCCATCGGCACGTCGACGTCCTGTCCATACTGCAGATCGTCCGACGGACAGTTCCCGTACGGTTCGATCGAGCAGAGCAACCCGTGCTGATGGCAGAGTTCCGTCAACCGGCCCGCATAGTTCTCCGCAAAGAGATCCGCCACCACGCGACGGAAATCCTCGAGGAAACGCTCGCTCTCCTCGATGCTGCCGACCACGCGTCCCGCCAGAACCGGCAGGTACGGCGTGAGCGAATAGCCCATCCGCGCCGCAAATGTTTTGTCAAAATCCTGCGTCCAGTTCTGGGAGGCGACTTCGAAGCTGTCGACCAGGATGTTGTTGAATCCCGTCTCCGCGATCTTGTCCTTCGGGATTCCCAGCGTCTGGCAGAGGCGCGTCACATACTGGGCGAAATGGTAGTCCATCGCCGTTGCCGAAAGCTTGTCCACTTCAAGTCCGCGACCATGGTCGGATGCCGGATGGTTGCAGCGTCCATTGCAGATGTAGCCGACACGCAGAATCGTCCAGTCGCCCGCCGGCACATCCCATGTGAGCTTCCCGTCCGACGTCATCTTCGCCGTGAGTTCCACCACCGCCTTGCGCGCCACGACGGTTCCCGGTGCCGCCGTACCCTTGTCACGCCGTGCCGTACCACGCACGGCGAACGACTTCTCGGCGAGATTGCTCAACTTCGCACCCGGCTTCGGCGTCGGATAGGCCAACACCGCGATGTCGGCGTAGAAACCGTTGTCCTTTTTCTCGCGCGGCAGCACGCCGGTGAAGTGCATCGGCCCCTTCACGGCCGTTTCCGTGGCGACGACACGCTTCATCGCGTTCGCCGGGGGATTCCACGGACCGCCCGAGCTCGACCAGCCCGAGCAGTTCGGGATGCAGATTTCCAGTCCGAGCCGCTTCGCCTCCTTCTGCGCGTGCTTGAACATGTCAAACCACGCAGGCGAGTTGAAACTGAGCGGCCCGGACGGAATCGCACAGCCGGCATCGAACATCTGCACGCCGCCGATGCCGGCCTTTGCGAGGGCCTCGAAGTCACAGGTAATGCCTTCCTTGGTCACGTTGCCGTTCATCATGTGGTACCAGGTGTGCGGTTTCGCCGTACGCGGCGGCGTCGCAAATCCCTGGTCCAACGTCATCGCGGCCGACGCGGTCGCGAACGCGGCCACGAACGCCGCAGAAAGCAATCCTGTGTTTTTCATCGTAAGCCCTTTTACTTACTAGTCTTGATTAACCGCGCAGTTCCTTGAGGTACTGCTTCACGCCGAAGCCCTTGCGTTCCTCGCGGAAGAGGGTCTTGTTGGCCTCCTCGTCGTTCACGAAGCGTTCGGCCTTCTTGTCCCACGTGAGCTTGCGCCCGAGCTTCATCGCCGTGTAGCCGAGGATGCACGTGGTGGACGTGCGCTGCGCCACTTCGAGCGGCGTCGCGAGCGGGCCGCGCGTATGCATTTCCTGGATCCATTCGCGGTTATGCTCCATCGGACGCGGAATCGGCTTCGCCACGGGGCCTTCGATGAGCGAACGCTTGTTCGCCGCGAGGGCGCGTCCGTTGAGTTCGCTGGCGGAGGCGCTCTTCGGATCGTCCTTCGTCTGCTTCGCGCCGCCGAAGCTCACATAGATCCAGTCGCCGTTCTCGCCGATCCAGCGGATGCCGCACGGATACTTGCGGCCCGAACCGAGATTCATCACCGCGCCGTTGGCGTAGGTCCAGGTGATGTCGCAGTCACCGTGTACATCCCAGAGCTTGCGGCCCTTCGGATAGACGCAGGTGCCTTCGACCGTCACGGGTCCGCCCCACTCTTCGCCGAGGCCGCGCTGCGCCGTGTCGATCTGGTGCGCGCCCCAGTTGGCGATCATGCCCATGTCGTATTCCTGGATCGTCATCCAGCCGCCGCGGGCGAAATTGACCTTGCCGTTCTTGCCGCGCTGATGGCTGCGCAGCTGGGAATACGGCGCCTCCGGGGCGCGCCCCTGCCACAGATTCCAGTCGAAGCCTTTCGGAATCGGTTCCTCGGTCGGCAGATTGTATTCCTTCGGATCGTCGGGGATGCCCACTTCCACGCGCACGACCTTGCCGATGCGGCCGTCCAGCACGCACTCGACGCCGCGGATGAAGTTCTCGGTGGCGCGCTGCTGCGTGCCCGTACGAAGGATGACGCCGTACTTCTTGGCGGCGTCCACGATCGCACGGCCTTCGCCGATCGACATCGCCATCGGCTTCTGAAGGAACACGTCCTTCTTGTGCATGCAGGCCTCGATCGCAAGCTGCGCGTGCCAGTGGTCGGGCGTCGTGATCATGATGCCGTCGATCGCCGGATCGTCCAGCAGCTTGTGGTAGTCGCCCACGCAGCGCTTCGGATCGACGAGATCGCGGCCCTGGAACTTCTTCGTCGCGAGCAGCTTCTTGTAGTAGACGCGACGGTCGGGATCGACATCGCAGAGGCCGATGAAATCGCAGAGGTCGCGTCCGCCGGACGCCAGACAGCTCGGAATATTGAAGCTCTGCGCAATACGGCCGCAGCCGATCACGCCGATCGTGATCTTCTTCGACGGTGCCGTCGCCCCGAGCACGCTCGCCGGCACGAACGCAGGCGCAAGTCCCGCCGCCAAAACACCCGCCAGCCCCTGCTGGCAGAATTCTCGTCTCGTCTTCATTTCATTTCTCCTTTTTAACATACCCGACAATCCGTCCTCCCCGTTTGAAATTATTATAGCATAATCTCCCATTTCCTGTACAGTATTCAGGGGGACTGTTTACATGTCCTGGAGCGAAAGATCGTGAAAGGAGATCGCCCGCGATTTCAGTTCCGGATTCTTGGCGAAAAACGCCGCCGATTTCATTCTAAGATCATCGAGATCCAACCGGTCAGCATCATGCTTGACCTCATAGAAATCCAAAGTGTCATTCGCTTCGTCTTCACCAACAAGATCGATTTCGTTCTCGCCTTTGCGATCCCACCATCCGCCGAGACGCGTATAGCGCCCTTCACCGATGAATTTCCATTGAAAATAGCGTTCGAGGGCCACACCGGAAAAGACCTCGAAATCACGCTCGGCAATTTCACGCATTCTGTCGCGCCGTCCCAGCTCCAGAAGATATTCAGACTTGAAAATGAATCGGAACCAAAATCTGAAGAAACAATCGTCTATCTGATAATGGCAATTCTTCGCAACCGTCCGCTCGAAAAGAGGTTGTTTTTTAGAAACCAGCCCATAGTCCTTCTCAAGTTTTGACAGATACCCGCCCACCTCGATGCCCAACAAGTTCTTGAGTTCGGCCGATGTCGTTTTCCCCGTGGCGATGGCCGCCATAATCGTAAAATACGTTCCATAATCAGGTCCAAATTCATCGGCAAGAACCGTACGCCCCTCGTCAATGTAAGCCGATGTCGGAGAAAAGACGAGGTCCAGCATCTCGTTCCGTGTAAACGCCCGTCGCGACATCATCAAATCGACATATCGCGCCACCCCGCCACTCACCGTCCAAAGCGCAAGCAGATCGTCGGGCGTATAATTCGGGTGGAAATGGCCGAATATCTCTTTAAGGAGAGGAACACTAAACGGCTGCAATTCCAACTTTGCAGTATTCCGGCCATAGAGCGGTTCCGAATCATTGAAGAATATCTTCTTCATCAAGCGATTGACGCTGCCGCAAACGACCAGATTGATCTTCGAACGTGACTGATATTTATCCCAGATGTGTTGCACATCCCCGAATATTCCCGGATTGGTGCGATCGAATTCTTGAAATTCATCCAAAACGAGCGTGAACGGCCGACGAAGCGACTCCCGCATCAATTCTTCAAACAACTCGCCGAATCGTCGGCAGGTTCCGTGAATGCCCAGCCCCAAGACGGATTCAGCCTCCCGCTGCATTTGATCGCAAAGTGTAATCTCCGGCTGTCGGGTCACGGGAAGATTCAGATACGGAGTTTGAGAATCATCAAATGCCTGACGCAGAAGAGCCGTCTTCCCGACCCTCCGACGTCCCGTCAGAATGGTGAACTGCGCATTTTCGCATGAAAATTCACGCAATTTACGCAATTCAACTATTTCTTTCTCTCGTCCAAAGAATTTCATCCCATCGACTCCTCGTCATTCCAAAACAATCGTTTCGTTAACAGCCATTTCGTTAACAACGGTTAACGAACACGAATGAGTGTAACATATTCCTTCACTCGTCGTCAAGTCCATAAAATTACCGATTGCACGATTATTTGACAACAGGGGATTGGTCACGGCTTCTTCGGCTGAACAACCGAGCGCGCGGGGCGGTGTGGTTTGTACTCAGACGGCATCCAACGCGTCGTGATGCTGTAGGCTCCGAGCTTGCGACAGGTGGCGTACCCTTGTTCAGCAATGTCCAATTGTACACATAGCGCATTCCTGGACAGCACGCGCGCATCCGCGCGTAGGCATCATCCTTTGGGACTTCTGGGGTAGACACAAGCCACGCGCCACAGCATTTTCAATTTTCAATTCTCAATTCTACATTTGAACGAACGCAGGCTCGTCGATGTTGCGCTTCGCCGTGCGGAAGTTGATACCCACGAGCGTCACGGGGCGCTTGTCACCCTTATATTGGTCGGCGTAGCCCTTCTCGCGGATCTGGCGGATCGCCGCCTTCGTGGACTTGTTGAACTTGAACTCGAACACCCACACGAACTGCGGCGTCTCGATGATCGCGTCGGCGTAGCCGAAAGCGGAACCTTCTTCAGCGAAGACCTTCGCGCCAAGCATTTCCATAAAAAGCCGGAAGTGACGCTTCACGTCCGCCTCGCAACGGATGCGCCATTCAGGCGGAATCTTCGCGTAGATACGATAGAGCGACTCGCCGACGAGTCCGCGCAAATTCCCCGCCGCGACCTGGCGCTTCGCCACATCCACCAGCGCGTCGAACTCGGTCGCGGGAATTTTGACGATGTTGTTGAACCAGCCCGCGCGGATCGCCCCGCGCACCTCGTGGTTCGGCGCGCCGAGAATCAATTTCGGGTTGCCGATTTCGTCCACCTCGGTCTCGCTGAGGCCCTTGATTGTGAGATACCCGCTCTGGTACATGAGCGACTTCGCGGGCAGCTCCGTCGCCTCGCAGAGGTCGAGTTCGTCCTCCGTCGCCGTGCAGCCCTCGA
>JAKSOY010000150.1 GCA_024405255.1 Kiritimatiellia bacterium
GTACCGGCGTCACCGCGATCGAATCGCCCAACGCGATCGCCGTCACCCCGGCCATTGCCATCACCAACAGTCTTTTCATAATCGCAACTTTCTTTTAGGTAATTACCACGATCAGCGCACAAGCGTTTCGCCCTCTTGCGAAGACGAAACGCTCGGCTCAAAAGCTGTGCGCGTCGAACGACTAGCGCAGTAGGATCGCAAACGAACGGGTCGCGACAATGACGCCGTCCGCGACCTTCTGCAGACAATAGCGGCGATTGGCGTCGCCTGTCTTCTCCAGCGCGAAGGTACAATTCGGTGCCGTGGAATCGGCTTTCCAACGCACCAGATACTCACCCTTGGCCAACTCGCGTTCGCCGACCTTCAGGAAGACACGCGCACCGACATCCGGCGCGAGCGCGCTCGCCGTCTCGGCCGTACCGAAGCACGCACCTTCGTCCGACAGATCAAGCCCCGCGCCGTTCGACACATTCAGCACCGCCAGCGCGTTCATATCATTCGCCTTCGCATTCACAAAGAGCCAGCCTTCCTGAAGCGTAAGGGTCTTCTGGTTCGCATAGCCAAGCTTGAGGTCGTTGAGCAGGACGAGCGTACCAAGACCCGTTTTAATCGGCGGCATGAAAAGCGAAAGTCCCAGATTGAGTACCGCGTTCGACTCGACATTGAGCGTACCCGAAACATTACCCGCGCCCCCCTTCACACTGAAGAGGAAGTGGTTCGGATTCCCGCTCGCACGAACGAGCTGTGCATTGGCGCCGGTCTTGACGTTCAACTGGCCCCACAACGTACCACCCTGGTTCGGGACGGCCGCGCTCCCCCAGGCGGCCGTCGTGGTCGACAGAATCAGCGTCGATTCACCGTACATCGTCACATCCGAGAAGTGCAGATGCGAGTTCCCCGTCACCTTTTCGTTTGACACATCGAATGTCGCGTTCGAAACAGTGACGAAAGGTCCCATCTGCTGCTCATTGATGTTCACGCCGCGCATCCAGAACTTGCCGCCATCCGTCACCAACACGTGGCCGTTGTTCGGGAAACGGTTCTTCACCTGATTGCCGTAGAGCGACAGGGTGGAGTTCTCGCCGTGCACCCACACCGGATTCTCTGCCGTGGCCACGACCTGGTTGAACTGACCATTCACGTGGAGGAAGCCCCCGTCCTTGATTTCGATCTGGCTCTTGAGATTCGGCATGTCCTTGCGGATGTCCGTATGGAAAGCGCCAACAGGTGCCGAGAAGATCATCTTCGAATCCGCTGGTGCGGTTATCGGGCTATCGAACCAGATAGAAGCACCGGTGGCAGAGGTACGATCATTACGGATCTCCACCGTCTTGCCGGATTCGATCGAAACCCCGCCTGCCAAGGACATTTGGCTGTTGTTGCCAAATGCAAGGAGGACATTGCCCCCCGCAGCCGCGGGGATACTCACCGCCCCGATCGTACCGCGCAGATCGAGAATCGCCTGGTCGGCCGTCGTCGCCGCGAAGGAGATGCCGCCGTTGATGAGCTTAAGCGGCGCCTCGAAGGAGAATCCCGCCGCGCTGTTCGAAAGGAACGAGGGTGCCGTCACCATGCCCGTGGGCGTTGCGACGATCCGATAGGGCGTCTCGGAGGCCGTGAACATCATGTCCACCACCGTACGCTCACCGTCTACGGTCACCGTCGAAAGCACCGTGCGGTTCTCGTTCGTCGAATTGACGAAGTTCACGCGATGGTAGCCGTCCATACCATAACCCTGCGCGTCGTTGTTCCACGCCGTTTCCGTCCAATCGCCGTCGCCCGTGTTCCAGGTGAGCATTTCCGGCTGCGGCACGCGCTTGAAAGTGATACCACCGATGGTGGACATCTTCCAGGGGTCGCCCGGGCGGCCGACCATCGCGAACTTCGCAATGTCGTTCGCCGTGATGTTCACATACTTGAGGATCTGAACAGGCTCCGTGCGGTTCGCGAAGTCAATGCCCGACAAGTCGAGGATCACGGACCCCGTCGACGGCATCGTGAGCGTCGTCACCGTGAGCGGCCCCGTGCCCTCCACCACCTTGAAGGTCGTACCGCCGGCAAATGCCAGCTTCGGGCACGTGCCGCCACTCTCAAGAACACCCTCGCTCAACGTGAACACCGCCGATGCGTTCGAGCAGCCGTCCGTGAAGCGCACCGTACCCGGTCCCGTCTTGTTGACGTTCCGCATGAAGGGAAGGCCCATCGAAAGGTGCGCACCGCTGTTCACAACAAGCGAAATGTCCGATGCGCCCTGAATCTGGTTCGGGTTGCCTTCCTCCTTCTCAAAGGTACAGTTTCCGTTCACGAAGACACGACACGGATTGTTCATGTAACAGCCGTTGTTGGAATAAGCCGCTTTCGTGCCCGTGAAGCACCAAGTTGAATCCGTGAACGTGAGCGTCGTGAACTTCTGGTGCTCCGCACTACGCGTATGGTCGTCGATGAACGTGCCGCCGTTCTTCACTTCGATCGTGATGTCACCTGGTGCCGGATTGACATGCGAAAGCGTGAACGTGCCGCCATCCACGACCACTGCCGCCTGAGCCGGCAGACGGTTGTTCGTCTGGCTGCCCTGGATGTACACCGACCCGTTCGGCCCGATGTAGAACGGGCGCTCCGCCGTCGCCGTAATGCCTTGGAACGGGCCATCCAGGAAGAGCTGACCTTCCATCACCTTCATCTGGCCCGCGAACGTACCGCCCGTCACGGAGAGTTTTCCTTCGCCGCGCTTTTCAAGCACGCCGCCCGCCTTCATCGTGTCGGTGAATTTCGTCGCGGCTGTGACCGTCATATCCTCGTTGATCTGAAGCGCAAACGTACCCTCGGCGAGATCGAGCGGCGTCTCCTGCGTCGGCAGACCCGGATAAACGAGCGTACCTCCGCCCAGCTTACGGAAGAGACCATTGCCGCTCACCGTGAACGGCTGCGTGACGGTGCGGGTTCCTTCATTCGACACGTCAAGCGAGAGAATCGCATTCGTGCTCAGCACCGCCCCACCCGTGAATTCCGTCTGCAGGATCAATTCACCCTTAAAGTTGCTGAGGCCGAGGCTGGAAGCAAAAAGGCCCGGACCTGCGACCGACACCGTCGCACGCGCATCCCCCGCATTCACAAAATCGACGAGCGACGCATTCACCGTCTGCCCCAGGGTTATCGCGGAATTGCCGTCAGCGACGATCTGCGCGTTCACGACCTTGCCCACCTCCGTCGGATACGTCACGGACGCACCGCCTGAGGTCCACGCAAGCGAATACCAGTCAGCGTTCGCCGCCGGTGCCGTGTACAAGTCCGGCACCGTCACCACGAGCTTGCCGTTCGTCACACTCGGCACCGCCGTCGACAGCTCCGTTCCCTGCAAATCGAGTACCGTCACCGTCACGTTGGCAAGCGAGAAGCCTGGCACCACCGGCACGATTTCATTCACACCCGGCTGGTTGAGCGTCACCTGAAGAACACCCCCCGCCTCGACTGAAAGCGTTCCCGTCGGACGCAGCATGCCGAACTCGAGCGTCGCACCCGAGCGCACCTGGATCGGTCCCGTACCCGTCGCGGCCGAATCGCCGAGGACGAGCGTACCGGCCTCCACCACGACGCCACCTTCGAACGAGGCCGCCTTGTCGAGCGTGAGCGTACCCGCGCCACGCTTCACGACACCACCCGAACCGACAAGGCCCCAGCCGAGCGCCACATTCTTTTCGGCCGCCACATCGAGGATGAATCCGCCGTCCGCCAGCGTCGTCAACGAACCGACGTTCTTGCGGAAGTCGAGATACTTCGCGCAATCCGCCGTCGCATGGAACACCGTGCCGTTGAAGACGAGCGTATCGTGGTCGTCGCGAAAGAGCCGGATGCCGTTCGGCGCCGTCACTTCACCGCCATTGAAATAGAGGAAGGCCGTGCCGATCTTCGATGCATGGGTAGAGCCCACTTCCACGCAGTCAAGCGTTTCGATCGCACCACCGTTCACGTTCACCGTACCCGTACCCAGCACGCCCGTACCATAGGAACTCCAATCGGCCGCCACGCGGAGTTTCGTCGTGACGATGCGTCCACTTTCCATGTTCAGGGTTGCCGTGCCACTCTTCTGCTGCGTCATGATGTTCAAGCTCGAACCGGAAACCGCAGCAGCCGTATCCGAACAGTTCGTCACCACGAGCGTACCACCGGTGAGGTTAAGGACGTTCGCGGTCGTGAAGTCGCACGCAACGCACATCGGGCCGGGCACCTCCATGTAGGACCCCGTCTCGAGGGTGAGCGTGACACCCTTGTCGATGAACGTGCGCCAGTAGCGGTTCTTGATCACGCGCGCGCCGTTGCCGAGCGTGAGCGTGGAGTTGTCCAGAGGGCGGAACTCGCCATAGAAGTTCAAAAGGAACGTGCCGCTCTCCCACCGCACGTCGCCCGTGAGCGCGGGATTCGCGAACACATCCATCGTACCGCCGCCGAGATTCAGCGTGCCGCCCTCCTGGGAGAGTTCGCCCGTGAGACCCGCACCGCCAGCGAAGGCGAGCGCGCCACCGCCCGTCATTCTAACGTTGCCACCAAACATCGGCGTATTGATCGTCGCCGTCACACCCGGATCCACCGTGACGGACTGCGCAAGCCACCACTGCGGCGTATCGGTCGTCGCGCCCAACGTGGCATTCGCGGTGAACGCCGGCTCGTCGATGCCGCCCCAAGGCGCGAAATTCGCCGTCGGGTACGCGCCTGTATCCCAACCGCCCTGGTTCCACTTCGTATCGAGATACGCGTACACGGCCGCACGTTCTTCCGCCGTGAGTTCGCGCTCGATGATGATGACTTCGGAAAGCGCCCGCCCGCCTGTACGTTCTGTGATATTACGGTCACAACTGAGCCGATTGCTCTTTGCATCCAGAGTGGTCGTAAAGGTAACGATGTCACGTTCAGTTCCGCGCGGCTTCCCATTAATCGCATCCGCCGTAACCGTCGCGCTGTTCAAGTAGACGCTCACCACGCCCTTCCAACCATCCCCGTCATCCGCCCAGGCACTGCTCCAAAAGGCACCATTGCTATTTCGATGGAAGTGGCTCGCAGTCGTGTGACCGAGAAACGGCGTGAGGATGTTCGATGTGAGAAATTCGCCCACGAAGAACACCGTACGGATCGCCGGAATTTCCGTGTATTTGAGGTCGATCTCGCTTCCACCCGCATGCATTTCGTAGACGGGTACGCCATGCCGGCGCGACATGTTGCCGTAGCGCGTAATGCCACCTGACGGAAAGGCATTCGTGTTGACCATATACGCCTCGGCGTCGCCATACGCAATCCGGCCGGCAGCGGACTGGTTGATCCACTTCGTCACGCCGCCCGCCTCGTTGAGCACGAACGACTCCGGCTTCGAGGCGTCCAGCCACATCGCCGATTCGTTCAGAATCGCCGTTACATCAACTTCGGCCATCGCGCCAAAGGCAAACGCCAGCGCCGCGAGGCCCAAACCAACCTGCTTCAATTTCATTAACCATCCTCCCTTTAGGAGCATTCGTGAAACCACCGAAAAACAACGATGCCTAAAGTATAGCAAATCCGCAAAACCACTGTCAAGATAGGCCGAAAGTCAACACCCAACACGCAGGACGGGAAGTGGGTTTCGTGTTCGGTGGTGAAAAATTCAGATGCGCCCGCGGTCGTGGCATGAACGTAAATCGCTCACTGACCGATCACATTGGGCTGTGCAATAACGCACAAGCGTTTCGCCCTCTTGCGAAGACGAAACGCTCGGCTCAAAAGCTGTGCGCGTCGAACGACTAGCGCAGCAGGATCGCAATGCCAGGCGAGACTTCGACACCGCGAGAGGTGACCGAAAGCGAATACTGCCCCGACGCTTCGGTGAAAGCCAGCGACCGGACAGCCGTCAGATCCTGGTTTTCATTCCACGCGAGAACAAGATCACCGCTCTTGAACTTCCGGGGCCCCAGATTGAGCTTCACCTTGCCACGCCCCTGACCGGACGAAACATTCGCCGTAAACACGACCGAAGGCGTCCAGGGGAGGTTCTCTTCCTCACGAAGATCAAAGCCCACACCTCCGGAGAGCCGTACCGTCGTGAAATTCGCGTTCGCCGTCTTGAGCGCCTCATTGACGACCATCCAGCCCTCGTCCAAGTAGATCGTCTTTGTCGATCCGGCGGCAAACGCATTGTCTGCGGCAAACAACAATGTTCCAGTACCTGTCTTGTGAAAACTCCTGTCGAACAGGATGTTCTCCACTCTGAGTGTACTCCCTTCTCTGACTTCAATCGTACCTTCGACGGAACGAGTCTTCGTCGCCGCATCACCCATCAAGAGGGAATTCGGATTTCCTGTTACGCGATTCACGGTGGAAGTTCCCTCGGCCGCAATCAATTTACCCCAAATCATCAATCCCTGGCTAGAGGCACACGCACCTTTTTCCGACAACTGCATCAATGCTTTGTCTTTCAAAACGACATCGCGCACGTGGATGTGGCTGGACGCCACATCCTGCGCTTGGAAAGTCGCGTTCGACACGACGATCGACGGCCCTCTCTGCTGAGAGTCGGCCATCACCAATCCTTGCGGATTCACGCCACAAAGCTGCAGCAAACCTCCATCCGTCACCAGGAAGTGCGCATCAAGCGGACACGTCTGGCGACTATTCGCCGACGAATAGAACCGAATTGCCGACCCTGTACCGTGAATCCAAACCGGATCCTCGGCTGATGACGTAAAGTCAAAGCGATAACCGCCTGTCCCTGAACTTCCAAAGTAGAGGAAGCCCCCATCCGCAACCTCGATATTGCCATTGAAATTCGGGCTTACATTATAGACATCGAAATGCCCGAGTCCCGGACCGCTGGTAATACGCAGACGCGTCGTACGATCACCTGTAATTACGCCATTCAGATGCGGAGACGCCATACCTGAACTCCGTCCGTTATGCAGATGAAGCGTCTTACCGGACCCGATTGAAATGGCTCCGACATCGATCGATGTTGAATCTGCAAACCCGACGAACGCCAAACCGCCCGCCGCCGGAATGTTGATTGTGCCGATTGTCCCCTGTACTTCACGCAGAATCTGGTCCTCGGACGTCTGTCCGAAAATAATGCCACCCGTCATCAGGCGAATAGGTGTTTCAATCGCCCAACCGGCCGTACCGGTCGAGACAAAAGACGGCATCGTCAGCAATCCACCACCCGTGATACAGTAGGGCGTCGTCAAAGCCTTCATGTCAAAATCGACCACCGTACGGTTTTCCGGCACCGTCACCGTCGTAAGCGAGGTCGAGGGTGCCGTGGCACCCGACGGGTAGCAGTCCGCAAAACGGACCTTATGATAACCATCCATCCCGTAACCCGACGGATCGTTGTTCCACGCCTTCGAAGTCCAGTCGCCACTCCCCGTATTCCATGTCAGCGTCTGAGGCTGGCTGACGCGCTGAAGCGTGATGCCACCCACCATGGACATCGTCCACGGAGCGCCCGGCATACCGACCACATCAAATCTCGAAGCCATGTCGGATGTCATTGCCGCACACGTAAGAACTGTCAACGGTTCCGTGCGGTTCGCAAAATCGATGCCCGAAAGGTCAAGCGTCACGGACCCTTGCGTCGGCATGGTCAAGGTCGTCACCTCCAGCGGCGCACCATCCACGGCACGCAGTACCGCGCCGGCATTGAATGCGAGGTTGGGGCAAATTCCGCCCGCCACACCGTTTTCAACGGACGAACGCACATCAATCGTGATCTTCATCGTGGACCCTGCCATTCCGGGGCCAAACCGCAACGCGCCTGCACCCGACTTCGTCAGCGTCTCGCTGCCGCCCGGTTTGGTGAGGATGCTCCACACCGTCACACCGTCTTCCACAATGAGCTTGATGTTGCCATCCCCTCGGAAATAGTTCGGATTTCCCGCTCCCTGATTGAACGAACAGTTTCCTGACGTGTGAACCTCGAACGGCGTTTGCAATACAAATCCTTGCGTATTAACAGCAGACTTCGTACCAGTAAAGCGGAAGGTCGAATCCTTGAGTGTAAGCTTGCCCACCTTGATGTGTTCCGAGCCGGCATAATGATCGAGGGTAACTGTCGCATTCGTCGCGAAGATCTGCGGCTGGTGCGTGTTACTCGTAAACGGATTGACGCCGCAGAGAATCAATTCGCCCCGATCGACGACAATCGTTGAATCGTCCGGCAGACGGCTGGTATGGTTGTTGTCGCCATCAAACTTCGCGACGGCGTTTGGACCGATGTAGAACGGGAATTCCGCCGTGGCTGTAATGTTTTTGAAAAATCCTGTCGGCGCGGTCTTTGCAATCGCGAAAGTTCCCTCCGTCACCCGGAACTGTCCCGTATAGGAGCCTCCCGTCAACGTCAGCGTACCCGCGCCGCGTTTTTCAAATGCACCCGTCCTCGTCGTACTCTGTACTGGGAAACCGGTGGCATAAGTGGCATCGCTCGCAAACTCGACGGCGAGCACACCCGCCTGTGAATCGATCGTCTGCGTCGGCACGGTCTTGACAAGGACCGTGCCTTCTCCCGTTTTGCGCAACGTTCCACCTAACACATTCGGCAAAATGTTGTTCGTCCACTCCTCGCCCGCCGCCGCAAAAAAGCTGAAGGACGAATTCTCGCCAACGGCCACATCACCGTCAACGGCAACCCCCTCTACCGCGACATCGCCTGTAAAATTCTGCAGATTGAGCGAACCCGCAATCCTTCCCGATCCCGCAAGCACCACCTGACCCGCATCACCCTCGTTGACAAACGTCGTAATCGGGGAGTAGACCGTCTGGTTCACACCCACCGTTGCCGAACCTGCCGTGGCGATCTGCGCCGCGACGACTGCACCCTCGACCGTCGGGAACGCCGTTGGCACGCCTCCTTGAGTCCACGGCAGTGCATACCAATCAAACGACGTACCAGTTGCAAGCGTCGTTTCAAAGCCTTCCGACACGGTCACCACAAGCATTCCATCTTCAACTGTCACAACGGCCGACGGCAGCACCACGTCCGCCCGTGAAACAACCACCACCGAAATCGCGGCAAGATTGAAACCAGCTGCCACCGGCATGATGACAGAACGGCCACCCGCTGCTACCGCCATTTCAAGTGTACCCGCGTTTCCAGCAAGCGAATTCGTCGGTCGCATCAAACCCAACCGCACTTTCGCCGACGCCCCCGCAAGCGTAATCGGTCCCGTACCCGTCGCGGCCGAATCGCCGAGGACGAGCGTACCCGCCTCCACCACGACGCCACCTTCGAACGAGGCCGCCTTGTCGAGCGTGAGCGTGCCCGCACCGCGCTTGACGAGGCCACCCTCGCCGACGAGCCCCCAGCCGAGCGTCACCTTCTTGTCCGCCGCCACGTCGATCGGCAAGCCGCCTGCCGCGAGCGTCGTCAACGAACCGACGTTCTTGCGGAAGTCGAGATACTTCGCGCAATCCGCCGTCGCATGGAACACCGTGCCGTTGAAGACGAGCGTATCGTGGTCGTCGCGAAAGAGCCGGATGCCGTTCGGCGCCGTCACTTCACCGCCATTGAAATAGAGGAAGGCCGTGCCGATCTTCGATGCATGGGTAGAGCCCACTTCCACGCAGTCAAGCGTTTCGATCGCACCACCGTTCACGTTCACCGTACCCGTACCCAGCACGCCCGTACCATAGGAACTCCAATCGGCCGCGACACGGAACTTCGTCGTAACGATGCGCCCGCTTGTCATGTTCAGAGTCGCCGACCCGTTCTTCTGCTGCGTCATGATGGTGAGCGAGTTGGCGCTCACGGTATTGTTCTCCGTCGAATTGGTTACCACAAGCGTACCGCCCGCGAGATTCAACACATTGGCCGTCGCATAGTCGCACGCGACGCACATCGGACCTGGCACTTCCATGTACGAACCCGCTTCGAGCGTCAAGGTCACACCCTTGTCGATGAACGTGCGCCAGTAGCAGTCCTTGATCACGCGCGCACCATTGCCGAGCGTGAGCGTGGAATTGTCCAACGGACGGAACTCGCCGTAGTAGTTAAGAAGGTAGGTTCCGTTCTCCCACCGCACATCGCCCGTGAGAGCCGGATTCGCAATCATGTCGAAGGTACCGCCACCGAGCGAGAGGGTTCCGCCATTCTGGGTCAGCAACCCCGTTTGGAAGGTCTGACCCGCGAAATCGAGCGTTCCGCCACCCGTGAAGTTGAAGCCCGCACTCGTGGTCGGGCCGGCAAACGTCGCCGTCGCGCCTTCCGCAACGGAGATCGGCGTAATGGCGATGTGCTGGGAAGCGTCTTGGGGTGTGCCCACCGTTGTGTCGGAGGTGAATGTCAGCGCATTCGGTCCACCCCAAGTCGTATAGTGGTTGTACGCTCCCGTATCCCATCCACCCTGAAGCCACTTCGCGTCAAGGTAGTTGTAGACGGCCACGCGTTCTTCGTCCGTCAGAGGACGAGTGAAGATGATGACCTCATGGAGGGAACGACCCGCCGAACGCACCTCGGACATACCGACCGTACGTACTGCGGTCGCGCGAGAGCTGGTCACTGCACGCATTGGCAGAAGGCATCATCACGATGATGTTCTTCCGCCCCACGACCGGCTTCGCCGAATTACCATCGACCGTCTTGGTGATGTCGTTGAGATAGCAGGTCATCGTCCCCTTGAAGGTAGTAGCCGAACTACTCCGCCAGATTTCACCATTTTGCCCACGGTGGAAGTCAAAGTTCACATGGTCACCGAGAATCGGATTCCACGCCGAGGTCTTCAATTCAAAATCGCCGACGATGAAAACCGCGCGGATCGTGCTAATGCGCGTATAGCCCAAGTCGACACGCGACCCCGTCTGGAACATCTGGTAGGCCGGCGCGCCGTTCACCCAGGCCACGGAGCCACAATAGAGGCGCATCGCCGGGTCGGCCAGATACGCATGCGCATCGCCGTAGGTGGCGCGTCCAGCAACCGACCGGTTGACCCAGTTCGTCACACCGCCCATTTCGTTCATCTGGAAGTACTCCGGCTTCGAGGCGTCCAGCCACATCGCCGATTCGTTCAGAATCGCCGTTACATCAACTTCGGCCATCGCGCCAAAGGCAAACGCCA
>JAKSOY010000151.1 GCA_024405255.1 Kiritimatiellia bacterium
AGGAACGCGGCGTGCACATCATCACGATCGAAGACCCGATCGAATTCTACCACACGTCGAAGAAGTCGCTCGTGACACAGCGTGAAGTCGGCGCCGATGTGCCGAGCTTCGCGGAAGCCATTCGCCGCGCCTTGCGTCAGGACCCTGACGTCATCCTCGTCGGTGAAATGCGTGACCTTGAAACGATCGGCGCGGCCATCACCGCCGCTGAAACGGGCCACTTGGTGTTCGGCACCTTGCACACGACCGGTGCGGCGGAAACGATCGACCGTATCGTGGACGCGTTCCCGACCGATCAGCAGGAACAGGTGCGTACGCAGCTCTCCGTGGGTCTGCAGGCCGTTATCTCGCAGATCCTGCTGCCGCGGCTCGGTCCGGACGGTCAGGTTCACGGCCGTATCGCCGCATTCGAAATCATGCTTGCGACGCCGTCCATTCGCAGCCGTATCCGCGACAACAAGACATTCCAGATCCGCTCGGACATCCAGACCGGTGCGAAGTTCGGCATGGTCACGCTCGACTCGTGCTTGATGGGACACTACCGCAACGGACTCATCTCGTACGACGAACTCATCACGAAGTCGCAGGACCCGGATACCGTCGTCGCCAAGCTTAAGGAAGAAATGGGGCAGCAGTAATGGCCGAACAATTCGATCCGCTTCTTGACCTGCTGGTTCGCAACGGCGTTCTTGACGAAGCCGGTGTGCAGTCGGTCCGCGATGAACAGGCGAACAACGCCGGCAAGACGTCGCGCGAAATCATCGTCAACGGGAACTACCTCGACGAGGATTCCCTGCTGAGCATGATGGCCGCCTACCAGGGCTGCGAGGTCGTCGACCTTGCGTCGATGGAACTCGGCGACGATACGGTCAACGCGATTCCCGCCTCGATTGCGCGCATGTACAGCGTGCTGTGCGTGGGTGCGGATGACACGTCCGTGACGCTTGCGACATCGAACCTTGTCGACCCGCGCGTGTCCGACGAAGTGGCGTTCTCCCTCTCGAAGGAAGTGCGCTTCGTCATGGCGCGCGAAAAGGACCTGGCCGACCGCATCTCCCAGCACTACGGCGATGCAAGCGATTCCGTGGCCGACGTGCTCAAGAACCTCGGCGAGGACATGGGCGGCGACGAGTCGCTGAAGAGCGACCCGAATGACGTGGCGGCGCTTGAAGGTGCCGCGAACAACAACGCCGTCGTCAAGTTCGTGAACATGATCTTGTACCAAGGCGTCGTCGACCGCGCGGCCGATATTCATATCGAGCCGTTCGAGCACGACTTCAAGATCCGCTACCGCGTGGACGGCGCTCTGTACGAAGTGAAGGCCCCGGATGTCTCGATGGCGCCGGCCATCATTTCGCGTGTGAAGATCATGGCGAACCTCAACATCGCCGAACGCCGCATCCCGCAGGACGGACGTATCGCGATCAATGTTGCGGGCCGTCCCGTCGACCTTCGTGTGAGTTGCCTGCCGACCTCCCACGGCGAGTCGGTGGTTATGCGTATTCTCGACCAGAGCGCGACGTCGCTCGACCTTGAAAACGTCGGTCTGCCGGAAGACGTGTACGAACAGATCACGATGGACATCGAAAAGCCGAACGGCATCATCGTCGTGACGGGCCCGACGGGTTCCGGTAAGACGACGACGCTCTATTCGGTGCTGCGTCGTATCAACACGGTCGACTCGAAGCTGCTGACGGCCGAGGAACCTGTCGAATACGACATGGAAGGCATCGTGCAGGTGCCGATCAACCATGAAGTGGGCAACACGTTCGCGAAGGTGCTGCGCGCCTTCCTGCGTCAAGACCCCGACATCATCATGGTCGGCGAAATTCGTGACTTGGAAACGGCTGAAATCGCCATTCAGGCTGCATTGACAGGCCACTTGGTGTTCTCGACCTTGCACACGAACGACGCCGCCGGCGCCGTGATGCGTTTCGTCGATATGAACGTCGCTCCGTACATGGTGGCCTCCACGCTTGAAGCGGTGCTCGGTCAGCGTCTGTTGCGTACCTGCTGCAAGGAGTGCAAGCAGCCGTACGAGCCGGACGACGAAACACTCGACCGCATCAACCTGCAGCGCGACCAGATCGGTGGACGTCCGTTCTACTTCGGCAAGGGCTGCAAGACCTGCAACGGTACGGGCTACAAGGGTCGTAAGGCGATTTTCGAATACCTCCGCGTGTCGAACCCGATTCGCGAGCTCATCAACGCGCGTTCTCCGACGCTGATCATCCGTGAAAAGGCCCGTGAACTCGGCATGCGTACGATGCGTGAAGACGGCGTGCGCGCGATTCTCGACGGTTATACGACGGTGGACGAGGTCTTGCGCTACACCTGATGGAGACGTCGATGCCTACTTTGCGCGCGGCGACGCTCCACGACGCCGAGAAAATCCACGCGCTCATCCATCTGCACCGCGACGAACTCGTGCCGCGGCCGATGGGTAACATTGTTGAGCATATCGACCGTTTCCTCGTTGCGGAATGCGACGGGGAAATGGTCGGTTGCGCGGCCTACCAGATTTGGCCGGAAATCGGCGATCCGCTCAAGGCGACGGTGGAAGTGCAGAGCGTGGCGGTGCGTCTTCCGTATCGTCGCCGCGGGATCGGGCGTCTGCTCGTCAACGGCGTCATCGAGAAGGTGCGTCCGTTCAATCCCTGTGAAATCCTCGTCCTGACGCTCACGCCGGCGTTCTTCGAGTCGCTCGGCTTCCAGGAGACGCCGAAGACGCACATCATGCACAAACTCTATTCGGGCTGCATCAACTGTACCAAGCACGCAAACCCGTTCACCTGCCCCGAACGCGCCATGTCGCTTCGCTTGGCGTAAGAAGCCGCTGGTTCGGATTGTTCGATTGTTCAGATTGTTCGATTGTTCGATTGTTCGGATTGTTCGATTGTTCAGATTGTTCGATTGTTCAGATTGTTCGATTGTTCGGATTGTTCGATTGTCGGGATTGTTATCGTTGCCTTTACTCGGTTTCGGGTTTGTGGTAGAATAGGGGCATGAAGAAAACGATTTTTTGTCTGTTGTTCGGTCTCGTGCTGTCGGGTTGCGGGACGAAGGAAAATGTCGCGCCGATTCCGCACGCGCCGGCTGCCGGCGAGGTGAAGCTGTTGGAGGGCTGGACGGCGTTGACAAATGCGGTCGCGGTGAAGACCGTTTTCCGCGAGGACGAAAAAATCTCCCCTGTCAAATTCCTCCAGCCGGGCGTGGTCGAGCTGTCCGTCGACTTTTCGGGCGCGAAGCCGGCGGCGCGTGCGAATTGGGACCTCTCCCTGCCCTGCAATCTCGTGGAGTATGAAGGGATCCAATTCGACTTCTACTGCGACGATCTCGACCAGTTCTCGAATTTCAGCTGCTATTTCAAAAGCGGAGACGGCTGGTATCACGGCTCGTTCGAAGCCGAGGACAGCGGTCAGTGGCAGCGCGTGCGCGTCTGGCGTTCGCAAGTTCAGTCGGAAGGGAAGGCCGGCGGATGGGACCAAATCAAAAAGATCCGCATTTCCGGCTGGCGGGCCGGTACGAAGAAGTTTCGTTGCGCGATTGCGAATGTCGCCTATCTCGGTGGCGGCAAGCCCGAGGCGCTGGTCGTCTATTCGGCTTCCCTCACAGAGAAAAACAAGAGCAAGGACTATCTGTACTTCGCCGACCGCATGGCCGGTTCGCTCCGTTCGCTAGGCATCGTGACACGTGTTGTCGGCGACACCGAACTGACCGCCGATGTGTTCCGTGATGTGTCGGTGGTGGTTTTGCCGTACAATCCGTCGTTCCCGCCGGAAAAGGTTGTGCTGTTGGCGGACTATGTGGCGCAGGGGGGACGATTCCTCGCGGGCTACTCGCAGGCGCAGGCGGTGACGGATCTGCTGGGGGTCAAGTTCGAGAAGCGGATGTATCCCCAGAAGGACAGCGGCGCGGCGATTGCCGGTTTCCTCAAGACGGACAAGGCGCTCAAGGGCCAGCCGGACTTTGCGCCGCAGGCCTCATGGATGACGCGAGTGCCGCAGCGCCAGCCGGGAGTGGATGTCGTGGCCGAATGGGCGACGGCGGGAAACAAGTCCCTCGGCTTGCCGGCGCTTGTTCGAACCTCGCGCGGACTCTTCATGAGCCATGTGTGGCTGGGCGGGATGGATGCCGCCAGTTCTGCGCTGATGCGCGCCATCGTGAGCGACCTCTCGCCGTCGTTGGGTACGCGCTTGGCGAAGCTTGTGGAGGAAGAGAAGGCGCGCGCCGAGCAGGTCAAGGCCTGGATGGCGGATCGTCCGTCGAAGGCGGGCGAACGCCGGGCGATCTGGTGCCATACGGCCTATGGACTGGGCGGTGGACACGATTGGGATTCCTCCGTCAAGTTGATCAAGGAAAACGGTTTCAATATGCTCATCCCCAATCTATGTTGGGGCGGTGTCGCATTCTATGCGTCTTCGGTTTTGCCCCAGGCCGCGTCGGTCGCGACGAAGGGCGATGCCTTCGAACAATGCAAGGCGGCCTGTCGGAAGTACGGTGTGGAAATGCACGTCTGGAAAGTGTGCTGGAATATGGGCCGATACACTTCGGCGGAATATGTTAAAAAGATGCATGAGGCGGGACGCACCCAGTATGATGCAAAGGGCGTCGAAAAGGAGCGCTGGCTTTGTCCGTCCCATCCCGAGAACCAGAAATTGGAAATCGAGTCGATGGTCGAGTTGGCGAAGAAGGGCCCGGACGGCATTCACTTCGACTACATCCGCTATCCGAGCGAGGACTACTGCTATTGCGCCGGTTGCCGTGCGCGTTTCGAAGCACAGCTTGGGACGAAGGTCGAGAATTGGCCGGCGGATGTGAAGGACGAGAAAAAGCTGCGCGACGCCTGGAGGGCTTTCCGCGTGGCGAACATTACGTACGTGGTGTCGAATGTCGCCGTGCGTGTGCGCAAGGAGGCGCCAGGGGTGAAGATTTCGGCAGCGTTGTTCCGGAATCCGCAGTCCGATCCGCATACGATCGCGCAGGACTGGGCATCTTGGTGCCAGGCGGGGTATCTCGACTTCGCGTGCAATATGGACTACGTCAATTCGACGCCGCTTTTCCGCGGCGCCGTCAAGTCGCAGCTTCCGGCCGTGGGGAAGGTGCCGCTCTATCCCGGCATCGGTCTTTCGTGCTGGCCGAACGACAGCCGCGATGCAGAACGTCTCGCGAAGCAGATTCAGGCGGCCCGCGATCTTGGCACGCACGGGTTCACCGTGTTCGCCCTTGACCGCCGAGCGGAGCAGGTGCTGCCGCTCTTGCGCCTTGGTGTCACGAAGGAAGATTGAAAATGAAAAAGATTGGACTCGGTCTAGTGGCGTTGGCGAGTGTGCTGGCGTTGTGGGGCGGCGAAGCGAAGGTCGACTATGCGCAGCTCGCGGAGGGGGCCTTTCGCAGTACGGTGAGGAATGCCGAGACGCATGACCGGAATCTCGGTTCGATTCGCCTGTTTCAGACGGCGCTCCATTTTTGCCGTGCCAGACGCCATCTCGACAAGCTGGATCTGCTTTTCGATGTGGCGGCAGAAATGCAGGACCGCGACGAGACGAGCCGCGGTTGCGGCAACTTCCGCTGGACTTGGCGTGACGGTTTTGTCATGGACTACAATGCCGTCGATTTCTGCATGGAAGCGGGATCGCTGATCGCCCGCGACCATCTGGATGCCCTCACGCCGTCCCAGCGTACGAAGTTCAAGACGCTGATCGACTGGTCGATTCGCGGCTGCCTGAACCACCGTGTGCGCGATGCCTACACAAACATCGCCCTGATGAATGCCGTGAACCTCATTCTGCTTGGCGAGGCCTGCAACCAGAAGGAGGCGTTCGCCGAGGGTGTGCGCCGCCTTGATGCGTTTATGCTGAATACGCGGTTGTTCGGCATCTGCGAATATGCGAGTCCAACCTATACCGGCGTCGATCTGAACAACTTGCATCGCCTCCATGCCAATGTGCGCGATGCCGGCGTGAAGGACAAGGCGACGCGCCTCTTGCGTCTCTTTTGGACGGATCTTGCCGTCAGTTCGTTTGCGGGCGCGGGACGATTGGGCGGTCCGCACAGCCGCGACTACGACTACCTCTATGGCCTGGGCGGTGTCGCGTCCTATCTGCGTCAAAGCGGACTTGTTCCGTCTTCAGTTCCACGCGAATCGGTCTTCGTCGACTATGCGGTCGACGACTGGCGCATCGACGACGAGATCCGTGCGTGGGGCAAGACCGTGCCGCGTCTTGTTGAAGACATCTGGGGCGAAGATCCGATGCAGTACCGCGTCTATTGGGCGGGTCGTCATGTGGCGCTCGGTGTGGCCGGGGCGAACTACTGGAATATGGATATCCCGCTGGCCGTGGATTTCGCCTCGTCGAATCTGCTCGTACGCGGCTACTTCATTGCAGATGGCCGACGCGATCCCTATGGACGCAAGAAGATTCCCGAAGGAACGGGTCCGCATCAGAAGACGCTCCATTTGCATCCGTTCTGGGCGGGGGCGCAGCGTACGCGCGATGCGCTGGGTCTTGTCGCGTACCATGCGGCGGATATCCCGCCGGAAACGCCCACGCTGGAATCGCACTTCGTCTTTCCGAGCGAGGTGGATGAAATCCTTGTCGATGGAGAACGGGTGACGCTTGCCGAAGGACAGCCGTTCGCGCGCGAACTGGCGCCGACGGCTACGCTTGTCGTGCGTAAGGGCGGGGGTGCGTTCGGTGTGCGCGTGGTGTGGGCGCGTGGCATTGCTGAAGGGAAGGCGAAGGTGGCGCTCGTGTGGGATGCGCTCAAGGGCGTGCCGGCCTGTCGTTTGACCGTCGCGCATCATGACTTCTGGGGAGCTGCGGCGGATGACGAACGCGTGCCGCGTCCTGGGGCTGCCTTCTGGGTGCGCGTGTGCGACGAGGCGGCGGAGCCGACGAAGTTCGCGGCCTTCGGGGAGACCTTCCGTCAGGCGTCCTGCCGAGTTGTGGACAAGGCGCGGAAGTCGCTGCATGTGGAGGTGGCGGGTGAGGAGGGTTCGCTCGTCCTTGAGACGGATGCGCGTTTCGCCTCGGTGAATCGCGTGGTGCCGCAGCCGCGCGGTGCCGTGCTGGCGGTGAATGGCCGCGAACTCGGCAAGGAGATTCTCGGCGAGGTGCCGGGATTCGCGGCCTACCAGGCGGAAGCCGCGATCGCGAAGAAACGTCTGGAGGAGAATCGGATGCGGTTGACCTTCAATCGCGATCTCGTGTGGGAGGCCGAGAAGGGGTATGTCGTCAGGGGCATGCAGATCGACGCGGATGCACTCGCTTCCGGTGGTGCCTACGTGTGGGAGCCGAACGGCGTGAAGGTTTCGGGGCGGGTCTCCTGGCAAATGGATGTCGCCGATGCGGGCACCTATGCGCTGTGGGGACGCGTCTGGGCTCCGACGCCGGATGACGATTCGTTCATCGTCGAGGTGACACGGGGCGAACACAGCAAAGTCGGTTTGCGCGGGGCGCGCATCCTTCCGCGCACGGACTGGCCGACGGGCGTCACGAACGGCGAGTGGAAGTGGGTCAAGTTCGGACGCGATCTGAAACTGCCGAAAGGCCCCGTGGTGTTGACGGTCCATGTACGCGAAAACGGCACGAAGCTCGATCGGCTCGCACTTACGACGGAAACGGAACTCAAACTCAAGTAAAGCGGATCATCAACAGCTTGATGAGGTCGATGAAGCGGATCGGCCACAGGCGGGTCGGACGGTCCCGCTTGAGCGGGGACTTCAGAAACTTCGGCATGTCGGGGAAGAATTCGAGGCCGGTCAGGTTTTCGAGTTCGCTGAGGGTGACGATATTGTGCAGAGGGAAGTCCCAGCGTCCGGCCGACTGTTCGAACAGTACCGCCAATGCGCGTACGCCGTCCTCGTTCTGCGCGGTGATGACCATATAGAACTTCTCGGGGACGACGACGGACGAGTCGGCGAGCTTCTCGCGCGAGGCGGGCGAGGGATTGGGAATGGCGCCGACGATGACCCACACTTCGCCGTATTTTTGGGACCACAGATCACAGATGCGATGCTCCATTTCGCGCCAGGGACCGCAATTCAGCGACCGCCGCTGCGGGGCGACGTTCGTCATCAGGAACGTCTTCTTCTGCATGTCGTCCCCGAAGCGTGTGCTGATCGCGCGACACGGCACCATGTGTCCGCGATCATAGCTCAGATTCGTGTAGGCGGAGGGCGAGGGACAGCTTTCGACCGAACGGTCCTTGGAGAAGCTGCCCTTGCGCGAATATGGGAAACGCGCTTCGCGCGGCACGTGGTAGGCGGCCCAGACGGGATGGCGCAACGAGGGAGACCAGCCGATGAGGAAGTCGCCGCGGTTGAGGGTGACGATGTCGGCAGGGGCGGGTGCTTTCTGGCGCACGGGCGCGCCGGCAAAGAGGATTTCACCCGTCGGTGCAGGATCGTCCGATTCATAGACGCAGTCGTGTCCGGTCCAGCCGAGCGCATCGGTGAAAAACGCCGTGCGGTTGCCGAGGTACTCGAGCGGCGCCGTGAAGACAGACCGATGCTGGTCGAGCCAGTCGTTCGGATGGTGCACGTAGAAGTCGCCGGCAACGCAAAGGGCGACGACGACCAGGAACAGCGCGACGGAGACAATGCGTGCAATCAGACGCATCGGCGTCGTGGCGGACTTCCCCTTGCCTTTGCCCTTGCCCTTTGGCTTCGGTTTGGCTTTCGGCTTTTCGCGTGCAGGCATGCGGGCGGACAATTTCTTTGATTTGGATTTGTTGGCAGAAGCGGGCATCTTGATCAGTCCTCGTTACTGGGGCGCAGTACATATTCGTACACATGCGACAGCGCGTATGTAAATTCGCCGATGGTAAAGGCATCGGGCGAGATTTCGGAATGCGGGTCCGGAATCAACGTGACGCGGGCGCGGGGAAGTTTGGAACTAAAGCAGGCACGTGTTTCGGCGTCCGGCAGAATGACGGCGGCCGCGCGGCGGAAGGTACGACGTTCCAGCAGACGGGCGATCGCGGTGAGCAGACCGCGTCGGAAACACGGCAGCGAGAACGGCAAGTGGAATTCCGCAATGCACGGACGCGTCTTCAGCGAAAAGTTGTTGATGGCGCGAGCGATCAAGGCCCCGTCGTTGACGCCGTGCAAGAGGACATAACCGGTATGGGAGACAAGGGCGATTCCGCGCAAGGCCATCAATGTGCCGATGATGAGTCGGCGGAACGACGGTCGTGCCGGCGGGTTGCCGCAGAACGGAAATTCAGGCACCTTGAATGTGCGCACTTCGTTGGCGAGGGCGACCGACAGCAACGGCGAGACGGACGGTACGAGCAAATCGACAGCATACCCCTCTGTAAGCAGGGCTGAGACCGTATCTTGAATACGCAGGATTTCTTGAACGTCCTGCGGTGCACGGGTGGATCCGATGACTAGAACGGCAGAGGGCATGGCACCGGACTAGAGGTCCCCAAGCTCGATGCGAATCGTGCGAGACTTCATCGCGTCCAGTTGGGCAGGTGTGGACGCTTGCTGCGCGGGAGCCTGCGCGACAACTAAATGTGCGCCACAGGCCGGGCACTCAACCGTCTGCCCGGCTAGGTCGCGCGGTGCCTCAAGCTCCTGCTTGCACGCACTACACACGAACGAAACGAAATTGTTTTCGTCTGCCATCTTCGACTCCGAAAAAAGATTTACCTCTGTCTTGTTGTTTTCAGACAAGTAGAATACTCCAAATCTGAGAAAAAAGCAAGCGCGGAATTGGCGTAGGTCAAAATTTCAACGGAAAACTATTTAGCAAAAGGCGAAGATTTCTTGATGAGCTGGAGGTAGCGGATCACATCGATCACGTCGTCCAGCAGGATGGGGAAGGGGGCGGCTGTACGAATCGTCGCGTAAAGGGTCCGCCAGAAGGCCGTCGGGCCATGGTTTACATCGGCGGGGAGCTCCACGGGAATGTCGACAACGGGAATCGATTCGTGCAGGTCGGTGAGCGGCGGCGTGCGCACGCTGGAACGCCGACGCGGGAACTTGAAGTTCGGGTCGATGACGTGGAGCGTACCGGTCGAGGCACCGGGGGCGACTGAGAATGAGCCGCGCGTACCGCGCAGGACGAAGGACGGGTTGAACGGCGGAAGCTGTCCGCCGCAGATTTCAATGTCGGCCGTCAGTTCCGTGCGCGTCTTCAGCACGATGTGCGCGAAGTCCTCGGCATCGCCGAGCGAGGCGATGCGCTTGAGCTCGCTCCACAGCTGCGACGGACGCGTTCGCAGGAGCGTGAGGGCCTGCAGCAGCGCCCCGGGGCCCGCATACCACGAGCAGCCGCCCAGGCAGCGCTTGACGCTCTGCCAGTCGTCGCGACGGACGTAGTCCTGCTGCGAGAGGCGGATTTCGAAGAGGTCGCCCAGACGTTTCTCGTTCAGCTGGCGTTGCGCCAGCAGAAAGTCGGGGGTGAAGATGCTCGGCGTATAGGCAAAGAGCTTGCCGCGGGTCTTTACGGCGGCAGCCTGAAGGACCTTGGCGTCTTCATAGGTGACCGCCAGGGGAACTTCCACCAGGGTCCACTTGTTGCGTCGAAGGGAG
Organism: Kiritimatiellia bacterium; assembly: GCA_024405255.1. The sequence continues at coordinate 10,547 of JAKSOY010000151.1, forward strand.
GACAACGCAACATCCATGTGGTCGGGCGTGGGAAGGGTGATGTCAATGAGGTCGATCTCCGGGTCGTCCAGCATGTCCTCGATGCGCCGATAGGTCCGAAGATTGGGCCAGTCTTTTTCCGCCAGATCGCGCCGCTCCTTCAGCAAGTCGCAGACTGCGACCAGACGAAAGAACTCGGGCAAGGCCTTCAATGCCGGGAGGTGTTTGAAAAACGCCGCACGGCCAAGACCGACGATACCCACCCGAAGCGGCGGGCGGTGCTGGTTTTCAATTGTGTTTTCTTCTGTCATCTTCCCCCCTTTGGAACTATCCCATTTCATTCCATCGAGAATGAATTTCCGACTGTTGTCTAGATTATACATCAATTCCGCCAAAGATGAATCTCTGACTACGGTTTTGATTTTACATCAATTTCACGCGATTGTCAATCGCTGACCGCGAATAATTTGCTATACTATTAGCGAAGGAGTTAAAAAGGAAATGCGGATTGTTG
>JAKSOY010000152.1 GCA_024405255.1 Kiritimatiellia bacterium
ACTGCAGGTCGCCTTGAACGTCGAGTCCGCCATCAGGGACAAATTGGCAATCTGTGCCGTGCCCGAGCCGAGATCGGCCGTCGTGTTCTGCAGGGTGCCGCCGGCAAGCACGAAACGATAGTTGTAGATGTCGCCCTTGCCATTCATTTCGAGGACGCCGTCCGGTTCCACCGTGATTTCATTGCCGTTCGCGCCGATGCAGGTGTTGTTGCCCAAAACGACCTTTCCTGCGGAAACCAGCGTGCCACCCGAATAACCCTGCCCCGATTTATTGGCGTTGAGCGTACCCGCACCGGCCTTCACGAGCCGCGTACCGCCGGTGATGGCAACGTTGTTGTTGGCGATGGTCTGTCCCTCCGGCACTTCCACGATCAACTCGCCGCCGCGGAACCACTTGTCCTGCAGATATAGCACCACCGCGCGGCGATCGGCGTCGGAGAGCACGGTATTGAAGCAGATGAGCTCGGAGAGCTGGCGACCGCCCGTACGAAGGATGCCGCCGCTTGTGCAGTTGCGGTCGGTCGTGAGCCGGTCGGAGATGGCGTTGACGTTCATCGTCGCCGAATACACGCAGAACTGGTTGTCCGGCGGGTAGGCGTTGGCGATGTCGACCCCCGAAAGCCCGTTCCACATCGAAGCGTATTTATGGTAGGAAGCATTACCGTATTGCCCGGCCGCACCGCGGTGGAAATTGTAGTTGGCGCTGTCACCGAGGAAAAACGCGCCTTCGCCCTTGGCGATCTGCATCACCCAGAACACCGTGCGCAAATTGGAGAATCGGTTGTACACCATGTCGAGGTTGCTGCCGATTGCACCGAAGTCCACCGTGGGGATGGCGTAGCCCGTCGCCTTGTAGGTCGGCGCCGCGGTGGTGGTGGCGGTGGCCACCACATGGTTCGCGTCCTTCGAGGTCCACTGCGTCACCCGGCCGGCCCCGTCGATCGCCATGGTCGACGTATCAAGCGCGTCAAGCCAGAAGCAGGCGTTCTTAAGGACGGCTGGCGATGTTGCCGGTTCCGCCGTCACAAAGGTGCTGTCAGTCACCGTGAACGGCACCGCGCCGCCGATGAGCGCCGGGGGCAGTTTGAGCTTGTTGCCCTTGAGGTCGATGACGGTGTTCGGCGGAATCGTGAAGTCGAAACTGCCCGTGAAGTCATAGAGCGCCGTACCTTTGGGAAGTTCCAGCTTGGTGAGCACGAACTTGGCCGGCGTCACACCCATCGCCTTGATGGTGTTGAACTCCGCAATGGACGAGAAGTGCACGTCGATCTTGTCGGTAATGCCCTCGGTCCATTCGGCGCCATAGGGCTCGCCGGTACTGCGAAAGTACTGCCAGCATTCGTTGACGAGATCCCAAACGGCCCATGCCGGCGCCGCAACGGCGTAGAGGCCGTCCGCGCGCGCCAACAGCCGGAAATCCCCGAGGTTCTCGCCGCTGCCGACGAATTCCGCGACATTGGGAATGGCAGACCACGCCACCAGTTTCTGATTGTCGACGAGCGTGCGCGCGCCCAGCTCGACCTTCACCGACGACCCCGCGTAGAACGTGGTCGTGGAGGCGTCGAAGGTGTCCGTGAAGAGCGCCAGATCAAGGCAGGTGAAAAGCGACGTCGCCGTGCCCAGCGTCACCGTGGGATGCCGCTGGGAACCAGACCAGGCGAGGTTCGGCGCGTATCGGTCGTAGACCGTCGTGGCAATGACCTTGCTCGCCACGAACTTGCCCGTCGAGGTGAAGACCAAGTTGCTCGCCGATGCGATCATGTTGCCCTGGATTTCGAGATTACCGCCTACGCGGAGCGTGCCCTGGTTGATGGTCGCCGTGCCATTCCAGAAGTCGTTGAACTTGTAGGTGGCGCCCGGGGCCACATAGACCGTGCCCGTACCCGTGAAGCTCATCGTGCCGCTGTAGATGGTCGTGTTGCCCAAAGTCAGGGTGTGCCCGTTCAACGCGGTCGTGTTCGGGCTGCTATTCCAGAAGGCCAAGGACATCGGCGTCGTACCGCCGATCTTGGTATCGTCGTCGAGCGTGAGGTTGTACATGTAGCCGGTGCCGTTGGTGTAGTGCGGGCTACCGTCATACGTGCGGCTCACAAGCGCCCCCAATCCGTCTGGTCCCTCGCCGGCCAACGCGTAGTGGTAGTCATGGTAACTGCGGCCATTGAGATCGAACTGGCCGCCGTTTTCAACACGAATCCTTGAGTACTGCGCACCGACGGTGGCGCCCGAGCCCTTCTTGACGGCACCTTCCTTGACGACCAAGGACGTCGCGCCATTCGCGCCGAAGCCGGTGTTCCCCTTCTCCATGTTGAGCGTACCCGCGCCGGTCTTCCACACCTGAAGGTTCGCACCGCCGCCGAAGACGGTGCCGTCGGCGGTATTGGGATTGGCGGCTGTGATACCCGCAGGAATATTGAAGTTCACAACGCCAATACGCGTCAGCGTCACATTGTCGAAATTCACGGCCTTACCGCCACTGCAGCCGATCTTCACGATGTGGGTGCCCGCGTTCAGCGTTATCGCCTTGCTGAAGCTGGTGGCATTCCAACCGCTCGTCGACGTCCGCACCTGGTCGGCACCGTCGATCTGGGCGTAATAGGTACTTGTTTGGTAATTCGTCTTGTTGTTCCAAGCGGAGAACGTGAACGACAACGTGTACTCGCCGGCTGTCGGCACGGTGAACAGCTGGGAAATGGAACCGCCGTTCGCAATGTAAACCCACGTCGAGCCATTGCATTCGGCATCGCCAAGGTCGTGGTTGTTGTTCCACACATTGATGGTTCCCGTTCCGTTCCAGTTCATCGGAATCATGGCCAGCGAAGCGCCCGAGGCACAGGCGTCGGCCTGGAAATCGCCGTTTTTGAGCATCTGGGACGAAGTGATGGTACCAGCACCTGGAATGTTGGCCAACGTCAACTGGGCGCCGGCAATGTCAAGGGTATGACCGGCAAGACTGAAATTCAAATCCCGCCAGTCGACATCGGTATCCAACGTGATGTTGGCCTCGAGTTCAAGGCCCTTCGCCTTCGCGACGTCTTCGGCAACGGTCTTCAGTCCCTGGTATTCGGCATCGGAGGAGAAGAGGATGGTGATATTGTTGTTCATGCCGCCTTCGGGCGCCGCCACCGAGCCCTTCCCCGCGGAGAGGTAGTTGAATCCGCCATTCGCGTATCGCGCGTAGACGGCCACGGCCGTATCGAACACCGCCGTCAGGGAGATGTTCTGGGCAGTCGCGAGGATGATTTCCGGCGACGTGACCGAACCCGAAACGATGTACTTCGTGTCGCCCTCCCACCGGCAGAAGGTCGAGCCCGCGGCCGGCGTCGCCACGAGGCGCAGCCCTGTGGACCACGGCACCGTCACCGCGCCCGTTCCCACGCCCGCCGCGCCGTTCACGCTCACCGTGCCGTTCTCGCTGGTGAGGTTGATGGTGCGAGTGACGCCAGAATCCGCCGGCACCGGCAGCACGTCCGGCCCGAGCTGGGCGCTCGTGGTGAGCTGCGCGGCCGTGAGGACCTTCTTCCAGATACGCACTTCATCGTAGCTGGCGTCCGCATCGGAGTCGCCATACTGGGAGCGGCCCAAACAGTTCCAGGCATACCCCGCGATCACCTTCGCATCCCAGGCCTGACTCGTCGTGCCGCTGCCGGAATTCAATATTGCACCGGTCGTCACGTCGCGCTTCGCCCAGGCGAGCGAGGCCGTGCCGTCTGCATTGGGCGTGATGGTCATCGCAATGTGATACGGCACGTTGAGCGTGTAGGGCCTCAGCGAGTTTTCGACCCGGAGGATCGAGGTCGCCCCGGTCTTAATCTCCACGCATTCCGTGTTGGCGTCCGTAGCCATGGTCCAGGCCATCAACAGGTTGTTGTCCGTGTTGGAGCCGAAATCGAAGATACGCGCCCAGTTCTTCACCGAATGCTGGGTCGCCCAGACTTCAATGGTGAGCGGCGAAGTTTCGGCGGGCACGATGCCGGCACCGAGCTTGATGTAGGCGGTGTCCTTCGCGGTACCCGCCACCCGCGCCGCAGTGGGCGATGAGGCGTTGTTGAAGGAAACCGCGCCAAACGTCGTCGCGGTGATGCCGCCGATCGGGTCGTTGTAGTTGCCGTTGAAGCTCCAACGGTGCAGCAGATCCTCAGGCGAACAATCCGCGGCACCCAAGCCTTGCAAGGCAGTCGAAACCACCGCTACCGACAGTAATCTTCCGAAATACTTTGTTATATCCATTGTCCTCTCCTTCTCTCCTTTTAAGACTATAAGGATTATAACACAAGCACCCGTGTGATGTCTAGCCTAGAGTTCAACCAGGACACCTAGTACATAATACTCAAATCTAGCAATCCAGACCGTAGGGGTCTGTCCCCACGTCTCAGGACGGCCGCAGCGAGACCACGGTTCGGGACCGGTCCCACGCCGAAATCTCGCCGTCCCAAAAACCATCCCAACCACCAGGGTCTGTCCCCACGACGCCCATCTCCGAACAATCCGAACAATCCGAACAATCCGAACAATCGAACAATCCGAACAATCGAACAATCTGAACAATCGAACAATCCAGACCGTAGGGGTCTGTCCCCACGTCTCAGGACGGCCGCAGCGAGACCACGGTTCGGGACCGGTCCCACGCCGAAATCTCGCCGTCCCAAAAACCATCCCAACCACCAGGGTCTGTCCCCACGACGCCCATCTCCGAACAATCCGAACAATCTGAACAATCCGAACAATCGAACAATCTGAACAATCGAACAATCGAACAATCTGAACAATCGAACAATCCAGACCATAGGGGCCTGTCCCCACGACGACTACCGCCGAGAGACCGACATTCACCAAACTCTTTTTCCTTTCCTAAGGATGTTTATGGTAGCGGCGCCTCGGGGGATAACCACAATCGCGATAATTGCCGGGAAAGCGCCAGAGCCAATGTTCAGGACGATCCTCCGGTAGAAACCGCTTCAAAAACCGATCAAGCTCTTGGCAGTATTGATCATGGCTCAAATTCTTCGCCCGCATATCAGCCGAAAATGTATCAAAAGCGCGTTGAAGGGAATCATAATCGTATTTGAGGACATCTTCTTTATAGTAGACCTTAAGGAAGTAGTGTCTACGCATCCACGAGAATTGCGGTGCCCGATAGGCCTGATCAGATAGTTCCTTTGGAACATTGCCGTTACAAAGAAGTCCGTGCAGACCAGAATGATATTTAAAGTCGGACATCAGCGCCGGAAAATATTCACGGAGGATTTCAGGCGAAAATTCAGGACGTATCATCAAAAGAAACGCATCATGTCCTATTTCGTCAGGATGTTGAAGCGACCAATCCGCTATCGCCCGCAGATTGCCAATTGGAATCGAATTCGTATCCGAGCAAAGAACCTCCATCATCATCTTCCGTTTGCGATTGTCCGCGAAGAGAGGGAGTACATCGCGTTTAAAGACATCGGTCGACTGATGCATTTGCGCGACTTCCTCCTGGAAATCCTGATAAAACTGCGTGCGTTCGCATTGTTCCATCGTACCCCATTCCTTTTCTTCACACGCTCTTTTGCGCTGCCGCTCTTGTTGTTGCCATTCGAGCCGACGAGCTATTTTCTCTTCCTTCTCTCTCATTTCTCTTTCCAGTCTAGCCTCTCGTCTCTCAAGTTCCGCCTGTCTTCTTTTTTCGTCAACTTGCTCTCTCTGCCGACTTTTTTCGCGTTTCGTTCTAAAAGAGTTCGTCCAATCCTTCCCCTCTTGTCGAACAAACGCATGATGATCTAAACCACCGGTCACATATTCATAGACATACCCTTTCGCCGTCACCTGATTTTGGATCATCGAAAAAACTGTATCATCGATCTGGTCATAAGGTAGCAGATTTTCAAGAAGTTCATTCGTCTTGATCTTCAAATTATGAGAATCCATGTGCCACTTGGTATGATCACAGAGCAGAGCGAATTCCACCCGCTGACTGACCGTTGCGTGAGAGGACAGCCAGATATCCTTCAAAGGGAACAGCAGATCCTTTCTTTCTTTGAGCCTATCGACCAAACGGGCAAATTGTTCCGGCGAAGGATTTTTCTCGTTGCGTCGTAGAAAGTAACGCCCGAGTGCCATTCGGGCCGGCGTGTTACTTGTACTTAAATAATCGGCGTCCCGAAAAACCACCTCAAAATCCTCAATCAGCTTCTGTCCGGCCCTGTATTCGAGCATTCTTTTGTTCTCATTTTTTTTCACTTCTTCAAGGCTTCTGTTCCAGCTTTCAACTTCCGAAATGGTTAGACAACCCGACAACAACAGGGTTGAGGCTGCAATCATCTTGCGAATTACCTGATAGACGACCATGGTTCCCCCTCCTTAAATGTTCATTTCTTCTCTCTGTAAAACTGTTCTTCCCGTTTCTCCAATGCTTGGAATCGTTCATCCCACTTACGATGAATTCTCCTTTCTCTCTCTGCAGCGGTCCTCTCTATCCTACCGTTCAGGACCCGCCCTGCCCCTTGTTGTTCCCGCCAACGCCCTGTCGATGCCACTATTTTTTCCAATTCTTCGTCCGAAAAACAAGGAGCATTAAATATTTCTTCATAAAATGAACCATTGTTATGGTGAATGTAATACATATGGTCCAAAGCGTGCAACCGTAAATCCAAGCCGACTTTATGCGATCCCCAGATGGGCCTCAAATCCTCAAAACAATCCGGATGCGTGATTGCCCATTCCGCAACATATCGTACCTGGTCGACCGAAAGTTTTTCGATCGTTCCCTTTTCATCCCAATAGGATTTCAGACACCGGTACGCCACCGACTCCACACCATTAGTATCATAGCGATTCAAATACTCTTGATTTCGCATGACAATGCTAAAATCTTCTTCCAGCTTCCTTCTCCATTTTCCCCGATTCGACGAACTCCATTTATTCTCATAAAACCATTGCACGCAGTTTTCAGAAATCTCATAATCGATCCAAAATGGAAGTTGTATCGGACTGGTAATGATATCCAATGGAATCGTTAGCAGTCCGACCTCACCAACACCATAAGGGCGACCGCCGCCCAATTCACACAGACCACAGCAAAGACTTGTGAAACATCCGCTTGTACCACATATCACCGCCGCCAAACCGAACATCATCAAACTCTTTTTCATTTTGTGCCCCTTTCTTTCTCTCTGCACTCTTTCTTCTTTTCCGCTTCCGCAAGCTGTTTTCTCTTTTTCTTAATCACCCTATCAACCATATCACCTTGTTTCACCAACTTTTCCAATGCAGCAAGTTGCGCATCGGGCATTGTACATTCCCACAAGATGGCCTCCACCGTTTGACACGTACACGGTACCATGCCTAGATCAGCCCGCAAGGTGAAGGCATAGCGCTGCCCGACTGTGACATGCGGCAAGTACCAGACAGATGAAAGCTTATTGACTGCATTCTTCGCCTCATCTTTCAACAAGTTGATGAGGCGCGCGGTTTGGGCTGCACTGGGGACTTTATCCGTACTGCGATAGGTCAGATAAAACGACAGTGCAGCGTTCTCCGGCGTTCCGGGAAACCACCACGCACGATTTGTAAAGACGACATCAAAATCTTTTTGAATCTGTGCTAAAAACTTCTGCGAGGCCAGCCACTCCTCACGTTCATGTTCAAACGCCTTTTTACGCTCAATGTCAGTCGAAACCTTACTAGATGTAATGCATCCCGCGAGCAGGACACATGCCGACAGACAAAACAACACATTCCGAATCATTCTGCACCCCCTGACATTTTCGTACGATTCTTGGCCTTTTCCCTCGCGGACAGGATTTGTTCCGCCATCCATGAAACATCATCCAACGGCTGTTCGGCCATCGTTCGGCGAAGGACTTCACTTCCGAGACTCGGATGGTCGACAAGTGCTTCGAGTGTTTCACGACCATACTCTGCCCCCGGATACCGACGAATCAACTTGATCGCATCGAGCCGCTGTTGTTCCCCAATTGTTTTTTTTCGCCAGATTGGACCAAACATCTCAAAATGTTCAGGGTGTGTCATGACAAAGGAAACAATCTGATCGGCCTTTTCACTCGGTATTTTTTCAATGGTTTCAATTCCGGCTGATCTTATATATCCTTTCAATGCCGCGAATTCAGCTGTCGGATACCCTTTCTCGTCGCGTTCACAAAAGTATTTCGGATCTTCAAACATAATCAGGGCATTCCTCCTTAAAGCATCCAAACAGGATTGCTCCCGTCTTTTACATCTTCTTTGAAAACCGAAAATCTGCTCATAGCTCAACCAGGTCAGATAATCGACATCTTCCGGAACCTGAATTGGCGATGTCAATACATCAAGAACCATCCCTACAGGATAAGCCCACACATTCTTGCAGGATGCCGTAAAAAAGCACCCGCTCGTGCCGCACATCATCGCCGCAAGACCAATCATCATCATTGTCTTCTTCATTCCCCAACCACTTTCATAAGCAATTGCTTGCATTCAAGTTTTAAAAAAAGGGCTCATCGGCCTTTCGCTTTCCGAGCCCAACAGAAGGCGGTCCATCCGCCCTCTTCTGTAACCACGCGATTATTTTAGCACACTCGCCGACCCTTTGTCAAGCACTTGTTTACTTTTTATGCCACCCGGCCTACGCGTCCTTCAAAGGTCCCTTTTGCCCCCCTATTTGCTCTTTTTGAACTTGAGCACTTTGAACAGGTTGGCACAGATATGGTCGCGGATGCGCGCGGACCAGTCGGTGTTGGACATTCCTTTCGGACGGAAATCTTCGTGCCACACCGGATCGGCCAGCGCGTAGGCACTGACCTGTGCCCATACGGACGACGCCCACAGAAGCACTTCGTCTTCATCGTCCACCGCCATCGCCAGCAACTTGCGCAACGCCTCGAAGATCGGACGTCCAAAATCCCGCCGGAACTCGTCATGGAATTTTGTGGGATGGGTGACTTCTTCGCGGAACAGCACCGCGCACTGGATCTGCGCGGTCGCCGAAGGAAGCGTCATGTACAGAAAGTCGTCGATCCAAACGCGAATGGCCTCCTGCCATTCAGCCGCCGTTTTCACGCCTTCCGCCAGCTTCGTCAGCGGTTCTCCCAAGTCGCCGAAGTGGCGCTTTGCGACCAGGCGATAGAGATTCTCCTTCGTGCCGTAGTAGCGGTTGAGGAGTGCGTTGTTCACGCCGGCACGTGCACAGATGCTGCGCGTGGACGCCCCTTCGTACCCCTTCTCCGAAAATTCCGCAATCGCAGCGACCAGCAGCGCATCGCGCGTTTCCTTGCCGTCCGAACGCTCTTTCCTCTTATGCGTTTCCATATTCACCCTCCTCCTTCATCTTAAAGACAACGTTTCCAGTCTTCCTCTTTCATCGGACGATCCATCAGATCCGAAATGGCCTCCATCACCGGATAGCCGTCATAGCAGACTTTCCAGACACATTCGGCGATCGGCATCTCCACCCCGATCTTCGCCGCCATCTCGTGGACAACCTGGGCATTCCCCACGCCTTCGGCCACCATCTGCATCGACTTGAGAATCGCCGTCACCTTCTCGCCGCGTCCCAGCCGTTCACCCACGGCGTGATTGCGCGAATGACGCGATGTGCAGGTCACGATCAAATCGCCCGTACCCGCCAAGCCCGCCATCGTTTCCGGACGCGCCCCGTAGGCACAGGCGAAGCGGGTGATCTCAGACAGACCGCGCGTAATCAGGGCCGCCCGCGTATTGTCACCGAGGCCGAGTCCATCCGCAGCGCCCACCGCCAGCGCAAGTACGTTCTTCACCGCACCGCCCATCTCAACGCCCACCACGTCGTCCGTCGTGTAGACGCGGAATCGCGGACCGCTCCAGACCGTCTGTACAAGCCGCGCACGCGCCGGTTCGGACGAAGCCGCCGTCACAGCCGTCGGCATGCCTTTCACCACTTCCTCCGCATGGGACGGACCCGACAATGCCACCACATGCGACGTCTTGAAGACATCGCTCGCGATTTCCGTCATTCGACGATAGGTCTTCGGACAAAAACCCTTCGTCAGCGACACGATCGTCGCATCCGGCGGCAGATACGGCGCAAACGCGCGGCAGGTCTCCTCGAAATAACGCGAGGGTACGGCCATCACCACGAGGTCCGTCTCGCGCAAGGCCTCGCAATGGTCGTTCGTCCAGCGAATATTCGCCGGCAGTTCAACTCCCGGAAGATATTTCCGATTCTCATGGGAGTGACGAATGTTCTCAATCGCTTCGGCCGAACGTCCCCACACCGTCACCGCGTGTCCACTGGACGCCAACAGAAATGCATTCGCCGTTCCCCAGCTGCCTGTTCCGATAACTGAAATATTCATCTTTTTGCCCTTCTTGGTAAGCACACGATTATATTATCACAACTTCGGTAGCGGGTCAAGTCCTCGCGTACAAAAATGGATCCGCACCCAAGAGGGCGCGGATCCATTCTCAGTTGTCGTACAGCGGTTTATTCGTCGAAGCCGACACCTTCAATGCCCTCAGCGTAAGCCGAGGCCGGATCGTAGTCTTCCTCGATCTGGTCGGGGGCCTGATCAAGCGGAGCCTGAGCGAGCTCATCCGGATTCACGATCGGGAATGCCTCTTCGTTCTCATCGTCCTCCTCCGTCGGAATCGGCGTGGTACCGAAGAGCGCATCCATCTTCTCCTTCGCTTCCTTGCGAAGCTGGTCCATCTCCTCGTCGCTGATCGGCTCGCAGAGCGGCACCAGCTTGAGGTAGCGGTGGAGCGGGAAGCCCGTGCCGCCCGGAATGAGGTGGCCGAGGATGACGTTCTCCTTGAAGCCGCGCAGTTCGTCCACACGACCCATCGTCGCGGCCTCGGTGAGGACGCGCGTCGTATCCTGGAAGGACGCGGCGGAGATGAAGGAGTCGGTCTCGAGCGCCGCCTTCGTGATACCGAGGAGCGCCGACGAAGCTTCCGCCGGACGGCGGCCTTCCGCCAGCATCTGCTCGTTCATGCGAAGGAACGTCTGACGGGTGATCTGCTCGCCCCAGAGGAAGTCCGTATCGCCCGGATTCGTGATGCGGACCTTGCGGAGCATCTG
>JAKSOY010000153.1 GCA_024405255.1 Kiritimatiellia bacterium
TCGACCGGACGCACCTCGAAGTAGACGTGCGCCTGCGGCGGGAAATCGCTCTTCGCGAACCAGCATTCGCTGATGCGTCCCGCCTTCGCAACCGGCAGATAGTAGTCGGCCGCCATCACGCGCTTCGCCCGCAGCGGCAGCTCCACGTCGTCTTCGACGAGCACGGGCTGCACTTCGTAGTCGAACACGCGGCTGGTACGGTCCACGACCACCGACGGGATGCCCACGCGCACGCAGGGCACTTTCTTCGCCGTCAGCACGTCCGTGAGATCGAGCTTCGCATCCGACGGAAACACCGGCGCCTTGCGCGCGGCGGCGCGTTTCTTGAAGTTCATCGGTCCGTTCGGATCCGCCTTCAGCGGCAGCACCCAGTCGTCGCCGAGGGACTGTCCGTACACGAACTCGCGGCGGCAGATGCGCAACGCATCGTCCGTCACCGTGAACACCATGCCCTGGCGTCCGTCGCCCGTCGGGAGACGCGGCGTGACCTGTCCTGCCTGGAACTTCCGATAGCCCCATCCATTCCCCGGCATGTTGTCACGCAGATTGTAGTCGACCGAGGAATACTTGAGCGAACTCGTGTTGACGGCGGTGAACGCCCCCTGCCACACCGTCCGCTCGTCGGTGAGCGTGTAGTGCGAGTGGCCCGAGAGGACGATGCAGTTCGGATACTGCGCGAACACCTTGTTGAGCTGGTCCGTATTGCCCCAGGCCCACGAAGCGATGCACGAATTCTTCGCGTGCGGATGCATCACGAAGAAGAACGGCTTGTCCTTGCCGAGTTCCGCCGCATGCGCCTTGAAGAACGGTTCGACTTCGTTGAACGAACCCCAATGGGCCCCGATGACCTTATAGCCTTTCACGTCCTTCATCCACACGCCGTGGAACTCTTCGTTGAAGCACTGCTGCCATGCCTTCGCGCGATCCGGACCAATGCACTGCGCACGATACGCCGGATCAGTACGCTTCTTCTGGTCCGCACCCCAGGTCCAGCCGTCCACGCAGTGGTTGCCCAGCACGAAGAGCTGCTCGACGCGGCGTCCGTCAGGCGCCTTGCCATTCGGGAAGATCTTGTAGAACGAATCGGCACTGCGCTTGAGCTGCGCGACGCGTCCCGTGTTGGCGATATCGCCGGCGATGATGACGCCATCCACGCCGGCGTCGCGGAAATAGGCCAGCGCTTTGAGAAAGGTGTCCTCGTCGCCGGGATGGTCCAGATGCACGTCGCTCAACACGCCGAACTTGACGCGCGCCGTTCCCACCAGCGGAGCTTCCGTGGGGATCGCCATCAGGGACTTGGACAGACAGGCGGCCGTTGCAGCCGAACCGAGGAAGAGACGTCGAGAGAGATTCATGGTAGTCTTTTTACTTACTGATTTGCAAATGCCTGAAGCGTTTCAAAGTAACCCGCCGGATTGCCGATGTCGTGGCGCCGTCCCGGATAGCGATAGCCGTAGACCGCCTTCGTACCGAGCAGCCGGCGAATCGAATCGGTCAACTGGATTTCACCGCCATGGCCCGGCGTCTGGGACGCGAGCAGCTCGAAGATCGACGGATCCAGCAGATAGCGTCCGGCAATCGCAAGCCGCGACGGCGCGACCTCGGGCTGCGGCTTTTCGACGAGATCGCTGAGCCGCAGCACGCGCACGGGTTCAACGGCTTCCGCCGGCGCCCCCAGCGAGTCAACCGGCTCTCCCGCCACGATGCCGTAGCGGCTCACCTTTTCCAGGGGGACTTCTTCCAGCCCGACAACCGACGCCCCGCCGCACGCACGCGAAATCGCCGCCATGGCCTGCGAAGGCGCCTCGCCCGAAACGAGCGCATCGCCCAGCAGAACCAACACCGGTTCCGTTTCGCCGCGCAACAGATCCGCCGCCTGCAAGACGGCATGTCCGAGTCCCTTCTGCTCCAGCTGGAACACCCATTGGAGACGACGGCCGATCTCTTCGAGATGCGTCAGCTCGGCATCGACTTCCGGCTTCTTCGCACAGCGCGCATGCCACACGGCATCGACGTCGAAATGACGGCGCAAGGACGGCTTGTCGGGCGAAATGACGATGACGACTTCGTCCGCACCGGCCGCAAGCGCTTCTTCCACGATGAGCTGGATGGCGGGTTTCGCTCCCACCGGCAGCATCTCCTTCGGGATCGTCTTCGAGGCCGGCAGGAAACGCGTACCGTAGCCCGCGGCGGGAATCAAGGCCTTCATCGACATCTCCGCGCGTTAGTCGGCGAAGTAGGCCGCATAGGCCTTCTTCGTGTGCAGGCAGTCGTGGCGCGACGCCAGTTCCCACGGCGCATGCATATTGAACAACGGCGTGCCGAAATCAATGACGTCCATGCCGAAACGCGCCATGAACTTCGCAATCGTTCCGCCGCCGCCCTTCTCGGCGCGACCGAGTTCACCCATCTGCCAGTCGACTTTCGCACCGTCCATGATGCGACGGATTTCCGCGACGAACTCCGCCCGCGCGTCCGACGCACCGCCCTTCGACGCCGCGCCCGTGTACTTGATCGCCGCCGGACCCTTGCCCATCTTCGCCTCGTTCCCCGTGGAATCGGCGTCCGGGAAATGCGGATCGCTCGCGGCGCACACGTCGGCCGAAAGCATCGTCGAACGCTCCAGCGCCCGGCGCACATCGATGTCGCGCGCATTCTTCGTCTGGCGGTCGAGCAGTTCGGCAACCGTGTTCTCGAAGAACGTGCTCTCCATGCCCGACGCGCCCACGCTGCCGATTTCCTCCTTGTCGCACAGCACCACCGAACAGGTCTTGCGCGGCGTCTTGCCCGCCTTCGCGAGATCCATCAAAGCGCTCAGACCGGCATACGCGCACACGCGGTCGTCGTGGCCATAGGCCGCGATCAGGCCGCGGTCGAAACCGACTTCACGCGGTCCGCCCGCCGGCACGATTTCGAGTTCCGCGCTGAGGAGGTCTTCCTTCTCGATGCCATACGTCTTCTTGAGGTAGTCTTCGATCGGCCCCAGCGAGGCGAGCACGTCGAGGTCTTCGGCCGCGACGAGATCCTTCGCCTGCTTCGTTTCCTGTTCCTTGCCGAAGTGCGGCAGAATGTCGCTGATCATGAACACCGGGTCTTCCGGCTTGTCGCCGACGGCGATCTCCACCTTCGTGCCATCCTTCTTGACCACGGTCCCGTAGAGCGCCAACGGCAACACGAGCCACTGGTACTTCTTGATGCCGCCGTAGATGTGCGTATCGAAATAGGTGATGCCGCCCTTCTCGTAGATCGGACGCGGCTTGAGGTCGAGCCGCGGCGCGTCCGTATGTCCGCCTACCACGCGAATGCCGTCGAGCACCGGTTCCTTGCCCGCGATCGCGGCGAACAGCGTCTTGCCATGATAGCCGCGATAGACCCGATCGCCCGGCTTGAACGTCTTGACCGTGTCGAGGTTCTTGAATCCGCACTTCTCCAGCAGGCGCACGGCCTCGGCATAGCAACGACGTTCCGTCTTGCCCTTCGCCAGGAAGTCCATGTACGCCGCACAGTAGGTCTCGAGTTCTTTGTCTTTCTTCATTTCGAATGCTCCTTCAATCACGAATTCTCCGCAAGCGGTTTACGCCGCACGATCGTCGCCGTCGCCGCCAGCAAAACGGACGGCAGCACGAGGACGTTCACAAACAGGCTTTTCAGCAAGGCGGACCATTCGACG
Source organism: Kiritimatiellia bacterium (assembly GCA_024405255.1). Next base: position 3,671 of record JAKSOY010000153.1, read on the forward strand.
CATTTGTCCGTCGCCAGGTCCGACAGCGGCTCGGCGCTGCTCACCGTCTGCGTGATGCTGCAGATGAGACGCGACACGGCCAAGCCGAAACGCTCGGAGAACTTCGTGTCCATCTCGTCCGGGAACTGCGCCACCACGCTCGGCGCCATCAACGTGACCATCACCGCAATGAGCGCCGTGAAGATCGCCACGGGACGCGACACGGCCGCGGACAGGAAGAGTCCGAACGCCGCCAGCAGCGCCACCGCCGCGAAGGTCTGCGCCAACGCGCGCGCCAGGTTCGCCCCGAACGAATCGGCCGGCGTGAGAATCTCGAGGTCGCGCCGCGGACGCAGCATCACCGTTTCGCCCCCTGTGTTGGCGAAACGAAGGGATACGATTCCAACGGCGTTCGTGCCCTGTTGTGCGGACGCCAGCAGATTCGTCGACGCGGCGGCACCTGCCACCAGCGGCGCGTCCAGCACGGACTGCGTACTGTACTTCACCGGCGCATGGTAGGGTCCAAACGCAAACTCGCCTTCGAACGCCGAACGCATTTCGAACTGCGTCGCGAACCGCACGCGCACGAACAGTTCGCGATTGGTCGCCGCCAGCGATTCGGCAAACGGCCACGCAAACGTCTCGCCTTTGCGGATGACATCGTAGCGGTCGAGTTCCTTGTTCGTCAAAAGCGACAGCACCGCGCTCTTCGGCGCCTTCTTCACATTCTCCGGCGTGCGCGGATCGGCGAGATACGCCGACATCGCCGCACGCGCGCAATCCACCGTCGAGGGCAGCTGCGGCGCATGATGGTGCAGACAGCGCGGAGCATCCGCGAGTCGGCACGCCGTCAGCGCCCCGGAGAACGCCAGCGATACCGCCGCCACCGCACACAGCGCAAGCCACTTGCCGCACGCCACGCCAAAGGCCGATGCGGGACGCACCACCGTCAGCGACAGCCGGAAACGCTCACGTTCCTGCGCGAAGAAACCGCAGGCGCACGCGAGAATCGTCACCGTAATGAACGCCACCGTGGCCCCGGGCACCGCGCGCACGAACATCTCGCGCCATCCGGCCGCCGTGCCGTCGCTGCGCACGATCGCCGGCAGGAAGGCATGCGCCAATGCCGTCGCCACCAGAAGCAGCGTCAGCACATGACCGCGAACAAGCGCACGCCAAGCAAGGATGAACGACGCCTTCACGACTTGATCCCCAGGCGCTCCACAAAGTAGTCTTCCAGCGCATGGCGCTTATCCGCCGCCGCATCGACGATGTCCGCCACGCGCCCCGCACCCACCACTTTCCCGTGGGAGAGAATCGTCACGCGCGAACAGACATCCTGCATGTCGAAGAGCTGATGCGACGTCACGAGAATCGTCAGACCTTCGGCGGCGAGGCGGCGGATGAGCTCCTTCACCTCACGCGTCCCGATCGGATCGAGACCCGAGGTCGGTTCGTCGAGGATGAGCAGCTCCGGACGCGACACGAGCGCACTGGCAAACGCCACACGACGCGCCATGCCCTTCGAGAAACCGCCCACGGGACGATTCGCGTTCGCCGTGAGGCCGACCTGCTCCAGCAGTTCCGCCGTGCGCGCCTTGGCGGTCTTGCGATCAAGGTCCGACAGCCCCGCATAGTACATCACCGTCTCACGCGCCGTGAGGAACGGATGAAGATAGGAAAGTTCCGGCAGGTACCCCAGACGCGCCCGCGCGGCACGCGACCGCGGCGGCAGCCCGAAGAGCTTGACCGAACCCGCCGTCGGCGCAAGAAGTCCGAGAATCATCTTGATCGTCGTCGACTTGCCCGAGCCGTTCGGCCCCAGCAGGCCGAACACATCGCCCTTCTCGACCACGAGGTCGATCCCGTTCACGGCCTCGGCCACAGGACGAAACCAGAAGTCGCGGAATGTCTTTCTGAGTCCGCAAATCTCAATCACCGGTGCGCACGCACTCACGGCAACTCCCTTCTCTGCAACAGCAAGGATCCGGCGATGAGCCAGAATGCCACCAGGCACGCGGCCGCGGCAACAGCCGCACCCGCCTCGCCCCAGGGCAACGCCCCTCCGCCCGCCAGACGATCCACCAGCCAGAAGCGGTTGATCTCCGGCAACACGGCCCGAATGGGCCACACAAAAGACGTCAGCACCGCACCGGCCACCAAAGCCGCCGTAGGCGCCGGCTTGAGCCGCACCGCCAACGCACCGGCAAAGGTGATGAACACGCAGCAGCCGCTCGCCAGCACGCCCAGCGCGGGGACGATGTTCCAGGCCATCACCTGCAGGGTGACGCGGAAACCGCCTTCGCCGAACGGCATCGCCAGCAACAGCGCGAGCGGCTGGGCCACGGCCATCAGCACACACGCGGAAACGCAGAAGCGCGCCCGAATGAAACGATTCAGCAGCGCAGCCAGAATGAATCCGCCCAAGGTGAGACCGAAGCCGGCGGCAAGTCCAGGCGACCACACGCGCGTCTCGGGTCCTTCGCACAAATCGGCGATCGCCGCGCCGATGGCCGACGAATAGGTCGCCAGCACCGTCGCCGCCGCAATGGCCACGAGGAACAACGCGAACGAAGCGACGACACCCGCAATCTTCGCGCAGAAGAACAGCGCGCGCGGCACCGGACGCGCCAATGCCGCCGCCGCCGTACCGGACGCAATCTCGCCGCCGATCGCCCGCACGGCTGCCGCCGTCGCGAAGACGAGTCCGAAGACGAGCAGCGCGGAGAAACCGCACTCGCGCGCCAGGCGCCCGGCTTCGCCGAACTGATGGTAATGGAAGACCGGCGCCAAATGCACGGTCGACAGCGCAACAAGAAAGAGAATCGCAGAAAGCGGTTCGGCCAACGCTTCAAGCGTGGCCGAACGTGCGAGAGCTAAAAACCGACGCATGCGCGTCGTCCTCACCCTTGAATGAACGGCATCGCGTTCGCGCTCGGGTCAGGGCCCACGCCTTCCAGATAGAAGAAGTACGCCACCGCGCCGATCGCAAGCAGAGCCGCCAATGTCGTCAGAATCGAAAGCGTCGCCACCCAGCTCGGCACACCCGCGCACTCGCCCTTGCTCGAAACGGGCGCGAGCGGCTTGAGGTCGCCAATCGGCATATCCGGGATGTCGGCGACTTCCGGCTCCTCCGCCGGCTCGGGCTTCTTCACGCCGAGCGTCGGCTTCTTGACGCCGAGACTCGCCGCACCCGGACGATGCAGCTTCATCGTCTTCTTCTGCGTGTCGGTCGCCGACGCGTCTTCAGCCGGAGCGGCCGGCTCGGCCGGAGCCGCGAGAGGCGCCGCAGGCGCAGGAGCCGGTGCGGCAGGCGTCAACGGCGCAGGGCCCGCCGCCGGAGCCTTGAGGTCGGTCGGACGACGCAGACGAATCGTCTTGAGCGGCGCCGGACCTTCCTTCGCCGGCGCAACGCCGATCGCGGATTCAAGCGAGATGCGCGAGGTTTTGGACTTCGCCGCCTGCTGCTGCGCAGGCGTGATGATGCCTTCGGCGATGATGCCCGTCTTGCGGAGCGTCGCCTGCACCGGGATCGGACCCGTCACCGACTTGAGATTCTGCGTCGCACGCTTCAGCGTGGGCGGAACGGCCTGCGCCGGAGCCGGACTCAACGGCGCCGCCGGTGCGGCCGCAGCAGGGGCTGCGGGAGCCGCAGGCGCCGCAGGCTTCGCGGCCGGCGGAACACCCAGCGACATCGGCTTCGGACCGCCGATCGTCGGCTTGTGAATCATCGGCTTGCGAATAACGGGCTTCAGCTTGATCGTCGACGCACCCGCACTGCCAGCAGCCGGTGCCGCCGGTGCCGATGCCGCAGGAGCCGGTGTCGCTGCAGGCGCAGCGCCAAACGGAGCAACTTTCGGAGGAACGCTTCCGCCTTCCGCCGGGGTGATGGGGGTCATCTCAACTTCTTCAGCCATGTTATTCTCCAATCCAACTTGTCCTAAAAATCATTCACGCGCGGCACGTCGATTAGACGGCCATCACTTCCTTTTCCTTCGCCTTGAGTTCGGCGTCGATCTTCGCAATGCCGTCGTCGGTCGCCTTCTGGACCTTGTCCAGACCCTGCTTGAGATCGTCTTCGGAAATCTTCTTGTCCTTCTCGAGCTTCTTGAGCGCCTCGTTCGCGTCACGGCGCACGTTGCGCATCGCAACCTTCTGCGCTTCGGACAGCGTCTTCGCCTGCTTCACGATCTCTTTACGGCGCTCTTCGTTCAGCTCGGGAATCGTGATGCGAACGACCTTGCCGTCGCTCTGCGGCGTGACGCCGAGATTCGCAGCCAGAATGGCCCTCATGATTCCGTCGATCGTCGTGGGATCGAACGGCGTGATCTTGATCTGACGCGGCTCGGGCGTCGAAATCGTCGCAATGTTCTTGAGGGGCTGCTTCGACCCCCACGCCTCGGCTTGCACGCCGTCGACAAGCGCAGGTGACGCCTTGCCCGTACGAAGGCCCGAAAACTGCGCCTTCAACGCATCAAAACTCTTGGCGATCTTCGCCGTTGTATCGTTCAGAACTTCAGAAACCGTTTCCATGGAAAAATCCTCTTGGTGTTTGAATGTTATGATTATAGCAAAAAAAACGCAGACGCGCCATTGGAAAATCGAAGTGGATTGGAGATTGAAGATTCAGGGGCAATGGGGTATAATAGGCGCCTCTATGAATACGCCTGACATCGAATTGCTTGCCCCGGCAGGATCCTTTGAAACGGCGCTTGCGGCTTTCGCCGCCGGCGCCAATGCCGTCTACCTGGGACTCAACTCCTTCTCGGCCCGCGCCGAGGCCGTGAACTTTTCACCGGACGAACTGCGCGACCTGCTGGCCTACGCCCACAGCGCCACACCCCGACGCGCCGTCTATGTGACATTCAATACCGTCCTCGACGAGGACCAGCTGCCACAGGCCGTCGAAACACTTGCCCTTCTGGACGAACTCGAACCCGACGGTCTCATCGTTCAGGACCTCGGCGTCGCGCGTCTCGTGCACCGCCACTTTCCCCATCTCGCCCTCCACGCCTCCACCCAGCTCGTCGCCCACAATCTCGAGGGCGTGCTTGCGCTGAAGGAACTCGGTTTCGTGCGCGTGGTGCTCGCGCGCGAACTGCCGCTTGAGGACATCCACCTCATCGCCCAGCGCAGCGGCGTCGAAATCGAAGTGTTTGTACACGGCGCGCTCTGCTATTCGCTGTCCGGACTCTGCCTCTTCTCCGCCATGGAGAAGAACCGCTCGGGCAATCGCGGGAAATGCGCCTACTGCTGCCGGCTCGGCTATGCCGATGCGACGGGCGCCCGTTCCCTTCCTTTCTCAATGCGCGACCTTCGCCTCGACGAATCGCTGAACGCCTTGCGCGACGCCGGTGTCGCCTCGCTCAAGATCGAGGGCCGCATGAAGTCGGCCCTCTACGTCTCGACCGTGACTTCGCACTACCGCCAGCTGCTGGACGGCGTCCCGGTCACGACGACGCGGGCCGATCTCGAAACGGTCTTCTCGCGCCGGACAACGCCGCTCTACATCAACGGCTACCCCAACGGCAGCTCGTCCGGAGACGCGTCCCCGATCGACCCTTCGTCGCTCGGACACCTCGGTACGCCGATCGGCACCATCAAGCGTCTCACCAAGGACCGCGAGGGACGCACCTGGCTGCGCGTGCATACGAACCGCGCACTTGAACGCCATGACGGACTCCAGTTCCAGTCCGACGGCGGCAAGCCGTTCGGCTTCGGCATCACCGACATGCGCGTCGCCCTTTCACGGACCACGGTCTTTTCCGTACGCGCCGGCAGCGATGTGGAAATCCTCGTGCCGGACAATCTGCTTCCACATCCCCCAAGCGCATCTTCTTCCAACTCGAACCCGAGAAGCTACTCGACGTTTCAACCGTCCGAGGCTCCGACGCTCCATTCGGGCGTCACGGTCTACTGCTCGGCGTCGAACGAGGTCAAGCGCCGCTTCCCGGTGCCGTCGTTCCGGCCTTCGGACTATTCGACCGGCGCCTCGCTCGCGCTCACCGTCACGCTGACCCCCGCCGGAATCGATCTCGCCGCAACCTGCGCGAACCCCGAACTTTCCGTCACCCTTTCTCTCGCGCGCGAGTTGACGCCCTCGCAGCATCCTGAACGTACCGAAGAGGCCGTCCATCGCGCCTTCGCCCGTCTGGGTGGAACGAACTGGTCGCTCGGCGCCCTGACGATTCTCGACGCCGACCATCTCTTCGCCCCCGCGTCGGTCCTCAACGACCTCCGCCGCGCGCTCGTCGAAAAGCTCGATGCGCTGCAGCTTGCGAACCGCGCTGAAAAAGTCGCCGCAATCCAATCGGAGATCGCCTCGGTTCCGCCGTGTTCCACGGGCTCCCTGCCCGTGCGCGTGCTGAAGATGCGCCTCGACCAGCCGCTGCCGGAGGACGTCGGCGACTACGACGAACTCGTGATCGCCGTTGGACACCGCGCCGGGAAGGAAGTCGAGTCCGCCTTGCAGACGCTCGCCGCCGAAGTCCGCGCGCGCGCCGAAGAGGGCGGAGACGCCGCGCCGGCGTTGCGTCTCGCCCTGCCGGTGTTCACCCGCGAACACGACTTCAACGCCTTGCGCAGCATGGTCAAGCATATGGTCAAAGCCGGCATCTCCGCCTGGGAGGCCGCCGACCTCGCGACGCTGCGCCTGCTGCGCCAGCTCGGCCTCGCCGACATCACGGCGGACTGGACGCTCTACGCGTTCAACTCCGTCGCACGCGCCGCCCTCGCGGAACTCGGTCTCACCCGCCTCGTCCTCTCGCCCGAGAATTCGGAAACGAACCTCCAGACGCTCGCGTCATTGGCCGTCCAGTCGCCGATGCCCGGCTACGAGTTTCTGCAGCAGCAGTCGACGCCGCTCTTCATCTCGCTGACACGTCCGGAAACGGAAGACCCCGCACAGCTCACGGGACTCAAGGGCGACACCTTTACGAGTTTCCTTTGCGACGGCCTGTGGCTCACGACGCGTCCCGAGCCGCGCCGCTTCCGCCTCCCCGGCAATGTGCAGACGACCCGCGTGGACATCTCCTGGGACCCCGCCTAACCACCACACCCAACCAATAACGAAAAAATCTCGTCTTGCCGGATTGGCAAACGAGATTTTTCTTTTTTCTGCGATTGGCGGAAGGAGGGAGATTCGAACTCCCGGTAGACTTGCGCCTACACAACCTTTCCAAGGTTGCACCATCGACCACTCGGACATCCTTCCAAGCAGAAAAAGCGACGAGCATTGTATCATTTCCCGCCGCAGAAATCAATCTGATTTTTTCGGTAATCGGCCATCAGCCACACGACCGATGTCAGCGTTCTGATTCTATCACGACCTTGGTTTTGTTCCCTTCGCCGAACCAACTGTCCGTATCCAAC
>JAKSOY010000154.1 GCA_024405255.1 Kiritimatiellia bacterium
AGGCGGCGCTCGCGCTGCGGCTCGACCCCGACTGCGTCCCCGCGCTCGCGGACCCCGCCGCCATGCGGACGGAGAGGACGCCGCGGCGGCTCCTCGGCTGGCTGCGACGACGACGGTCGGCGTGAATTTCCGCGGAACGCTTTTTCGGACGGACGATTCAGGCGACGGATTGCTTGATTTTCATGCGGAACACAATTGGTGGAGGGGCGAAGAGCGATGTAGGCGCGGCGTGAGGAAAAGGGATGCCGTCCAAACGCGGACCAGACCGGCGAAAAACACTCGGACAAAATGAACTTATGCGGCGGGAATCGACCCACACTTATGCCTGAAGCATCGAAAATATCCGCCACCTTGCAATACCCCTTTTCGGCATAGCGCACGCGGTCACGCAACTGCACCACGCCCGCAAGGTTGTTCGTCACCATGTCCGAAACCAGCCATGTGCGCGAGGCTTCCTTCCCCGGAACGAAAACGGAAAATGGACGCGCAACTCAAACAATCGAACAATCACCGCCCCCTATCCCCACCAGGGTGGCTCGTGGCGCCGAACAGCGGGTCATGGTTCGTCATCGTCGGACTCGCCGAAGCCTCGTGGGCCGTAGATGCCGTTTCCCGAACTGATGAACGCCGTGTGCGTCTCTTCATCGACCCATCCCGGCGTGCCGCCCGCCTTGAACGGGCGGCGGAACTCCTCCACGTGGCCGTCAAGGAACGCCATGTTGCAATGTCGCCTGGCACCCCGTCCATGCCGGAAGGCCTGAGTGCCGCCCTTGCGGAGCGAGGCCGCCGAATTGTCGTAGTACTTGTCCTGCTTCGGCGCACGCATGAATTTATTCGGGCCGCCGGCATAGCCGCCGTCGCCGAACACCACCACCCGCTCCGGACATGTCACCGCGTCATAACGCGTGGGATAACGCCGCGTTCCCTTGTCGTTCTCAACCCGCCCTAGAAAACAGACGTTGTAGTTGTAACCGGTCATGTGATTGCCATCCCAGTTGTCCGACCGTTCCTGACGGCATTTCGGACAACACGCCAGCGAACCCGCCGAAAGTTCGCCAAACATCTCTCCGCACCTCCAACCGACATCGTCACGGACGGTACGACGGAAGTCCCAGCAAAACGTCAGATAGTCCCGCCAGGCCCCCACCCCATGGGCGCGGGGATTCTCCTGCGGATAGAGCAGCTGATTGCCCTCTCCCTCCCAATACGCCTCATCGTGCGTGGCTGGATCGATCATTCCCCATGGGAAGTACCCTTCACGAAGCGCATACGTCTGACACAAAAACGCCAGCTGGTGCAGATTGGACTTGCAGGCGGCACTCAATGCCGACTCCCGTGCTTCTCCTGCGGACGGTGCCAACAGGACGGCGGCCACGCAGAGGAAACACAGGATAATCAAGAGTTCAATGAAGGTGAAACCGCACTTCTCCCGAACGGTCATTCGTCCAGCGCCCATGCGAGCTTGAAGAAGTGTCCGGCAGACGACACCTTCAAAACCGTGCGATAACTGCCATCCATGAATTCCGATGATTCCACCGTCGGCCATTCCGGCACCCAGTCCGTCGCCGCGCCCGCGAGTTCCGTCGCCGCCTTGACGAAGAAGCCCGCATGAGTGGCAAACGGCTGGCGCGTACGGACTTCGAGGCGTGTTCCATCCTCTCCCGGCATCACGCCGGTCAACATCAACGCCGGCACCGCACCGCCCAGGGATTCGTCTGCGGCCAGTCCCAGTACGAAGTTTTCGCCGTTGGTCCGTCCATTCGGGGCCACAGCATCCGGCCCCGTAACCGTACGCTTCCAGGCCGTCGTCCATTCGGCATAGTTCCGCTCGACCCACAGCTCGTACGCAGAAACCGGAGCCACATCGGCCACGGCATCAATATCCGGCGCCGTATAGCCGCTGTCACCTTCGCCGAGATCGTCCGCATAGCGCGAACGCACCCGCACATACTGGATCCATTTGCGGCCGCTCGCATCCTTCGGCAGATCGAAGACGCCGATATCATAGCCTGTTCCGCCGGCGCTGCCGTTGTAGTACTGGCAGACCTCCGCAAGGGTGTGCCCCTTGAAGTCGGCGAAGTCAAGCGTCGGACGCATCGGACGCGTCGCCTGCGTGGCACGTCCCCACCAGCAATTGCCGCTGAAAAGCGCCACATCCGGTGCCGTCGTATCGTACTCAAGACCCAACGTCGGCATTGCGCAATCCGCAAACGGGCTCGCGAATGTATACCAGGTGGTACCATCCTGCGACACCTCCACCACGGCCTCCTCGCCACCACCCTTCCCGGTGAACGACACCTTGGAGGGGTCCGTTGTCTGCGAATACCATTCCGTCGAATTTCCGACTGCGAGCGCATTGCCGAAGACGATGAGATCGAGTCCATAGGGGTTCGCCGGATCGTCCATCACCCGGTGGTCGAACTTGATCGTCACATATCCCGGACCATACGGCTCGCCCGGCTCGAGGTCTTCGTCGCCGTCGCTTTCAAGCGAGAAAAGCTCGCCTGCCATCCATGCGGGGTTGTACGGGTTCACCGGACCACCCCACGCCCCACTCATGTAGATCGTGGGACGTCCCAGCACATTTTCAGGCCGGTTGAAGGAAGTACTTGAAGCGGAAGTCGCCGAGGCCACAACCTGATAGCCGTAGGGCGACTCGGCCGCCTCGGGCACGGCGAGCGCATAGGTCGGCGTCCATTGGTCGTGGCGGAAACAGTACCAGTCGCCGTCCTGCGGGATGATCTGCCCGGCGGACGACGAGGCCATGTCGGGACCTGCGGGGGGATAAAGGGCGCTCGCGAAAGGACCGAAGAACACCCACCAGAAACTGAAGTCCTCGGCCTCGCGCGCTTTGAGCGCCTGCGGATCGCTGCAGGTTCCCGCCTGCAGATTCCAGGCGGGATGGCAGTCGTTCACATCGTAGCCGAAGAAATAGAAATCCTCATAGTCAGCAGTCATCTGCTGCACACCCACCACCAGCCGCGGATCGTCGTGCGCAATGCGCTTGACGACCTCGGAGAGATTCGTACAGGTGCCGTTCCAACGATAGCCCCAGGCCAATGCCTTGCCCGAAGCACCCCAATCAATGACGACAGCGCAACGCTGGTTCCCTTCGCCTACCCAATAATGGATGTCGTCCAAGGACGTCACCATGTCGGCAGCCCCCAAGGCCGCCGACAACGCAAACGCGGCGAAAAACACCGCGCGAGTCGGTTTGCTCATACTCCTTCTTTCCCCTCATGCGAGGTACTTGTTAGATGAAGGTCCAGCTCGTATTCCGACTATGACGGCTGCGCGACAGTGCCTGATTTCCACAGGGCTTTCCGGTTACTGGACCGAACGGGCGCATAGTATACCAAAACCCGCACCCGTCTGGCAATGCGAAATTGATGTGTTTTTCAACGACCACTGTCCCACGACTCATTCAAAGAACGCGAGTCGCGTCACTAGAAGTGCCGATGCGATAAAAGGACCAGGCCGATGGCGTTCACAATGAGCAAGGCAAGGCCGCAGCCGATGAGTCGATAGAATGTCACCCGACGTTTACAACGTATGACAAGAATCGCAAACACCAAATAGGCGAGCCCTCCCAGAATCATCCCCACAGACCCAAACGGCCAGCTTGCACCGAATGTAAAGGCCACACCGGCGCGTTTCTATCACGAAAGAGGAAGGACCTCATGAAAACGGGAGCGGCCGTTTTTCGTCCGAAGGCTGCCATGGTCGAGCGGACGGAAATCGTCGCCCATGAACGTGGTCGTCACGCGCGCCGTCCAAGGTGCCGTTCCTTCGGAACGCACGAACACTTTCACATGATCGCCCTCGACGTGCACCTTCAACTCGCGTACCGCGCAAAGCGCGTTGAGGGGCGTCACGGCGGGAACCGTCTTCCCGTCCCTCCCGCGCACGACATCGACCCGCCAAGTCGCTCCGTCGTCACAGGCGACGTGGCACTGGCAGGCACCCGTCTTCGCCACGGTGAAGATATCGGCCACCTTGCAATACCCCTTTTCGGCATAGCGCACGCGGTAATCGGGCAACGCCGTTCCCACGCAGAGCCAATCGAGGTTCGTGGGCGTGAGCGCATAGTCGCTCTTGAGCATGACGCCCGTCACCTCTTCGCCCCGGATGTACGGCCGCGTGCAGCCGGGCGAGGCATCGTTGCCGCCCGCGCCGATGAGCCCGCCCTTCAAGATCAATTTGCCGGAACTGGCGGGGTCGCGATAGTAGAAGCGGCCCGTGCGCTCCTTCACGTTCTTCACCGTACCGTCTTCCCAGCACATCACGTTCGCAATTTCGCAGATGGCGCCTTCCGCGCACTGGTAGATGGGATAGTAGGCCGTATCGGGATAGATGTCCGACCCCGCGAAGTTCGCCCCCGCGCCGAGAACGATGCCGCGGGTGTTCTTCCAATAGAACGGCTTCGCTTGATGCGCCTGCACGCCCGTCCAGAGATGCAGGTTATTGCAGTAGGTGTGACCGTTGTGGACTTCCATTCCCACGCACACGCCCATCATCTCGATATTGCTGAAGCGGCAGTCGGACGCGCCGTATACGCGCACCGCCACGCTCTTCTCGGGATGCGCCCATGAACTGAAGATGGTCATGTTCTGGGCGAAGATCGGCCGCGACCCCCTCCCCTGGATGTAGAGGCCGTACGATTCGACGTTGAAGAGCCCCACCTTGTCGATGAACGTCATCGTTCCCTGCGTGCACGGCTCGATACGAATCGCGCATTCACCGCTCGCGCAGATGATGTTCAGATTCTCCACATTCACACGTACGCGGTCGCTCAACTGAACGACGCCCGCAAGGTTGTTCGTCGCCATGTCCGAAACAAGCCATGTGCGCGAGGCATCCTTCCCCGGTATGCGCGCATAGCCCGCCCCGCGGATGGGATTCTTCAGAATGAGCGGATGCGACACGCGATATCGCCCCGCCGGGAAGTAGAGCGCCCCTTTCGCCGTATTCGCATTCACAATCGCGCTCACATCGGCCGAGCCGTCGTTCTTCACCCCCAGCGACAGCACGTCAATCGGCCCCGCCTCGCCCCATGCCGCAAGCAGCACAATCAGTGCTCCGGCAAACGCCATCCATCGCAACTTTGATCTTTTCATTCTTGGCAACAGCATAACCGACACCTTCTCCCACTCTAAAAACAATCGCTTGGGAAACCATTGTTCTGAAAACGGGCCGCATTATACCATAGGGCAATCGCATCGGCAATATGAAAGTTCAACGACCCTACCGATCAGACCCACCAGATTTCTCGCCTGATGGGGAACGTATTTTGATATAATATCCCCATCTGCCGACAGGGCCGATAGAAAGTGAAAACACCATGACAAGAAAAATCCTCCTGATTGCGATTCTGACCGCCTGCACCGTGTGCCTCGGTGCCAAGCCCGACGACTATTCCTGGGTGCGGGGCGTCAACTACCACCCGTTCGTCTCCAAGGAGGTCATGTCCAAGGAGCTGGGGTATGGGCGCCGCGTCAATCTCAACACCATCCGCTTCTGGCTTAGCTACCATGCCTGGAAGGCCAATCCAGACGCCTACGCCCGCCGCGTGGGCGAGGCGGTGCGCAACGCCAAGGCCTGCGGCTACAAGTCGATGCCCATCCTCTTCAACGGCAACATGGCCCCGGCCAGCCTCTTCGACGACGCCGAACTCGCCGACCAGGAACGCTATGTCAAGGCCATCACCTCGGCCTGCGCCGGTTCGAACGGAATCCTGATGTGGGACGTGATGAACGAGCCGGACTGCTGCAACCACCTGCTCACCAATTCCAAGGACGAAGCGGAACGCGCGCGCAACGAGAAAAAGCTCTGGGACTGGCTGCGCGCCAAGTGCCGTCTGGTGAAGCAGTGCGACCCCGCCATCCCCGTGACCGTCGGCCACACCGTCTCCCGCACCATCGGTGAAACGGCGCAGGAAACGGACGTCTTTTCCTTCCACGACTACAGCCCCACGCTCGCGCAGATCCGAAAGAACTACGATCGGGCAGAAAAATTCGGCAAGCAATACGGCAAACCGGTCCTTCAGACCGAAACCGGCTGCTACGCGCGCGCCAATCCCTACGATCTGGTGATCAAGGAATGCCAGGACCGTAAAATCGGCTGGATCGTATTCTGCCTGATGGTGAAAGCGTGTCCCCGCTTCCACGGCATCTTCTACTCCGACGGCACCGTCCGCGATCCCGCCGCCATCGCGGCGATGATGGGCTGTTACCGCAACCGCGACGCCACCACGATCGTCGTCCCCTACCCCAACCGCGAACACCAGGCCGAACACGCCATCGCCCGAATCAAAAACGCGATGAAGGATCTGCGGGCCAACGGCTTTGAAAACGACCGTTTCAACACCTCCGCGATTCTCGATGCCTGCGAACACGCGGCAAATCTGCTCGAAGCCTCAGAACTGGTGCCGATGTCCGTGCCGCCGACAGCCAAAATCAACGCCTGGCGTAAAATGAAGAATCCCCCGATCGACGAGATCCGTCCGTTCGCCTTCGAATTGACGGAAACCCTCCGCCGCCAGTGCCAGATCATCGACTGAAGCCACGAGGGCGCAAAGACGGGGATTTCGTCTGCGCTGGAAAACCTGTGAAAGCATATCACATCTCGGCCAATGAAAGAACGCCGAGTGTGTGTTTCATTTCCTTTTTCCTCGGATACTTTTGAAAGAATGTCGAAACCTTCGCGACAAGTCCATTCCTCTCGTAACGCGTCCGATCGTGTTTGACTTCGAAAAAGTCGATCTGGTCCTTGATCTCGTCTTCGCAGACGAGATCGATTCCTTCTTCCCCCTTTCGATTCCACCAGGCTCCCATTTTCGTATAGGATGCCTCTTCGGTGAATTTCCACAAGAAATACCGTTCAAGAGAATAACCGGCAAAGACGTTGAAATCCCGTTCGGCGATCTGGCGCATCTGTTCGTAACGTTCGAGCTCCATCAAATTCCGATACTTGAACACGAACCTAAACCAAAAGCGGAAAAAGCAATCGTCAATCTGATAATGGCAGTTCTTGCTCGATTCCTTTTCGAACAAAGGCTGTTTCTTGGAAATTATCCCGTACTGCCCTTCAAGTTTTGTCAAGTAGCCATTGACCTCTGTTCCGACAAGGTTTTTCATTTCCGCCGAGGTCGTTGCCCCTGACGCAATCGCCGACAGGATTGAAAAGTAGACACCGTAATCAGGGCCGAACTCTTCCGCAAGAATGCTTTTCCCCTCCATCAGATAAGGCGAACCGGAAACGAAAATCTCTTTCAACATCTGTTTCCGCGTCACCGCCTTCGCCGAAAGCATGAGATCGACATAGCGGGCAACTCCACCCGAGACCACCCAGAGAGCCAAAAGGTCATCCGGAGAATAATGCGGATGATAGGTCGCCATAAGGCGTTTCAACAAAGACACCTTAAACGGTTTCAAGTGGAAACTCGCGGTGTTGCGACCATACAGCGGTTCCCCATCATTGAAAAAAATCTTGTTCATCAGCCGATTGATGCTTCCACAAACGACAAGATTGATTTTCGATTCAGCATGGTATTCATCCCAAATCGCCGCGACTTGGCTGAACACGGCCGGATTGATCCGATCGAATTCCTGAAATTCATCCAGGACTACCGTAAATCGCCGCGTTGACGACGCCTTCATGAGCAATTGAAACAATTCACGGAAAGATGAACTCGCCCCCAGAATATCAAGCTGAAGGACACGTTCAACCTCCCCCTGTAGTTCCTTGCAAAGCGTTTTTTCACTCTGCCGCGTGATCGGCAAATGGAGATAGGGAACTTTCCTGTCATCAAGCGCCTGACGCAGGAGAGCCGTTTTTCCAACGCGGCGGTGGCCCGTCAAAACGACGAACTGCGCACCTTCGCGTCCCG
Source organism: Kiritimatiellia bacterium (assembly GCA_024405255.1). The sequence goes on from JAKSOY010000154.1 coordinate 7,889, forward strand.
CCGTCACGGGCTTCACCCATTCGCGGTAGACGCCTCCGCGGATGGTGACCACATCGCCCGGCTTCACCGCGTTCGCCGCGCGCTGGATCGTGCGCCACGGCTTCATCGACGAACCCTCGGTCGCATCGCAGCCCGTCGGCGAAATCGACGACGAGCCGCCAGGCACCATTACCCCCCCAGATCCGCGACATCAAACAGCAAATTCACCTGCTGCGCCCGATCGCCGGCCGGCACGCCCGAGCCCGCCCATTTGTCGACGATGCCCGGCAACACATAGGGGATGTCCTTTTTCGGATCGGAATGACCAACGAGGAAGAACTTGTCTTCCCAGCCAAAGTCATTCTTTAGAAAGTCGGCATAACCAGTCGGTGCAAGCGCAAACTCGTTGCCGGTGCCGTCTTTGACCCCCACCTGCCACACCTCCGCCGCAGACGCCGTCCAAGCCACCACGGCCATTGCCATTATCATCAGTTGTTTCATTTGTCTCTCATTCCTTTTTTGTTCAAATTCCGTTTTCTGCCGACGCCTTGGATGGAATCGCCTTCTTCGGCTTAAACACGGGATGACGAAGCCCCCGCTGCCGCCAATTTCAGCGCCCAGACATGGAACGCCTCCGCGCTTCAGTCGTCGGATTTTCACTTAACGCAAAACGGAAAACGCCACTTCACCCTTTATTTTCAGGGGTACGGCGATTTTCTCGCCTCAAAAAATGGGGAACCTCCAAATATGGGGAAAGTCCCCTATGATTTAGGGGGTGATTCTTTCACGGGTTGGCGCCGTAGAAATACAATCCGCCATACGTCCCGCTCCCCACGCGGACTTTGGGGTCCGGATTGTTCGCCGCCACCGACCACCCACAACCGACGGCCTTCCAGGTGCCGTCCCGATCATGGAACAGATGGTTGACCGCATCGTTGCGCAAGATCGGATCGTCATCGCCGTAATCCGTGAAGAGGATGCCCTCGATCCGGAAATTGAACAAGGCCGGGTCAAAGCTGCCCACGCTCTTGACGTACTTCTTGCCCGCCCGGGCGGAGAAGGTGCAGAACAGGCGTCCGTTTTCGGTGTAGGGCACACAGGTCGGCCCCTCCGTGACAATCCGGAAGTCGGCCTGTCCCACGCCTGCCGTAATCGCGGCAGCCGCGTGCGAAATCACCGCCGATCCACCCGCCGGCAGATCCGCCCCCGCGGCAAATTTGAGCTTTCCCGCGAAATCCTTGCGCCGAATGTCTGGCTCGGGCGCAAACGTCACGGATCCCAAGTATTTCACCGTATTCTCTTTCCGAACGCAAATCAACAACGTGGGACCCGCCACCACGCCCGAGAGACGAAACGGCGGCGGGGGAACTATTTCAGGCTTTTCCACAAGCGGTTTGAGGGGCGTTCCATTCAGCACCTCGGTGAATGCAACCTTCTTTCCGGGTTCCGCCCGTACCGTGCAGACGAGCGACCCGTCGTAGGGCGCGAACACCAGTTCGGCGGCAGCCCCCGGCGAGAGTTCGTCAAAATCGGCGCTGTAGTGAAGCCCCGGCAGAAAACCGCCCACGAAAAGTACGCCTTCAGCTGCCTCGAATCCGGCCTTGAGCGTGACACGCCCACCACCATAACCCACACGGGGCTTCTTCGCCGTCCCAAACGGCATCAGCGGATTCTGCAGACTGGGACGTGCCGAAGCGCCAGGCACGAATTCACTCATCACCAATTCGTTGTCGAGCACAAACCGCTGTGCGGCAATTAACTTAAATTCCATTTTCGTGGGATCATCGGCACCCGCCAAGGTTCCACCGATCAATCCAATCACCAGTAGTGTGCAACACACTTTTATCATTTTCATTTGATACCTTTCCTTTCAGATGCACCCATGAGACTTCAAGTAGGCTCTGCTTGATTTCAGATCGGCCAGGTCGCCGGGGAAACCCGTCGGCTTGACGGTCAACCACTCCGTGCCGCACCGTCGAAGAGCCGTCAAAATCTTCGGCCAGTCGGCACGATCCCGGGAGGATCCGAGCCCAGCCTCCCCTGGCTTCAACCCTTGGAAATCGGAAATCGCCGGGGTCAGATGCACGGTTGGAATGCGCCCAGGGAAGCGCGTGATCCATTCGACCGGATCACCGCCCCCGAGCAGGCAGTTGCCACAATCAAGTTCCTGCTGAACGCGAAACGAGAACCTCGGCGTACCCGTGACCTGCCGCAGGGCTTTCCCGTTTCCGTTCCACAACCAGTCCCACAGGCAGCGCCCGCCGACTTTCATCCTGAACTCATGGTCATGGTTGTGGTAGGCGACGGAAATTCCGTTTTCGGCACAGACGTCGGCCGCATGGTTCAGGACGTTGATCATCAACTGCCAGTCGTTCAGGTTCTCCTCGCTGCCGCAGTACCAGGCGACGTTGATGCGTCTGCACCCACACGTCTCGCAGAAGCGAATCGTCTCCCCAAGTTGAGGCTCCGTGAGATTGTGCGGATAGAGCTGCAAGGCGAAAAGCTCCAGCCCGGCATCTCCGACCAGCGCTTTCAGTTCCTTCGCAGTCCGTCCGTAGAAGCGTCCCGTCTCGACACCCTCGTAGCCCATCGCCTTCGCGGCCTTGAGCGTTCCCGGGAAATCCCTTTCACACAGGTCCCTGACGGCGAAGACCTGAAAGCCGATCTTCATCCGCCCGCTTCCACGTCCGCCGAACGTTTCGACGGCGAGAGCGGCGGCGGATGCGATGAATGTTCTGCGTGCTACTGCCATCAGTTTTCTCCGTTACTCCTTTTTGCCATCCACTTGAATTTCATCCAAAAGCCGTTTCAGTTCGCCCGCCTTTGCGCGCGCCTTGGCCGCACGCTCCATCGCCGAGTTCTCGCCCGCGAACTTCGCGTAGGCGTTGATGACCTTTGGCGCGGGCGTTTCCAGCTCCTTGATCGCCTGCTTGAGTTCCGCGATGAGCGGCGCACACTCGCTGTCGCGGCCGAGTTCGCGCAGAGCCTTCACGCGCCAGTAGTCCATCTCGCCCGCGTGAATCCAACCCTTGAGCGATTTCTCGAGTTCTGCCTTGTAACCCGCCTCGTCACCGAGTGCCTTCTTGCACTGCGCCATGAAGTAGCGGCTCTTCGGCTCCGTGCCGGCGTCGC
>JAKSOY010000155.1 GCA_024405255.1 Kiritimatiellia bacterium
ATCCCATCAGCGCAAATAAATCGTGCACGACGTATTCACGTGCGCCCACAATTCGCCGTCCTTCACGAAGAGACGCGTCGAACGCAGCTTGCCTGTGAATTCAAGTTTGAACTTCTTCTCGTCGCCGTTCTGCAGATTGGCGCCGACGGTGAGCGGAAGGTCGCGGCCCAGCGGCAGCGCCGTCTCGGCGCAGGCGAGCACCACCGACTTCGCCTCCGCCGGGGCGACGATCAGCCCGGTGCCGAACCCGAACGGCACGGGGATGCCGGCATCATTCATGAATTCGAGCGTCGCGCCCGTCTGAGCCGTCACCTGGCCCACAGCGCCACCGGTCGTCTTGAGCACGCCGCCCTCCGCCACCGTCACCACGCGCACGTCGCCGCCCGCGCACACGTTGAGCACGCCGCCCACCGTGAACGCCGTCGTATCCATCGTCCGATACACTTCCGCCGTCGCGTCCGCATTGACGAACGTCGGACCCGTGTACGTGAACTTGACATTGGCATTGGCGTTGAAGGTGAAGATGCCATGGCCGCCGATGTTGACCCGGCCATTGCCGGAGAAGAGGCCCTCGTTCGACGTCGTGAGGGTGATCGGCGTGCCGTCGACATTGTCCGTCAGCAGCGTCGTGCCCTTCGTCGCATCCGTGAACTCGATCCCCACAGAACGCTGCAGCTGGATTGTCGTATTCGGGAAGAGCGAACCCACCGAACAGTCGCCCAGACGTACCTTGCGGTCTGTACCTTGCGCCACAATCAAGCCATCCGAGACCGAATTGTGCGTTTTCACCCACACCGTCGCACCACCATCCACCGTAATGGGGTACGCGGCGGCATTCGGATAGAAGCGCGTGTTGTGACGGAACGTACCCGGACCCGTGTAGTGGACCGATCCCTTTGACGCGTTGCCGTTGTCCGAATTGAGCGACACCGTGTTGTCTTCGCTCGCATAGAACGTAATGGGCGACCCCGCATCCTGCACAAAATAGCCACGCACATCCGGATCGACGAACATCACATCACCCGAGCCCTTCTTGCGGAAATTGCCCGAGCTGGCATATCCACGCACCACCTGCATCGTCGTGGCAGAACTCGTGACGGGGTTCGGTCCGGCCAACTCGGCCGTCAAGGCGAGATCGATGTCGAACGCGCCGCAGGTCGCCGACCGCGAATCCTGGAATGTCAAGGTCGGGAAGAATGCAACACCCGTGTCATTGCGGTTCGTCAACCCCGATGCACCCTCAAAGATCAGCGCCTTCCCTTCAATCGGCGAGGCCGTATACTTCCAGTTGAGCGCCTTCGACCACAAGCCCTCTTCCGCCTCGCCGCACCAGATGTTCGATGCAGGTTCGACGTCCGAGCCATCCACCACGAACACCAGACGATGCGTCGCATCCTCGAACTCGAAGTGAGAGGTCATCGTCGTTTCGCCCACCACGACCGGATTGATCTTTTCGGGATCGATCGTGTCGTAGGAGAGAACGGGATAACGACCTGCCGGCAGATTCTCCACCGCGGCGACTTCGAAGTTCACCTTGCCCTCGGCCGGATAGGCCACCTCGGCCCCCCGCAGATCGAAGCGGCCCACGCCATACGAATTATCGGCATTCACGCGCAACGCTGCCCCCGCAGCCAGTTCCAGCGTCGAGAAAGTCGCGACCGCCACCTGGGTGGTTTCGATTCGCGAACCCGCGCACGCGACTGCACGTGCCTGGACGCGCTTCGACGGCGCTTCAACGCCCGTCAGCAGCAAACGCGCCCCGGCATCCTCCAACCGCACGAGCGGCTTCAACGCGAAACTCGCATACTCGAACGTACTTGCGCCGCGCACACGGACTTCGCCCGTCGTCATCAACGTCGACGGCCAGCCGATGCCGAAGGTCCCGTTGCCGATGACGGTGATGTCGCCCGGTCCGTCAATGACAACGGCTTTACTGCCGCCGATGACAAGCCGCCGCGCCGTTTCACCGTCATCCGCATCCGTCGTGTCGATCGTGAGGCCGCCCTCGCGCACCGTGAATCCCCTGAGAGCCTCCGAATCCGTATGCCAATACCAGTCCACACCGGCACCAGCCAGCGTCGTGCCGTCAAACATGTAAAAGCCCGTCGCACCGCCGTCATAACCGCAAACACCCTTCGGCGTCACATCCGCCCCCGTAAATTCAAGACGAAGAGGACCATAGGACTGCGTGTCATCCGTACGAACGAGAAGCGACGGCAGACGCAGCGTGCCCGTACCGTTCACCCGATATTCCATGCAGTCACAGCCCGTGAAGCCGAGCGCCATGCCGTTGACGATCGTCAAACGGCCGTCGATCACAAGCTCGCGCACGCCGAAGTTGTCGAGCCAGGTCATCGCATGGGTGTTCTGGATGACGTGCGACTGCAGATAGTCCGCCGTCATGTCGAGTCCCTTCGGCACGACGAGCGCGGGCACGTCCGGCTGCGAGGTACCGACTTCTACCGTCCCGAGGCGCACGGTCGCCGTCCCTTCGGCCGGACCCACCAGCGTCTCGCCCGGACCAATCGAGGCCGACTGGAACTGGACGTCCGCCCCTGCGGCGAACGCCGCCTTGGCGCCCGCGCCCACCACAAGCCTGCCGCCCTGCAGCGTGTCCGCAAAGTTGAACGTGCCCGCCTGCACGTTCACACTCTCGGTTCCCGCACCCGGCTGGGTGCCGCCCAGCGTGAACGTGCCTTCGCCGCGCTTCACCAGCGTCGCCGCCACCATTGGAGCCGTCACCGTCGCCGAAACGCCCGCCGGCACGTCGAGCGTGCCATCGGCGAGCGACAGCGACGCCCCTTCGCCCGCCGCCACGGTGGCATCCGCGAGGAACGCGAAGGAACCGATCGAGTAGGAACCGTCCACCGTCACCGTGCTGCCGCCCGGCGCATCGAAAAGCGCCATCGCGCCATCGGTCCAGACCGCACCGCCCCAGCCGTCCGCCGCACTCCACGCATCCGCGCCGCCCTTCCACGCACCCAACGTGCCACAGACGAGCACCAGGCGAGTCCCGCGCACCTCAAGCGAGAGGCCCGGATCCGTCCCGACCACCGCCAGCTGGAACTTCGTCGCATCCCATCCCGTCAGATCGTCGATGAGCGTGTAGATGCCATTGGCGGGCACATTCGACGGCGTGACTTTGATCGTCACAGCACCCGCCTGCGCCACCGTCTGCGCCCGCAGCGTGCCCACCTGCGAACCGTTGACCGTGAATCCCAGCACCGCGCCTTCCGCGAGCGTGAGCGTGTTCGGTACCGTGACCGACGTCGTCCCCACCGCCAGCGTGGCGCCGCCGGACACCGTCACATCGCCGCTCGCCGTATAGACGGTGCGCGCGAAGGCGAGGCGTCCCGCCTCGATGCGCAGACCGCCCGTCGCCGTCGTCGCGCCACTGATCGAGAGCGTGCCCGCCCCGCGCTTCACGATCGCGCCTTCGCCCGGGAACGGCAGCAGCGCGGCAATGTCGAATCCGGCCGAATCGAGGATCAGCCCGCCTTCGTCGATCGTCACCGTGCGGTGTTCATCGTCCCACACGTTGATGAAACTCGTGTTCGCCGCCGAGGCGCGGAAGGTGGTGCCGTTGAAGGAAACCGTATTCGTGCCCAGACAGTAATAGGCGACGAAACCGTTCTTCGCGGTGATCGTACCGCCGTCGAAATGAAGCGCCACCTCAGCGGATCCCCTGTTCGAAAGGGCCAGTTCCGCATTGCCGGTATAGAACCCGTCGTTCAAGGTGATCGCCGCCGTACCGCCGATCGTCACATCGGCGGACCCCGATGACTTGGAAGTTCCCGTCCAGGACATGCCCACGCGGAACTGGTTGATGTCCGCCAGCTCGCCGCCGTCCATCAGGAAGGTCACGACCGACTTCGTCGTGTTCGCGGCGAGACGGAAATGATCGTTTCGCGCGCGAATCGCACCACCGTGGATCGTCACCGCATTCTCGGTCGTATAGTCGATGCCCGCACCGAAGCTCGTGCAGGTGATCGTACCCGCATCGGCTTCCATCGTGAGCGAAGTGCCGCGGTCGAAGAACACGCGCTGCCCGGGCATGGTGGTAATCGAGCCGCCTTTCGCCAAGGTCAGGTGCGTGCCCGCCGGCGGACGGAACTCATCGTTGTTAGTCTTCGTGAACGTTCCATTTTCCCACCGGATGTTTCCGGCAATGGTCATGTTGTTCGTCCACGACAGCGTGCCGCCGCCGAGATCGAGGCTCGTTCCATCGTACATTGTAAGTCCCGTGGGGGAAGCGAAGTTCGCCGGCGTCGTGAAGGTGAGACGCCCCGCACGAATCTCCGGCGCAACACCCATCGTCCAGCTCGCATCCGCGAAGGTGAGCGTGCCCGCACCGGTCTTCACGAAGAGGCCGGACTGCGTTTCATACGGCACGCCGATCATCACATTGCCCTGCGCGCACACTTCGCCCGGCACGGACGCATTGGAGAGCCGGCCTGAACCCGCAATCGTGTAGTCGCCGAGGAACGTGAGCGCGCTGGCCGTGACATCGCCGCTCAACGTCACCGTGCCCGTGGTGTCGACCGGGAAGATGGCAAGTCCGTACGGAATCCACGCGTGGCCGCCGTTCCAGCCGTCCGCATCGCCCCAGCCGCCGTCGCCGCCCTTCCACGTCTGCTCGTCGTAGATGGTGGTGGTGACCGTCAGCACAAGGCTGCCCGCCCGATTCGCCAGCGTAAGCGTCTTGCCGAGGATGAAGAGATCGGCCGCGAAACGTGAAACCGGAATGTCGCCCGCACCCGTCGCGAGCACGTACTCGCCATCGGCCAACGCCGTCGAACCGAACACCTTGAACGGGATCGTCCCCGTCTCGGGCCACGTGATGGCGCTCGCCTTCAAGGCCGCCGTGTTCTCCGTGCCGCTCAACATCTCGAAGACAAGCGACGCATTCGGCTCCACCGTCACCGCCCCCATTTCAACCGGCTGCTGGAACTTCACGGTCACGCCCGACTGGAACACCGTGCCGCCCGTGTGTTTGAGTTTCGCCGGCGTCGGTGTCGTCGGATCGCCGTTGAACACGAGGGTACCGGTTCCACCCACGTTGAGACGTCCCGTGCCGCGCGTCTCGAAGGGATCGTTGAACCAGGAACCGACCGAATGCCAATAGAACGTGACCGACTCGCCGGCGGCATTCTCCGTCCGGACCGTAAAGCCCGTCTCCGCATCGGTGAGATTGAGATAGATGCAGCGTCCGACCGCGACATCGCGCGTATCGGAATAGCCCGACCCCAACGTGCAGACCCCCAGGTTAATCACCGGATTCTGCCCGACCATCAAGCCATCCGTTCCGCCAGAGGACGACGTCGTCGTCGGAAACACCTCGGCGCCGCCGTCGATCGTCCATTGGCTCGTGTTCGGATAGGGATAGAGGCGCGTGGTCAGGAACGTGCCAGGTCCGTGGAGGATCAGATCCTCGCCGACCTGTCCGTCGGGAAGACCGAGGGTGTAGGTCTGGTCGGCGGCGCCGTTCAAGACGAGCGAGCCCCGGGCGTGGTGGATCGAGAACGTTTCCGGCAGCGTCGGCAATTCAAGCCGCCCCGCGCCGTCTTTCTGCAAGGATGCACAGGCATACGGCGTTTCGATGCGCGCCGTCTGGTCCGCCGCGACCGAAACGGTACCGGCGATGTCCACGCGCCCATTCCCCACAAGCGTCGCCGACGCGTCGAACACGAGATCGTTCACCGCGATGCCGGTCATCGGCACCGTCACCTGCGCGCCGGCCGTGCGGAACACCGCGTTGCCGCCCGCGCCGAACAGCTGGCCGAAGTCCCAGTTGAGGCCGTCCCACGGACCCGCCGCCCCGCCGGTCCAGATGTTGTCCTCCGGCACGGGCGTAGTGGAAACGACGAGCGAGAGCACGCCCGTATCGGCCTTGAGACCGAGATATTTTGAGCCGGCGCGCCCAATTGTCAGTACAAAACGACGCGCGGTCTGATCGCCAAGGCCCGCAACGATCGGATAGACGCCGTCCTTCGGCTCAGTTGCAAAGGACGGCGAGATCAGCACCCGTCCGTCCTCGGGCCACGCCACATCTTCAAACGTCATCACCGGCGGCGTGTTGCCGCTCGTCCAGCCGAGGGAGAGCTGGCCGCCCGCCTCGAACGTCGTCTTTGTCGTGAACGTGCGCGTGGCGGCGCCGGCATCGAGGATGCCGCCGTTCTGCACGGTGATCGACTTCATGGACCCCGCCGTGGACGGCTGCAGCGTACCCGCCCCCGTCACGAAGAAGTCGCTATTCGGAACGGCCGTCAGAACCTGCACGAGCGTCCCGTCCTTCACCGTGGTCGTACCCGTGTAGCTGAACGTCGTATTCGGATTGAACGAGAACGTGCCGCCGCCGATCAAGTTGAGATTGCCCGCGCCGGTCACGGTCGTGTCCTTGTTGTTCGTCTGCATCGTGATCTTCGTGCCGACATTGTTCACCGTCGTGATCGACGCGCCCACATCCGTATCCGTCAGGACGAGCGTCACACAGCGCGCGAGAGACACCTCGGATTCAACTCGGCAACTCCCCACCGTACAATTGCCGAGGCGCGCTTCGCAATTCTTGTTGCCCGAGACGATGAAACCGTCCGTCGCGGAATTGTGCGTCGTGAGCCACACGACCGCGCCCTGGTCGAAGGTGACAATATGGGACAGGTTGTTCGGGTAGACACGCCCCGACGATGTGAACGTACCCGGGCCGTGGATCGTATACGATTCGGTAATCGGGCCCTTCCCATTGAAGCTCCCGCTCTGCGAACCGCCGTTCAAGTTAATGACCGTATCCGCGTCCAACGTCCAGGCGCCGATCAAGCCGCAAACTGCCAGCAACATCTTTTTCATCGATACTCCCCCTTCTGGTTCCAACCTTGCTCAAACAACTAAGAACTGGGAAAATTCTACCAAAATCCTCCCCCGCCCGTCAATGGTTTTCGGGCTGGGGAGGTTCTGTACGCAATCGGTTGCGTCGTGCGGAATCCTTGGACTCGAACGGTCCAACGCGCCGTCACTTCGCCGGCTTCGCCGCGTCCTTCGCCGCCGCCGGCTTCGCCTCGGTCGTCGCCGGCTTCGCCGCATCCAGCACCGTCACCTTCTCGATCACCACCGGCGTCGTCGGCACATTCTGATGGAACCCGTGGTTGCCCGTCGCGACCTTGGCGATTTTGTCGACGACGTCCTGACCCTTCGTCACCTTGCCAAAGACGGCATAGCCGAAGCCATACGGATCTTCGGACCGGTGATTGAGGAATCCGTTGTCCTTCACATTGATGAAGAACTGCGCCGTCGCCGAATCGACGACCATCGTGCGCGCCATGGCAATCGTGTACTTGTCGTTCTTCAGGCCGTTCCCCGCCTCGTTCTTGATCGGCGCCTCTGTCTTCTTCTGCACCATGTCCTTCGTGAAGCCGCCGCCCTGCACCATGAACCCGTCGATCACGCGATGGAAAATCGTGCCCTCGTAGAAACCCTTCTTCGCATACGAGACGAAATTCTTCACCGTGATCGGCGCCTTCGCCTCATCCAGCGCGAGCTCGATCGAACCGAGCGACGTCTTCATCTCCACGCGCGTCGTCGCCTCCGCCGAAACGGCCGCACCCGCCAACGCCAACAGAACCATCAACTTCTTCATCTTGAATCTCCTTTGATTTTGATTAACAACGTTATTATACCAATTATTCAGTCGCGTGTGCGAGCAGGATTTTGACGAGCGACGCCAGTTTCTTCTCGGGCGTGTTCCCTTCGGGATGGCCCACGAACGCGATGTCGCGCGACGTCGTCCGATAGAAGAACGCGCGTCCGTTGCGCACATCCAGCCGCGAAATGCCCGCCTGCGCGCACAGCACGCGAAACTCCGCGAGCTTCACAAGCCGATTCGCCGCCTTCGGCAGCTTGCCGAACCGATCCGCCAGTTCCAGGCGCAGCTTCTTCACCGCCGGCAGCGTGGACGTCGAGGCCAGCCGCCGATGGAACTCCATGCGCTGCGTCTCCTCTTCCACATAGTCGTAGGGCAGACACGCCCCCACCGCATCGACATCCGCCGAGCCGGGCGAGAAATCCAGGAAGTCGAGGTTCAACGTCACATCCACGAGCTCCGGCACCTTGTCGCCCTTCAGCCGCGCAATCGTCCGCTGCAGCAGCTGACAGTAGAGCTGGAATCCCACGGCGGCGATGTGGCCGCTCTGCGCGCGTCCCAGCAGATTGCCGGCGCCGCGGATCTCAAGATCGCGCATGGCGATGTTGAAGCCCGCGCCGAGTCCCGCGTGCTTGCGCAGCGCGTCCAGACGCTCGCGCGCTTCCGAATCGATCGCCCCTTCGCTCGGCAGCAGGAAATACGCATATCCCTGACGCGAGGACCGCCCCACGCGCCCGCGCAGCTGGTAGAGTTCGGCAAGACCGAAATGGTCCGCGCGGTCGACGAGAATCGTATTCGCGCGCGGGATGTCGAGTCCGCTCTCGACGATCGTCGTCGACAGCAGGACGTTCGTCTCGCCTCGGGCGAAGCGCTGCATCTTCTGCGCCAGCAGGGCGGACGGCATCTGTCCGTGCGCGACATCGATTTTCGCCTCCGGTACAAGCGCCTTCAGCCGCGACGCGATCTTCTCGATCGTCAGCACGCGGTTGTGCAGGAAGTAGACCTGCCCGCCACGCGCCAATTCCTTTTCGATGGCCGTGCGGATCGTCGCATCCGTATCGCGCACGATCTTCGTTTCGGTCGCCACGCGCTCGCGCGGCGGCGTTCGCAGCAGGGACAGATCGCGCGCCCCGGTCATCGACAGATAGAGCGTACGCGGAATCGGCGTCGCACTCATCGTGAGCACATCCGCCGTGGCGCGCAGACGCTTGAGATGTTCCTTGTCCTTGACGCCAAAGCGCTGCTCTTCGTCGATGATGATGAGTCCGAGATCATGGAACGCGACCTTCGCCGACAGCAGCGCATGCGTGCCGATGACGATGTCCGTCGCGCCGGACAGCAACCGCGCGCGCGTCCCCTTCTTCGCCTCGTCGCCCTGGAAGCGGCTCATCGCCTCGATGCGAATCGGCGTGCCGTCGAATCGGGCCAGGAAGGTTTCGAAATGCTGTTCGGCGAGGACCGTCGTCGGTGCCAGAACGGCGGTCTGCTTGCCGTTCATCGCCGCGATGAACGCCGCGCGCATCGCGACTTCCGTCTTGCCGTAGCCCGCATCGCCGCAGATGAGACGGTCCATCGGCTTCGCCGCGGACATATCCTGCTTGACGTCTTCGATCGCCCGCGCCTGGTCGGCCGTCGCCTCATACGGAAAGGCCGCCTCGAACTGCGCCACATCCTCGTTCGCCACATCGTAGGCGAAACCCGGCACCACGGCGCGGCGCGCCTGCGTTTCCAGCAGGGACGACGCCAGATCCTGCACCGCGCGCTGGGCGTCGGCCTTGTCCTTCACCCAGCGCTTGCCGTCGAGTCGATGCAGCTTCACCGTCTCGCCCTTCACGCCCACATAGCGCGACAGCAGATGCGCGTGCGAAGTCGGCACGTGCAGACGTGCGCCATCCGCATACTCGATCGTGAACACTTCGCTGCGCTGGCCCGCGACCTCGATTTCGACCGACCCCTGGAAGATGCCGATGCCGTAGTCCAGATGCACCACATAGTCGCCCACGTCGAGATCCAGCGTATCCGTGAAGCGCTCGCCCACGACAGTCGACTTGAATGCCGTCGTCGCCACGCGCCGGCGGTGGGCGAAGACGCGGTCGCTCTTCGCGACGACAACGAGTCCCGGTACTTCGAAGCCGCCGCCGAGGTCGCTTTCCTCCAGCACGCGCGAGCCCTTCCGGTCCGCCGCGATCAAGTAGGCCTGCAGACGCGCCCGCGCCGAATCCAGCAGCTCCGGCGAGCGGGCGGACTCGATGCCGAGCTCCGCGAATCCCGGCAGGGGCGAGGCCTGAAACGCGCTGAGCGGCACGCCCCGCGGCGCCGGATCGCCCGAGTAGAGACGGCGGTAGCGCCGCTTGGACAACGTGGCAACCGGCGGCAGAAGCGACGGATAGTCGTTGTGTTCGAGGAAGAGCGTCGTCGCGCCTTCGGGCAGCACATCGGCAATCGTCGGCCGCGTCGTGTCGTCTTCGCAGGCCGGCAGTTCCACTGGTGCGAAACGGGCTTCTCCGCACGTGCCCGTACTGGTCTGCAACGCCGGATCGAATGTGCGCAGCGACTCGAGTTCGTCGCCGAAGAATTCGGCGCGCGTCGGTTTCGCCTCGTCGGGCGACCAGGCGTCGAGCACATCCCCGCGCACGGCGAACTGTCCGGGCGTCGTCACCTCCGAGACGCGTTCGTAGCCGCCCGCAAGAAGACGCCGCTGCACCTCGGCAAAAGGAAGCGACGTGCCGCCCGGCGCCAGATGCACCGTCGCCGCCGCCACAGCCGCGGCCGGGGGCACGGGCGTCGGCAACGCCGCCGACGGTGCCACGACCACAAGCGGACCCTCCAGCCCGCTTCCCAGCGCCGCCGCCACCTTCAGCCGCGCCGCCAGACTCGCGCGGTCGCCGTCGAGCGGCGGCGGAAACTCCAGCACCCGCATCGCGCAATCCTGCTGGGCGAGACACTCGAGATCCGCGCGCAGGGAATCCGCCTCGGGAAGACCGGGCGTCACCACGAGGACGAACGGCGGACGGTCCTCCGTCGGATGAACCGCCAGCACCGCTGCCGCAAAAGCGGCGGACGATCCGGTGAAAGAGGAAAGCGCAAGAGCCGGTGACGGATGATCCATCACCGGTCGGAAGGCCTTTTCAAAAAGCCCCAGCCTCTCGCTTACGGCACGCATGTGCCGCCTATTATACCACAGAGACAGGTTCGACGCACGGGATTCTCGGAGGATTTCCAATGAACGACAGAGGGCGTC
>JAKSOY010000156.1 GCA_024405255.1 Kiritimatiellia bacterium
AATGCCCCAAGGCAATTTTTAATCGTCTGTTTCATCGGGTTCATCCCTTTTGCTAGACTAGGATTATAGCAAAAAACAGACGACTTGTGTTAACGACTTTTTTGACGAAAACCTACTGGCGGATGCGATTGCCTTGATCTTCAAAAAAGACGACGCGCGGCTGGTGCGTGCGCGCCTCCTCGGGCATGAACTGTCCAAAGGACATCACGATGAGGCGGTCGCCGACTTTGCCGAGATGGGCGGCCGCACCGTTCAGGCAGCAGATGCCCGAACCGCGCGGCCCCGGAATGACGTACGTCTCGAAACGGTTGCCGTTCTCGACGTCGGCACAGAGAATCTTCTCGTTGTTGTAGAGGCCGGCGGCCTCCATCAGATCCTCGGCCACGGTCAGCGAACCAATGTAGTCCAGGCACGCCTCCGTGACGCGGATGCGGTGCAGCTTGCTCCGCAACAGCGTAACCGTCATTTAAGTCCCTCCTCCACCATCTGCGCCGTCACCGTGATCGGCCTCTCGGCCTTGGTATCCGCCGCTTCATACATGATGTTCGTCATCACCTTTTCCATCGCCGCACGCAGGCCGCGCGCACCCGTCTTGCGCGCCAGGGCATTACGCGCCAACGCCCGCAGGGCATCCGGCTCGAACGTGAGCTTCACGTGGTCCATCGCCAGCAGCTTCTGGTATTGCTTCACCAGGCAGTTCTTCGGCTCCGTCAACACGCGCACCAGATCGTCCTCGCTCAACTCGCCCATCGCCGTGATGACGGGAAGACGCCCCGTGAACTCGGGGATGAGGCCGAATTTGATGAGATCTTCAGGATGGACGTTTCGCTTCGCCTTGTCGACGTTCTGCACCGAGGTCTCCGCCTTCGGCGCCCCGTCGGCTCCCGCCGCCTCGAAACCGATGACCGACTTGCCCTGGCGGTCGGCAATGATCTTGTCGAGGCCCACAAAGGCGCCACCCACGATGAAGAGGATGTTCGAAGTGTCGACCTCGATGTATTCCATGTCGGGGTGCTTGCGTCCGCCCTTCGGCGGGAATCGGCACACCGTCCCTTCAAGGATCTTCAACAGCGCCTGCTGCACGCCTTCACCCGAAACATCGCGCGTGATGGACACATTCTCCGTGCGCGAGGCGATCTTGTCGATTTCATCAATGTAGATGATGCCGCGCTTCGTCAGCTCCACATCGCCGTTCGCGTTCTGCCACAGATAGCGCACCACGTTTTCAACGTCTTCGCCCACGTAGCCCGCTTCCGTCAACGTCGTCGCATCGCCAATGGCGAACGGCACCTTGAGCAGTTTCGCAAGCGTCCGGGCAAAGAGCGTCTTGCCGCAGCCCGTCGGACCGATCAGCAGAATATTGGACTTCTCGATCTCGACATCCGCAAACTCCGGCGACGCGGCTTCCTTTCTATCCGCGCTCTCCAATCGACGATAGTGGTTGTGTACGGCGACGGAGAGAATCCGCTTCGTTTCATCGTGGCCAATGACGTACTTGTCGAGAAATTCCTTGATCTCACGCGGCGAAGGCACCGGTCCCAACGCTGGCGGGGGCGCGGATTTCTTCTTCGTCACGGATCCGCCCGCACGCGGCACGCCGGACTTTTCATGCACATCGTCGATGAACTCGTTCACCTCACGCGCACAATCTTCGCAAATGGCCGCATTCTCTCCCGGAATGACGAGAACCCCGTCTTCGAGGCCTCGACCACAAAATGAGCAATGCATGTCGTCCGGCGGACGCGTGGAACTTTTACGCGGCATAATATCCTCAAGCCTTCTTAGGAACAAGCACCTTGTCGATGAGCCCCCACGAGCAAGCCTCTTCGGCGCTCATGAAGTGGTCGCGATCCGTATCGCGAACGACGTTTTCCATCGGCTGACCCGAATGGGACGAAAGAATCTCGTTGAGTTTCTGCTTGAGGCGGAGGATTTCCTGGCAGGTGATTTCAATGTCGCTGGCCTTGCCTTCCGCGCCGCCCCACGGCTGGTGGATCATGATACGCGCATTCGGCAGCGCGAAGCGGCGGCCCTTCGCCCCCGCCGTCAACAACACCGCGCCCATCGACGCCGCCTGGCCGATGCAGTAGGTCGCCACCGGGCACGAAATGAACTGCATCGTGTCGTAGATGGCGAGGCCCGCCGTGACACTGCCGCCCGGCGAGTTGATGTACATCGAGATTTCCTTCTTCGGATCCTGCGCCTGCAGGAAGAGAAGCTGGGCCACGATGAGATTCGCCGAATCATCGTTCACCTCGCCGCCCAACAGCACAATACGATCCTGCATGAGACGGCTATAGATATCGTAGGAACGTTCGCCACGGCTCGTCTGCTCGACGACCATCGGCACCAGATAGGATTTCTCGTTTGACATTTTTTGACTTCCTTATGTGATAAAGTTGGACGTTGACTGCTGTTGTCGAAAGGACTCACTCGCCCCCGTCCTCACTTGGAAAAACGAAGCACCGACTCAAAAACTTACGGCACATCGGAAAAAAATTCCAAGAGAACGACACCAGCCTTCAACGCCCAACTTGTCCACTCGCATTCAAGCGACAACCGGCTCGGCCTTACTTGGCTTCCGCCAGCACGAGGTCAAGCGCCTTCTCGGCACGGATCTGCTCGCGATAGAGAGCTTCCTGGCCCTGGCCGGCAAGCTGCTTGCGCAGATCGTCCACCGTCACCTGGCCATTGGAATTGCCCGCGATCTTCTCGAGACCGGCCGTCACGTCCGCGTCGGACGCCTCGATCTTCTCTTCCTTGGCAATGCCGAGGAGGATGTACGAGAGGCGCACCTGACGCGTCGCGTCCGCTTCGGCGTCCGCGAGGATCTTGTCACGGTTCTGCTCGATGTACTCGGCCGACATGCCCTGCGCACGCTGCGCGAGCTCCTGGAGGTTGCTCTGCGTCTGACGCGCCACGAGAGACGGCGGCACCGCGAAGTCGGCCTTCTTCAGGAGCAGCTCGATCGCCTGGTTCTTGCGGCCTTCGAGCTCCATCGCCTTCGCATCCTTCTCCATCTGCTCGCGGAACTGCGTGCGCAGCACATCGAGCGACTCGACCTTCGCGGCTTCGACGAACGCCTTGTCATCCGGCAGCGTACGACGGCGGAACGCCTTCACGGTCACCGTGTACACGCACTTCTTGCCCTTGATGGCCTCCGGCGCATTGTCCTTCGGGAACTTGACCTTGATGTCGTCCTTCGTCTCACCGGCCTTCATGCCCTTGAGCGCTTCGAGGATTTCAGGGCGGAAGCGGCCCTCTTCGAGCTGCGTCCAGAAACCCGTACCGCTGCAGACGGCCTTCTGCTCGGGAATGACTTCCGCGAGGGGCGTCTTGCCCTTGGCATCGAGCGCACCGGCGTAGTCGATCTGCACGAAGTCGCCATCCGCGATCACATCGCCTTCCTTGGCGTCTTCAAACTTCGCAAACGCCTTGCGGAAACTCTCGAGACGCTCCGTCACCTGCTCGTCGGTCACCTTCGTGTCGCCTTCCTTGATGGCGAGCTTCTTGTACTTCGGCAATTCGAAGTCCGGCTTGACTTCCACGAGCGCCGTGCAGGAGAATCCCGTCTCCTGCGAGAAGAGCGGATCGGTGACGTTCTGAAGGTTGATCGCCGCGATTTCAGCCTGTTCAAGAGCCTTCGGATAGAACTCGCGGAAGCACTCCTGCTCGCACTCGCGCGTGATTTCCTGCTGGAACTTCTGCTTGATGATCGCCAGCGGCACCTTGCCCTTACGGAAGCCCGGCAGCGACGCCTCACGGAGGAACATGCCCATCACCTTCTTGTAGACGGGCTTGACCTCTTCAGCATCGACCTTGATGGAGAGCGCCATCACGCAAGGGCTGGACTCTTTTTTCTCGAACGTCATTTGATTTTGCCTTTCTCTAAAAAATGGAACACATATTTTATCAAAAATTCGGTTTTTTGACGAGGGGGAAATTGCAGTGACATTTCCCCCCTCGCAGAGGCCGATTTCGTCCGCGTCGAACCCGCGTCGTCTCGTCGGCGGCGGGCTTCGCTTCGACGACCGGACCTATTCGCAGAGCATGATGCGGCGGGCCTCGTCGAGCGTCTTCACGTGGAAAACGTTCGGTCCCTTCTCGCTGCCCTTGTTTTCCGGGTCGAGTTCGATCACGCGGCCGCCCTGGCGAATGAAATCGTGGACGAGGCGCATATAGCCACCCGGTTCGGGGAACGGGAAGAAGAGGACGTCGATATGGTCCAGCAGCCCCTGGTTCACCTCGTACGGCGTCACGGGCCGCACATCGAACCGCGGATCCTTCACCATCGACATGCCGAAAGCGAAACCGTCTTTCGTCGCCGTCTCCATGCAATACGCCACCTTGAGCGCCCCCGGCTTGTGGACGGGATAGACCGGCTCGGCCGGACACCCCGTCAGATATTTGAGGAAGCTCTTGGGCAGGTCGCGCGTACTTTCCGAACACTCGGGATGAATCGCACACGCGAGGACCTTGCCTTTGCCGAAACGGCCGCCCACGATCGCCGCCGCGCCGCTCATCGGACGGATGTCGCCACCCGCAAACGTGTTCACCACATGGCCGTGGTAGTAGGCAAGGACGCGCAGGTCGGAATCCGCCGGCACGGCATCGGGCACCATCACCGGACCGCCCCAGTAGAGGATCTGCCGGAGCGAGTCGGGTTCGTACCCCAGCATCTCCTTCGCATCCTTCGTGAAGCGCACGTTCATCTCGCACCATCCGCGATAGGGCTGGTTCGGCATGTTCACAAACGGTACAAGCGCGAACCGCGGACGCTTCGCATTCGCCGTCTGCAATGCCGAGAACGTGCCCGCGCAGATGCCGTAGTAGGCACCGCCCTGGCGCACGAAATTCGTCACGGCGGCACGTCCTTCCGCCCCCACCACGCGCTCCTGTACGCCGATGGGGCCGCCACACATCAAGAGCAGGTCGAAGTCCTTCGCGTTGACCACGTTCTTCGCAATGTCGTTGCGGTCGACGAACGTCACATCATAGCGCGGCGAACAGGCGAGCAGCTTCGTGATGTTCCAGCACTCGGCGCAGCTCACGCCCCAGTCGGCATACACGGCCGCACGCACGATGCGCTCATTCGCAGGCGCCGCCGCACGCAGGACCGCCATGGCCGCAGACGGTGCCAGCACCTTGCCGCCACGCGCCGTAAATTCGGCGAATTGCGGTCCCTTCACCGTCGCGCCCGCCGGCACCACGAGCGCGTCCTGATGACGCAGCAGACCTTCGTCGACACGGCCCTGATCGAGGATCTCCACATCGGCAACGCCGCTCGCGAACAGTTCGAGGAACTGCTTGACCGTCTCGCCCGACCAGGACCCGTCGCAGAAGAAACCGACCGAAAGCTGTCCGCGTCGGCGCTGCGCCGTCTTCTTGAGCGTCAGCGGCGTCTCCAGCACATACGACAGCACGCCCTGCACGATATCGAACGTCTGCACGTTGTATTCAGGGTTGTCCGCAACCACCGCGAGGCGTCCCTTCCCGTAAGTGCCCACCAACAGACACGAGGTACCGGTCATCGTCGGCGCCGGACCCGGATCGACCGGATTGATGTTGCCGACGAATGTCGCCACCGATTCGACCTGCGCCTCGGGTACGGGCGTACCGGCCACGAGGTTCGGTCCGCAATTGTACCACACGCGGCGCGAACCCGCCCCGACACCGAGAAGTTCCTTCGCACGCGCCGTAAAGCGCGTCGACAGCTGCGTCCCGTTACGCGGCGGCTCCTTTTGCGTCGTCCAGGGGACAAGCCCCAAACCGACGCCGCCTTGAATGAGCAGACGCGCCCCCGCCGCCGAACCGATGCACGCGCCGCCATTGGAAATGAAGGCTTTGAGTTTCGCACCGCCCTCGGGTCCGAGCGCAGCCGCCTGACGCGCCGCATCGCCGTCCGGCAGCACGAGAAGCGCCATGTCGTTCAATGCGCCCGCGCGAATCGCCGCCCCGTCAACGCCCGTCACCGTGAGTTCGCTCACGCCGCCCAGGACCTGCAGCCAGCGCGCGGGTCCCACGCCCTGCACGCCGTCGCCCACGAACACGCCCACCTTCGCGCCCCACACGCTCGCCGCGAACAGCGTCGCCACGGCATACGCCATCAACCGAACCTTGCCCATCGTCTTCATTGTACTCCTTACTCGTATAAAAGAATCCTGTCGCCGCACAACGCACGGCTTCCACGGTCTCTAGACGTCGATGACGTCTTGCGTGCGTCCGCACTTGGGACAGAACCGCGCCCCGTCGGGGAGGCGCGTTCCGCATTTGTAGCAGCGCGCCGCCGACGCTGCCGGTGCCGCATCGTCGGACTCGCCGCGACGGCGCGGGGTCGACTTCGACGAATCCTTCAGCGCATGAAGGAAACGAATCAGGGGATGCGCAAAAAAGAGCAGCAGCAGGCCGACGACAATGACAATCTGCCAAAATCCGGGACGCATGGCGATTCTTCCCTTGTCAATCGGTTAAAGGTTTTCCGTCGGCGCCGCCTCGTTCGTCGCCTCGGCACGCGAGAAGATGAACGTACCGGCTTCCAGCGCCGCCTCGATGTGCTCGGACTGAACGGTCACACGCGGCACATCCGCAACCGACGGCTTGCTCACCGCGGCTTTTGTGCGCGACCTTTCCCATTCGGCCCGCGCCTTGATTTCCTCGCGTTCCTGACGCAGCGCTTCGGCATAGAGGGCCTCCCACTCCGCCTTGTGCGCGGCATTGCGCGCTTCGTCCTGCTCGCGCTGGCGCTCGTTCCGGTTGAACTCCTTGCGCGCGGCCTTGTATTGGCGCGGCACGTAGACAAGGCCGTCGACCGTCCGTTTGACCGTGCCCTTGTCGTAGAGGAAATGCGTCCGCTTCTTGGCCGTATAGGGCTTGTTCAACGCGGTCTGCTTGTCCTTTGCGGCCGCCAGCGCACCCGAGGCGGCCTCGCGGTTCATCCGCGCCGCGACCTGCTGCAGCAGCTTCTCCGCCACCGGACGGAACATCGCGCGTTTCACGCCCTCGCCGAAACCGACCTTGCCCACGGGAACCGTCACGCCCTTCTTCGTGACGAACGCCACATTCCATTGGATCGGCGGCGGCGTCATCTTGTAGACCTTCACCGCCTTGGCCGCATCGCCGTAGAGGTGCTCGGCGATGTCGAAGTCGCGCCCGTCCTGGGGAATGGAGAACTTGTCCTGCGACTGCTCGGCGTTTTTGCTCTTCTGCGTCGTCCGCAGCAGAGCCTTGCCGTCGCGCAGCACGAACCAGTTGATGTCGCCGTTGAGATGGCGCGTCTGAAAGAGTTCAAACGTCATCGTCTGGATCTTCTTGTTCTCGTCCAGCGCCTTGACGACCGACGCCGCGCCGTCTTTCCCGGGGATGATCTCGAAGATGCGTCCCTCGCCGCCCTCCTGCGGCACAAGGCACCACGTCGGCTCGCCCGAGTTGTCGGCCTTCGACCAGAAATCCGCCTGCGCGCCGATGAACGCCTGGTCGGCATCTTCGAAGCGCGTGATCTTGGCCTTCTTTTCGGCGTCCTTCTGTTCCTTCTCCGCAATCTGGGCGGCCTTCTTCGCCTTCTCGTCGGCTTCGGCCTTTGCCTGCGCGGCTTCTTCTTCGGCTCTGTCCTTCTCGGCCTGGGCCGCCGCCGCGGCCCGTGCCTTCTCGGCCTCCGCCTGAGCCACCAGCTCGCGCTGGTAGTTCTGCACGATCTTTTTCTTCTTGTGCTCGTTGGCGAAGAAGAGCGTTGCCGCCAGACCCACCACAACCAGAATGATCACCACAATGACCGTGGCGGAACCGTCTTTCACATCTCTTCTTCGATCAGCCATCACAACCTCCTCAAGGGGATTTTTCGATTAGAGGAATTTCTTGTTCAACTCGAAACCAAAGTCCTTGGCGATCTGCTTGAGCTGCTTGACCTGGATCGCGCTCTTCTTCATCGCCCCCGTCGACTGCGCGCGGATGCGGATTTCCGCCGCCTTCTCAACCGTGTCCATGAGACCGAAGCAGCGGTCGAAGTCCTTGCCCGAAACGAACAGCCCGTGATGCACCCACACGACGATGTTGTAGTCCTTCATGAGCTTCGAGGTCGCCGTCGCGATCGGACCCTTCCCGGGCACCATCCACGGAACTACGCCCACGCCTTCCGGGAAGATCACGGGACATTCCGTCATGATTTCCCACAGCGCGCGCGTGAACGCCTTGTCGGTCGGCGGCAGCACGAACGTGAGCGCGATGAGGTTCACCGGATGCGCATGGTAGATGACGCGGTGCTGACCGCCCGTCTGCTCGAGCTTGACCTCGTGGTTCTTGAGGTGGCTCGGGAATTCGCTCGTGGGCCGACCGCCGTCCGTCAGACCCCACCAGATGCGATACTTCGTCCCGGTCGGGTCGATCTCGACGATGCCGAACGCATTCTCGGGATTGCGCATCACATTGCGCATATAGCCCGTCGTACGCGTCACCATGAAGAACTCGCCCGCGAGTTTCGGCACGCTCTCGTAGATCTCCTGCCACGTGCCGGACGCCTTCTTCTGCACCTTCTTGACATTGGCCGCCTCTTCCTTCGTGAGACGATAGCTGAGGTTGCCGCCGTTCATCTCATGCCAGCCCTTGTCCACGCCATCCTGTGCGAGCTGCATGAAGCCCTTCGTGCAGGACATCTCGAGAATCTTCATTTCGTATTAACCTTTCTGTTTCAATCGTCCTTTCGTTCCACAAACGAAAGTTGTCGTATAGTATAGCATAAAACCCGAACAAGAACGAGCGGCAATCGGGACATATACAGATTCGCCACTTTCAACTTTCAGATGATGCTCAATGAGGATACAGTTGCATGTCGAATCTGAGTCTTCAGTTTTCAATCTTCAATTTTCAATCTTCAGTTTTTGAGCTTCAGTTTTTGAGCTCGCGACATCGCGGACGAACAGGCCGTTCGACATCTTGATCGGATAGAGGTGGAGGCGCTCATGCGGACTCCGATTCGGCTGGTGCAAGGACAGCATGAGCTGCCCGTCGAAACGCGTGAAGCACATGCCGTGTCCGCCGTCCTTCGTATAGACCGGCGGCAGCTGCACCCACGGACCCGCCACCTTGCCGCTCTGCGACTTCGCCTGAAGAACGCAGTAGCCGCTGCCGGTCAGGAAATTGCTCCAGATCATCCGCAGGCCCTCGCCCTTCGGCGCCAGCAGGAACGGACCATCCGTCACATGCGTCGCGCGCGGTACATCCGCCGCACGGAAGAGTTCGACCGGTTCGGCCGTGAACCGCGTCAGGTCCTTGCTCATCGGCGCCGCCATCATGCGTCCGTTGCCGGTCTGGCACCATTCGTGGCAGAACACCATCCAGGGCGTCCCGTCCTCGACCCAAAGCGTCCCGTCGAGACACATCCATTCGGGCGGCGTCACCGGACCGATCTTCACGGGCTTGAACGGTCCCGTCGGCGAATCGCTCTTGAACACCCACACGCCACGCGGCTGCAGCGTGCCGCCTTTGAACCCCGGCTGCCGCATCGTCTGCGGCTGCTTCAAGTAGGCGGCAGGCGTCGTTCCCGCCGGCAACGGGGCGAAGGTGAGTGTCGTGAAGATCCACCAGGAAGCTGCATACTTGTGGACTTCCGGAGCCCACACCGCCCGATGCTTCACCTCGGGCGGCAGTTCCAGAACGGCTTGCGCAGCCGTCCAGTACGCGAGATCCTTCGACTGCCGCACGGCGACACCGGCGCGGCCATCGGGCATGCCCCTCGACTGATAGAGATAGTAGGTCCCCTTTTCCGCCACGACAAACGGATCGCGGATGCGTACATCCGCTGTCGGCGTCAGCTTCTCCGCCGCCGCGCACAAACCCATCGCCATCAATCCGACAATCGCCCAGCCCTTCATTCGACCTCCAAGTTCGGGAGTTCTTCGTTTTCCGCCACGCGCCGCACAAGCGACGCCATTTCCGCCGGCAGCAGATTCGCCGATGCAAGATCCGCAACTGCGTGCCAGGTAAATTCGATCCAGTCCTCGCATGCCTTCGCCGCCGTACCTTCTGGCACCGTCATCATGTAGACGAGATTGATTTCCGCATGCGGCTTGTCGTGCTGCTGGAACTGGTTTTCCACCACGCCCACAAGCGCACCCGCCGTCGCGGCCGCGTTCATCTCCTCGCGCATCTCGCGTACGAGCGCCTCACGGCCCTTCTCGCCGAACTCGATGTGTCCGCCCGGCAGATAGGTCGAATGCCCGCCTTTGGCACGGCACAACAGCACCCGTCCTGCCTGGACGCAAATCCCGCGGGCAATCGTCTCAATCCCCGCCAATTCATATTCTGGAAAGTTCATGCCACCTATTATAGCACAAACACCCACACTCCGCCATCATCGGCAGGAGAAGAATCGACGGACTGCGAGTGACGGAGTGACACTTGGCTCCGGGTGATGCTAGTGACACTCAATGACTGCACGTTGACCCGGCTCTGCGGCGCGTTCGGAGAACGCTACCTCGGCGCGCAGTCAATGAGCGGCCCCTGTCGAGTCTTCAGATTCAATTAGGGAAATCAATCCTATTCCAAGCCGATAAAACCCATTATGATCAATCCTATTTTTCCCATCAGACCCAGAAACAAAAAAAATCGGTCCTATGGGATTGATGGGATTGATTTTGATGATGGGGCAAAACCTGTCGGAACGGAAACCTTTGACGCCTCATCAATCCGTGGGCAGGCACGTCTCGCCCCCCAACTGCCCCATACATCTCCGCGTCCTCAGCGTCCTCCGCGTGAGACATCTTCCTCGCGCGCAGAGACGATCAATGAAACATTCGATCAATCCGAACAATCGAACAATCGATCAATCCGAACAATCCGAACAATCGAACAAT
>JAKSOY010000157.1 GCA_024405255.1 Kiritimatiellia bacterium
TTGGAGAGCGAACGCTTCTCGAACACCTCCTCCCACAGATACGAGGTCATCGTCTTGCCGGGGATGACGGGATTCCCCTTCCCGCCGTTGACGCCCCGGTTGAACGGCAGGAACCAGGATTCGGCGCCCTTCAGCTCCGTGCACATGAAGACGTCCGTGTCGTCCACCGCGAAGTGGACGGCGCAGCGCTTCTTCTGCAGGAGGATCTCCTTCGGATCGCGGTCGGCCTTGTACTGCTGGATCGCGTTGTCGACGGTCTGTCCGGTGAAATGGTTCTTGAGCTCGAACGTCGCGAGCGGCAGTCCGTTGATGAAGACGACGAAGTCGATCGCGTCCTTCGTCTCCACCTTCGAATAGTGCAGCTGGCGGATCACGCCGAAACGGTTCTTCCGGTAGTTCGCCTTGGCAGTCTCGTTCAGCGGGGACGGCAGCTCGTAGTAGAGCTTGAACGTCTGCCCGTTGTACTTGAACCCCTTGCGCAGCACGTCCACCACGCCGCGCGTCGAAAGCGCCGCGCTCAGCCGGTTGTAGAACTTCGCGGTCTCGGACGGCACCTTGAAGATGGCGGACGCCTCGACTTCCTTCGCCTGCGTCTCATGCAGAAACGCCTCCAGCCACTCCTTCACCAGCGCCAGGGACTTGTCGTACTTTGAGGACGTTTCCTCAACGTACCCGCCCACGTCGCGCAGGTAGGAGACGATGATCGCCTCAAGGCCCCCTTCTTTAACATTTATGGGCATACATCCTCCGTCTTAGGGGCGTGGTCCTTCTCTTGAATTTCTCTTAACTTTTCATATGTTTTAAAGAGAACCCAGATAGGAGAATGATCACTTGAGAGGTTGACAACCAACCCCTTTCTTCTCATATAAGACAAAATATTGCCAATTTTTGTCAGCTTTTGTTCTCTTGAATAATCACCACGAATCTCATCAATCAAGAGTTCATTGATTTTTTCACGAGATGCGGACCCAAACTTTTCAAGATAGTCAAGAATGAGTGAATGGTAATGCTTACTGGGTTTCTGCCGACTCTTGATATATTCAGCTTCCCTGCCGGTCAACGCGGCGATCTTCGCCGAGACATGCAGATGCGGAACCCGTCCCTCGACAAGCCCCTCGGCCCGCAAATGACGAACCGCATCTGCCGCAATGGGCAACCTCTTCTGGACACGATCCAACAAAAGAACATCATCGAGTCGCAGCGCCCCGCCTTTCTGAATGAGAAGTGTTGAATAGGCAATATCGACAACCCGCCCATATAGAGTCATCTCAACCGACGAATCCGTCGTCTCGTAATCCGGCAGCGGAAAGTAGCGCTTGGCCTGTCCAACATAGATTGAATGAATGCCATACCCCATCGTATCGATCATGTTCAATTCGCGCATGGCTGACGAAAGGAGCGGATTGCGATAGCGACGTGGCGTACGTTCGCCAGAGACATACGACTCGGGCGTACCCTCGAAGAAACTGCCACCGTTCCAGAATGTCAGTCGATCAACCCGCTCCGTCACAATGACACGTTCCCCCCGCGTATAATCCTGATGTGCAATACAATTATGGAGCGCTCCACGACCCTTCTCCTGATTCAACTTCGGGACCTCCGCCGTAATCATCTCATTCTCCGGCAACACGCGAACCTGCACATTGCGGATGCGCGAATAGAGATCGGCCGTCGCCAGCAGAAACGGAGGATAGAAGATGTCATTGGCACATTCTTCGCCAACAAGCTTCCAGACAAGCTGTGGCGCATACGGAGAGAGACGTTCCACCGCCGCATTGGCCCTCCCGAGAAGAAGCAGCGCCGCACGCGTCAACTTGCCATTCCTGACAAGGCGTAACTTGTCGAGGAAAGTCTCAGCGGACCAGCTCATCACCTCTTCTTCAGACACAGATCCGTGCTTATCGGCAAACTTCTTCCGTGCGACGGCCACGGCATGTTCGTCAAGATCGTCAACCGAACTTCCCTCGACAACACCAGCCGACCAATCCGCCGCCTGATTCTGACTGCGGATCGAATCCAGTTTCTCCAAACCAAGCGCAACCAGATTCTCCCCCGAACGCGCGAAGAAATGGCCCTTCCATGCAACCGGCATTCCCTG
This sequence comes from Kiritimatiellia bacterium, assembly GCA_024405255.1. Next base: position 2,099 of record JAKSOY010000157.1, read on the forward strand.
CGGAGCCGCCGGAATCTCAAAAAAGATCACATGGGAGCCATCACCGCGCGGCAGGCCATGTACACTCGCAAAACACATACCGAGATTCGTGCCCTGCGTGATCTGCGACTTAAGACCGCCAGGCTTGTTCAACGAATCAGAATCGCACGGATAGTCACAGCCCGGCGCCCCATGCGTCTTGTTGTTGACGCCGAAGACAAGCCAGGCCCGGTCAACGCCCCGCAGATTCGCCTCATTGGCAAGCGCAGAAAAGTACCGCCCAATTTCATCTCCCGACGTGTTCTTATTTCCGATCTTGAACTCGACAACCTCATTCTCCCAATCGGAAATGAGGTGATCCAACAAGGTCTTCATTTCATCCGTTGTCATCTTACGCAACCCTCATCTGTCCCGTGACCACGTCGGCGATAAGCCGCTGCTTGTATTCCTTCAGCGCGGCGACCTGCTGCGCCAACCCCGCCACCGCCTGGTCGATCTTCGCCGTCTTCTCCTCGATGTAGGCGACAATCGCCCGCTGCTCCGCACGCGGAGGGATAGGAAAATGTTGTTGTTTAAACATATTCCAAATCAAATTTCGTTGAATCGAGCCAACCCCACGCGAACAAAACTCGTACACATTTACAAACGGTTTAGAACGAAATGCGAAATCAGCGAACGAAGCGTCAATACACCCATCCATCTTAACAACAAAATACGCAGGACTTATAATACCACGATGTCGTGAGACACCAACGGAACCTCGCCATGCTTGCTGATTATTCAACACGAAATCACCAATTTCTACGAGCTGATATTTACTTAAATCTTTGGCAGTTGCATTTGCTCGCTTCTCGCCACCTTCACTAAAGCGAATAACACCTCTATCTAGGAAAACAGAAAGGAGCTCCTCTTCTGGCGCACTGACACAATCCTTCACTTTAAGAAATGAATGAACACGTCTCACCTCCCACCCCTCGGGGATCTGGGGCAGCCAGGGAATGCCGGACGGGACGAGGCGGCGGTTATTCTCACGCAGAGAGCGCAGAGAACGCGGAGACGAGACACCCTCTGCGAGTTCTGCGGACTCTGCGTGAGATATTCCACGCGTCACGGCGTCGGCGATCACGGTCTGCTTCAGCTCCTTCAGGAGTTCGACCTCCTTCTCCTTCGCCGCCACCAGCTCGTCGATCTTCCCGCACTTGTCGTCGAGATAGGCGACAATCGCCCGCTGCTCGGGGAAAGTGGGACAGATAAAACGGATTGAAAACAAATCATTTGTATACAATCGAGTCAGTCCCTGGGCTACACCTCTTGCGTTACGCCGAAACTCCGAGATATACTGCGGTGTGTGAAAAAGGTATTCAATAAACCGCCTATCAGCAATATCTTTTGTTTGGTAAACAGCATAATCAGGACTAACCAATCCGTCATATGCCGAAACAGCAAAGACGCCAAGGTGGGCTTTCAGTTTATTAAACACGATGTCATTAACCTTCACCCTTTTTGCGCCAACATATGTTGATGCGGCATTAGGCACGACATCCATTTGATTCGTTGGAAGGATCCCATACTTCTGACTCATTGACAACGGCTCTTCCAAACCAGTGTCAGACTTGTCAATGCGTTCACGCAGAATCTGACGAACACGTGGCAAAGTCCACTCCTCCGGCACCTCGGGCAACCAAGGAATTCCCGTCTGTTTGTACTTCTCGTATCTCATCGCAGAAAACCTATTCACTATTCACTATACCCTATTCACTTTTCCGCGCAGCGGAAATAGCCGCCCGTCTTCTTGCTGCCGCGATGTTCGATCTTGCCGGCGTCGATTAGTACAGCGACGGTCCGCTTGACGGTTGCCAGGCTCTTGCCGACCACGGACTTCAGATACGACAATTGCACCCCTGGATGCGTCTCGATCAACCGCAGCAAGCGTTCGTCCAACATCGCATTTAATGGCTCATTTATCGGCTCACCCGTAAAGTCGGAAAGATGATATTCAAGCCGTACGCCATCGCCGACGCGAGAAATCGCCCCCTGCTTCTCAAGCAACTGGAGATCGCCAATCGCCGTCGGCTTCGAGATCTTCGCCATCCGCATCCACTTCGCCGCCGAAAGCACGCCCTTCGCGCCCGTCTCTCCGTCTTCGAACATCCGAAGAATCACCTTCTTCGCCCGCGCCGAAAAGCCAGTTTCGAATTTCGCGAGATATTCGCGCTTCGCCTTCACGAAACGCATCGCCGCGACAAAGTCCGTCATCATCTCCGTCAGCACGGGGATGAAGAACGCCGCCCAGTTTGTCCAGTCGAGGGTCCGCGACGCTTCGTTGATCTCATCATAGTACGCCGCTCGGTGACGCGCGATGACGGGCGAGACAGGCAGAATCAGCGGCAGATCCAGCCCTTCTGCGATTACCTTGGCGACAAGGGCCCGCCCTACGCGGCCGTTGCCGTCTTCGAAGGGATGGATCGACTCGAAGTGCGGATGCAGCATCGCCGCCCTGAGCGCAATGTCGCACGGCTTGACCGCCGGCGACTTCCACCGTTTCACAAACGCCGCAATCTCCTTTGGCACCTGTTCGCTCGGTGGCGCCTCGTAGCGGATCTCAACCGTGCCGTCGGCCCGACGGCGAATGACCCGCATCGGTTCCTTGTGACTGCGAAAAGCGCCAACCGTCACCCGATTTTCCTCGCCCGCCATCAGCGCCGCATGGAAACCCGTCAACAATTTCGCCGTCAGCGGCGCCTTCCATTTTTCACGTACGGCGAGCATCATCTGCGCCACGCCCTCCGCGCGCGCATCCTTCGTAAAGCCCTTGGGCGCATACGCGACACCCAATGCCTTGCAAATGGACGACATGACGACGCTCTCATCGACATTCACCCCTTCGATGGCGCTTGTCTTCACTGCCTCGTCCGTCAACGCCCGGGCGACGACCTCCAGGTCCTGCGGCTTTTTCAACGCCCGCGCGAGCGACTTGAACGCGGTCTCAAACGCCTTGAGTTCGTCCGCAAGCGCCGCCCGATTCACCGTGGCCTTCGGCCATCCTTTCTGCTGCCAGTTGAAGCTCATCCCATGATCTCCTTCAAGAGCCCCGCTGTCGACTGTTCCAGACGGTCGTCGCCCTTCTCGAACGCCTGCACCAGAACATCATTTGCGATATTCCACAAATAGCTGAAAAGCTTTGAATACTGAGCCGATTCCATCTCGCGTCACAATATCTCGCGCAATCCGAAACGCCGAGCCCCGTACCCAATACAGAAAAAGGCGCGCTCCCCCTTTCTCTGTACTCGACTGAGGCCCTTGGCGTGGCCCTAACAGAATACAGGGAAAAGGAACGCGCCAAGTGTATGACTACACCTGACGCGTCCCCGCAACCATGTCGTTCTGTTAGAGAAAAACCGCCAAGAATTTCAGTCGAACGTCGTGTCTGCGTAAACGCAAAAAATTGAAAGCCGTTCGGGGTGGAGCGAACTCAGTTCCGAACGCATGTCGTCTCGACTGGGAAACTGCTAAACCACCCAATCAAGACGAAAAGATTATACCATTTTCCTCAGCATTATTAAAGACGAATTGAAAATTTTGGGCAACGGGCAACGCCGAGCGCTGCTGCATCCAGTTCGGTCTCGAGGCCGGAGAGTCCGCACGGACAATCGCGAAGGAGGTCGGCGTCAGCCTGTCGACGGTCACGCGCGAGATCGTAAGTTCACAAACGGAGCCAAGCAGGATCTCACTGAACATAGATGATGTCTTCGGGCGGTTCGCTCGCAAACTCCACGAATCGGCCCGTCACGGGATGCGGGAATCGAAGCGCCACCGCGTGCAGCAGTGTCCGCGTCGGACGCACCGCGAGCTGGCGATCGGCCGCCGGATTACCGTAAAGCGCATCCCCCGCGATCGGGTGGCCGAGATGGGCGGCGTGTACGCGGATCTGGTGCGTCCGCCCCGTTTCAATGACGAATTCGACGAGCGAAACGCGTCCCTGCCGTCCGAGCACGTGCCATTCCGTCACCGCCCGCTGGCCGTCCGCCCCTTCCGGCACCACGGCCATCCGCTTGGGGTCCCACGGTTTGCGTCCGATGAACGTCTCGAGTTTCCCCGACCGCGGCTTGGGCGTGCCATGGACAATCGCAAGGTATGTTTTCGTCACCTCGCGATGCGACTCGAAGGCGCGCCGCAGCGCGAGGTACGCCGCCTGCGTCTTCGCCAGCACCATCACGCCGCTCGTGTCGGCATCGAGCCGATGCACGACGCCCGGACGCTCCACGCTGCCGACACCCGCCAGTGTCGGCACATGCGCAAGGGCCGCGTTGACGAGCGTCCCCGTCAGATGGCCGGGCGAGGGATGCACATACTGCCCCGCCGGCTTGTCGACGACGAGAATCGCCTCGTCTTCAAAGAGGATTGTCAGCGGCAGCCGCTCGGCCGCTGGACTATTTGATCCGGCTGATTTCAAAGATGTCTCCTGCGTAAAGCTGCGTGAACGTGACGACAAACCCCTTCGTCGCGAGGTCCTTGCCGCTCATCTCCGCCACCCGCGCGCCATCCGGCGCACGCGTCACACGATAGACCGCCGCCGGATCCAAGGCCGGAACCACGACGACACGCGACGGCTCCATCGCCCCCTGGCGGAACACGCCCACGAGTCCCCCGCCCTTCGTCTCGTCGTTGAGGCGGGCGAAACCATCCCACGCGCCTTCGGCCGGCTCTCCGAATCCCGGCAGATCCTGCCGGAAGGACATGATGCCATGGCGCTGTTCAAGTCCCTTGAGCCACACGGCATGGCGCCGATACTCGGCCCGCTCATCGGGCGTCAACTGGCGCGGATCGCCCAGCATGATCGGCAGCGTACCCGTCAGCGACTTCCACGAAAGGATGTGGTCTTCGCCGTTCATATGGAGATTGCCGATCACAAGGGAGGTCGGTGGCAGCGCGGGCGAACGTTCCCACGCATAGCCGCGCATGCGCAGCGTGCCAATGGGCGGACGCGTTTCGATGTTGGACAGCCAGTTCCCTTCGGCGTGGCGCGCAAAACCATAGTCCATCAACTGCAGCTTGCCGGCCGTCTCGAACGTGCAGTCGATGAAGAGGTCCGGCGCGGCACGATGCAGATCGTCGAAGAGTTCAAGCGCACGCCGGTAGATGACATCAAAGGAACTCGCTTGATCGCGGTGGCCCGGATGGAGGCTCGCATAGCAACCGCTGCGCGCGTTGTCGTAGACATAGGCGCTAGTGGCGATCGCGAGATCGAGTTTGACGTAGGCAAGGCCGTGCTCGCGGACGAGCGTCAGGATTTTCTCGCGGATATAGTCGGTCCAATCCGTCCCCAGGCAGGCCGTGGACGAGTCGAGTCCGCCACCGTGGAGATTGGCGGGCTTGCCGCTCGGATCGAGCGTCATCCACTCGGGATGCTCACGGTAGGGATGGCTCGAACGGTCCGCAAGCGCCAGACTCACCCAGAGGCCCGGCTTCATGCCCAGCGACTTGATGTAGTCGAAGACGGGACGCAGCCCGTTCGGGAATTTCTTCGGATCGACGGTCCAGTCGCCGCGATAGTCGGGACGGCCCTTCGGCGAATCGAAGTTGACCTGCCATCCGTCGTCGATCACGAACTCTTCGATGCCGCACTCCGCCGCCGCCTTCGCAAGTTCGCGGATGTTCTGTTCATTGATGTTGCGGCGGAACGGCACCCAGGTGTTGTAGACGAACATCGGCTTGTGCGGAATCTGCTCGATGCGCGTGCCCATGTACTTGCGCCAGTAGGTCTGCACCGTGGTGTTCACGACCTTCTGCGGATTGTTCGTCTGGTCGTAGGGCGCCGTGAAGACGGCGTCGCTCGTCCAGGTGCGTCCCGCCGCCAGCCATGTGCGGAACGGATAGGGCTGATCGGGGAATGTCGTTCCCACATGCAGCACGTTCCCATTCTGAAACGTCTTCGTGTGCTTCAACACGCCCGGCGTCTCGTTGCCGACGGCGATTCCGTTCAACGCCGACTGGTTGTGGATGATGACAAGCGGATCGTTCCAGTCGCCATCATACGGACCCTGCGCGCGGTAGCGTCCATATTGGCGGAACGTCACGGACGATGTGCAGCCGATCGCCAGCGGAATGTCTTCGACATTCACGGCCTCGACTTTCAGATCGTCCGTTCCGAGATTCGTCACGGCGAGCGTCTTGCGTATCAGCGGAAGATCGGGATAGAGCGTATAGGTGAGCGCGAGCTGGAACGCACCCGTCGGTTCCGTGAGGGTGACGGTCGTCTGGCGTCCGCCATTCGCCAGCGTGCGCGTCGTCGTCGCGATGTCTTTCCACGTATTGTTGCCGCGATAGAAACAGTCGTTGATCATCACGGCGAATTCGCTGACCCGCGCGCGCGTGTTGAGGTACTCGCGAGTGGACTTGTCCAGGAAGCGGTACGACGTGGTCGCAAGACGGCCGTTCGCCGTTGAAAGCACACGGCGCACGAGTCCGTTGTCGAGCACGATCGTATTGTCCTTCACCGGGGCGGCGGCGCGCGGATTCTGGAGGAAATAGAAGAAGCCGTCCTCTGCGCCCACGAGCAGATCCGGCACGCCATTGCCATCGAAATCGCAGGCGGTCGGCGCCGTGGTATGGCCCGCCAGGCGTGTCTTGCCCAATGCGCCGCAATTCTCGAAGCGCCACGTCCCGTCCTTCGCTTCGACCTGGCGCAGAAGATCCGCGTTCTGTCCGTTGACGATCAGGTCGAGACGTCCGTCGCCATCCCAATCCGTCGCGCAGAGCTTGCGGCGACCGCTTCCGCCCGCCGCCTTCGCATTGAGCCGCATCGGCGTACCGTCCTTCCAGCAGAACGCGCGGCGCGGCGCCTTGAGGACGAGCTTGCCGTTCACGCGGGCGCGTTCAAAGAGGCAGAGGTAGCCTTCTGCATCGAGCATCACGAGATCGACGAGTCCGTCGCCCGTCCAGTCCAACGCGAGCGGCGTCGTACGCCACTGCGTGAGCAGGGACTTACCTTTCGGACGGCGGAACCCCCATTTCTGCGCGGGCTGTGAGCCCGTCCACTCGACCTCGACCGGACGCGGGGATTCAAGTTCCAGCGCACCGGCGCGGCCGGGATTGCGGAGCCACAGGACATCGCCCGTGATGCCGTTCACGAGCAGGTCCTTGAACCCGTCGCCGTCCCAATCCGCAACCGAGACGACCGTGTAGCCCCACTTCGCTTCGCAGGGGCCTTGAATCGACCCGTTTTCACCCGCCTGGATGCGAATCGGATTCGCCTTCACGAATCCGTTCTTCGTCTGCGGAATCGGCCAGTCCTTCCCCGCGAAACTGAGCAACACGGGCTTGCCCCAACGCGGACGCGACACGCCGGCGCCGCTCTTGTTCTCGATGAACGCGAGATACCCGGCGGAGTTTCCGCAGATGAGGTCCTCGTCGCCGTCACCATCCCAGTCCACGGCGACCGGTGTTGCGAGCGCGCCGAACTTCAGACTATCCATACGCTGGCGGAAGTAGCGCGGCGCCGCAAAGACGGGCGGCTGTCCCGCCTTGGACGCACCCTTGTTCTCAATGAACGCGACGCGTCCATCTTCATCGCCGCAAATGAGATCGAGGTCGCCGTCGCGGTCCCAGTCGACCGCCGAAGGCGTGATCATCTGCAGATCCATGTGCAGACGCTTCCCGTCGGCCGTCGTCAACTTGCGGCCCTGCGCGAAAGAAGGCGAGGTGCGCGTACCGATGTTTTCAAAGTAGGTGAAGTCGTCCATGAAGGACCCGCAGATCAGATCGAGGTCGCCGTCGCCATCCCAATCCGCCGCCATCGGCATCGGATTGCCAAACGTATGAAGCGGCGCACCATCCTTGAGGGTCACCCGCACGGCCGGCGCGTATTCGGCGTTCGGGCCCTCCCCCTTCAGGTTGCGGCACACATAGACAAAACCGTTCAGCGGCCCCTTCACCCAATTGCCCTGCGCGTCATAGGCGTTGTCCCAACCGTAGGAGGTGTAGTCCTCGACGCCGACGAGCAGATCGTCGCGTCCGTCGCCATCCCAATCGACAAGCCGCCACACGTTGCCGCGCACATTCGCCGAATGGATGTTGGCCTTCAATCCCTTGAACGCCGTCGCGGCCGTACCCCGGTCAAACGGATTCCAGTTTGCGGAACCGGGCGTCAGCACAACCGGCTTGCCGCCCTGCACGTAGCTCACGGCGATGTTGCCCGAACCTGGACCGATCTTCTTGCCGGCGTTGAAGACAGGAAACGGGTCCTTGCTGTCCTTCCCGGGATTCTCGAAAAACCAATCGCCCCGAGACGGCACACAGGGCGACGAGACGACAAGGTCGAGATCGCCGTCACCATCATAGTCGAGCACCAACGGCCAGGCCCACAAGCCCACGCCGAGATCCGTCGATACCGAATCGTTGTACGACATGCGCACAAAATCACCCGCCCACAGTCCGCCGACGACGCAGACCGCCAAACTCGCCATCAATCTTTTCATATGTCCTCCATTGCGGAGGTTATTATACCAAAAACCAAGGCAGGCCGCAAAACCGTTGAATCGGGTAAATGTTCGAATGGTCGAATGTTCGAATGGGTGAATGTGCGAATGAGGCTTTGTACGAGATGGCGCTGAAGGCGATCAACTCTCGCAGTCGATCGTGTAGCCGACCTTCTTGGCGAGCGTCTCGATGCCCTACACTCCCGC
>JAKSOY010000158.1 GCA_024405255.1 Kiritimatiellia bacterium
GCGCGTCGTACAGCTGATGGAGTAGACGATGTCGCAGTACTCCTGCAGGATCAGGTCGATGAGCGTCGACTTGCCGCAGCCCGATGGCGCGGACATCACGATGAACAGAGGTTTGGTCTTCATTTCAGTTTCGTATTATAGCATAAGATCGGACGACGCCCGCGCTTTTCACCCCGCCACTTCGCAGACGGCTGTCACGGACTTCGACGGGACAAGCAGGTTCGCGTCGGTGACCGACACGCCGATGCGCCTCGTCGCGTCGAGGCGCACGAGAATTTCGCGACTCAACCCGAGCGGCAGGTCGCCGTAGCCCGGCGACCGCCGCGGCAGCAGCCGCTTGCCTTCGGCCTCGACCGCCGCGCGCGCCTCCCCCTCCAGACGATCCATCTCGCGCTCGACGGCGTCAAGCCCGAGCTGCTGCGAGAGAAGCGCGTCCGCCGCGCTCAGCAGCGAGAGCCGGCGCTGCCACGTGTCGAACGCGGCGCCGAGCGTACCGCAGAGGAAGACGACGTCACGGCCGTTCCACGCCGTCCGCCGCCAGACGCCGCGCGACACGAACGGCGCCTCGCGTTCGAGCGCGCGACGGCGCGCGGCGACCTCAGGAGACGAGTCCATGGAGGTTCAGCATGATGCGGATCGCGATCTCCGGCTTGTTCATCGTGTAGACGTGGACGTGGTTGACGCCGTTCGCGAACAGGTCGACGATCTGCTCCGTCGCGTAGGCGATGCCCGCGTCCATCATCGCCTGCGCGTTTTCGCCGAAGCGGTCGACGATCGCCCGGAAGCGCGGCGGCAGCGTCGTGCCCGAGAGCTTGCAGATGCGCTCGATCTGCCTGCCGTTCGTCACCGGCATGATGCCCGCCAGGACCGGGATCGTCACCCCCGCCGTCCGCAGGCGAGCCAGGTAGTGGAAGTAGACGTTGTTGTCGAAGAACATCTGCGTCGTCAGGAAGTCGAGCCCCGCGTCGACCTTCTCCTTCAGGTGCGCGATGTCCTCCTCGAGGTGCGCGCATTCGGGATGACGCTCGGGATAGCACGCGCCCCCGAGGCAGAACGTCGACGGCCGCAGCACCCGCACGAGGTCGACGGCGTGACTGAAGTCTTTCGTCTCGCGTCTCGCGTCCTCCTTCCCCGGAGGATAGTCTCCCCGCAGGCAGAGGATGTTCTCAATGCCCTTCTCGCGGAACACCTTGAGCTCGTCGGCGATGCGCTCGCGCGAGGAGGAGATGCACGTCAGGTGCGCGAGCGCCGGCACGCCGCACTGCTGGACGAACTCCGCGATCGCCGCGGTGTTCGCCCCCGTCGTGCCGCCCGCGGCGCCGTACGTCACCGAAACGAACGACGGCCTCTCCGCGGCGATCTTGCGGACGACTTCCTTCGTCCGCTCCATCGCCAGCCGCTCCTCCTCGCCGCCGAACAGAGACGGCTCGGGACGCTTCGGCGGAAAGATCTCGAACGAGACGGACGGACGGTCAACGGACAGCAGTTCGCTGATTTTCATTTGTCAAAGGCCTCCACAATCGCCGGCGTCACGTCCTGGAGCGAGTTGACGCGGTCACGGATCCAGCCCTCGCCCGGGCCAAACACGATGAACGGCACCGGGTTGCGCGTGTGACCTCGCTCGCCCATCGCCTCGATGTTGCCGTGGTCGGCCGTCATCACCAGCGTGATCCCGGCCGCCTCGGTGCAGCGTACGAGCGCGGACAGGAACCGGTCGTAGACGCGCAGCACCGCGCACGCGCGCGCGTAGTCCATTGAATGCCCCGAGACGTCCGTCTGGAAAAACTCGTACAGCGTGAAGTCGTTGTTGAGCGCCAGCCTGAACAGGTGCTCCGCCGCACGCTGCGGCGGCACGACCGGGATGTCGGGATAGCGGTCCTGGATCGTCTCGCGCGTCAGGTCCTGCATCAGCGCCCGGTCGCACATCAGGTCGTCCACCGTCGAAATCGACTCGGGCGTCGTCAGCGCCATCACCGTCGTCACCGACTTGAACCGCCGCCCCACCAGCTCCTCCACCGAATCGACCAGGTAGGCGTCGGCAAAACGCACGCGCCGGTTGCGCTTGCGCAACTCCATGAACAGGTTGTTGTCTTCGATGATCTTGCGCAGATCGACCCCGGGAAATCCCTCGCAATGACGACCGACTGCCGCCGCACAGTTGATGCCCGTAAACATCGTCGCCTGTCCCGTCGCCGACTGCGGCAACCCCTCAACGCCCAGGCAGGCATCAATCGGCTTCGCATGCCTCTCAATGAGACGCCATAACGTCGGACACACCTCCTTGTTCAGAGGATTGTCCGCCGCCGGTTCGCGTAGCCCTACGCCGTCAATAAATAGGTAGATGATTTTCAACTTGCAAAAGTATATCATAATTACTTCAAAATGGGCAAGTACACCGCGCTGTTCATAACTGTTAGATAAATGTAGATACGTTTTAACAACTTTCCCCTTGACAACATCATCATTCTCAAAAAAACACAAATTTTATTGGCTTTTTTAATTTTATCTTTTTTATTGTGTCGCATAATATCTATTTTTAATTTGTTTATAAATTGCTATGCAGCTTAACCTAAAAACAATTGGGCTGTGTCGCTTTAAACACAGAGGCACAGAGGTTTGGTGTCATGACACCGTAAAGTTTTTAGAAATGACACTACAGATGTCCGTTCCTTCCAACCCCACTCTTCCATTTTATGATATAATAACTTCAATGAATTTCGATCTGATTATCGTTGGAGGAGGCCATGCCGGGGCAGAGGCGGCTCTTGCCGCCGCTCGTATGGGCGTTTCAACCTTGTTGGTCACTTCTTGTAAAAACGCCATTGCACGCATGCCCTGCAATCCATCCATCGGCGGTCTCGCCAAAAGCCATCTCGTTTATGAGCTTGATGCACTTGGTGGTGAGATGGGCATTAACGCCGATGAAACCGCTCTTCAGGCCAAAATCTTGAACCGTAGCCGCGGACCAGCTGTCTGGGCGACGCGCTGCCAGTGTGCCAAGCGCGAATATACCGAACGGATGCAATCCGTCATCAACCAACAACCTCATTTGCAGGTTCTTGAAGACGATGTCATTGATATTCTGACGAATGATTCAATTGCTAGAGGTGTTTTGACAGCTCAACACGGAGAACTGTCCGCTCGTGCTGTAGTCATTACCTCTGGTACTTCATTACGTGGACGTATCTGGATCGGGAAAGAATGTCATGAATCTGGCGGCGATTCGCGACCAGCCGTCAATCAACTTTCCGTTGCGCTCGAACGACTCGGATTTCAACTCATTCGCCTTAAAACTGGTACCCCGCCCAGACTTAAAGCCTCAAGTTGCGATTTTTCTCTGTGTTCACGTCAAGATGGAGATATCCCGCGTCCATTGTTCCACGTGGAACAACCCTTGAAATCAACTCATTCTACAATCTGTGTTCCACGTGGAACATTACCTGAATATCCATGCTGGTTGACACATACAACGCCACAAACGCACGAAATTATCAGAAAAAACCTTTCTCATTCGGCACTTTACGGAGGTGCAATCGTCGGAACGGGCGTGAGATACTGTCCATCAATTGAAGATAAGATCGTTCGTTTTAATGCAGATCATCATCATGTCATGCTTGAGCCGGAGGATTCGGAAGGAACTGTGATCTATCCAAATGGCTTGAGCTGTAGTCTTCCTCGGGAGATTCAAGAGCAGATGGTTCATTCAGTTCCCGGATTAGAACATGCCGAATTTCTCGCCTATGCTTATGCGATTGAATATGATGGCATTGATTCGAGGGTTTTAAAGCACACACTTGAAAGCAAAAATATTGAGGGATTGTACTTTGCTGGACAGATTAACGGGACAACTGGATATGAAGAAGCCGCAGCCCAGGGAATCATGGCGGGCATCAATGCAGCCTTGCGTATAAAAAACAAAGAACCCATTGTTCTCAGTCGTCAAGATGCCTACATCGGCGTTATGATTGACGATCTGGTTACTAAGGGAACGGACGAGCCCTATCGCATTTTTACGAGCCGTGCCGAACGCCGTCTTTTGCTCCGACAAGACAATGCGCGCTACCGCTTGCTTGATGTTGCCAAGCGTACAGGTATTGTTTCAGATGATGTGTTGAAAAGAAGGGCAGTTGAGTGGGAGTATATCTGCGAACTTTACCACGCCAGTCGCGGAGACCGCGACGGTACGGTTGAGAGAAGTAAAAAGACATCTACAATTAAAGAGATAACACCCAATCCTCTCATCGAACAAGAAATAAATATTATGCGTCATTATGCTCCATACATTGAACAGGAGCGAAAAGCGGCAGAGCGGGCGAAGCTAGACGAGGGCATAGCAATTCCGAAGTGGCTTGATTACGATGTGTGTACGTCCGTGCGATATGAAAGTCGTGAAAAGCTGAAAAAATACCGTCCAGAGAATTTAGCGCAGGCTGCGCGAATTCCGGGCGTTAATCCAGCAGATGTGGCGATACTGGCGATTATTATCAAGCGCGGATCAGTTGTTAAACAAAATCAAAAAAATGGTATCCGTCACGAAAACCGGACGAATGTAATGTGAGAATATTGCAAAGTGAAAATGGGGAGATTTGGGAAATGTGAAAATGGACAAGTGCAATATCAACACAATATGTTTATAACCTGAAGACATAAGTTGATTTCTTCTTTACCACTCGGACAAGGTTTTATGGTATATTGTACGCTGTCAACAGAAACAGTTAATAACCATGAACGAGACAATAGACATCGCTTCGAAGGAAATGTGGGAACGGGCGAAGGGAATCTATCTTTCGACCTTGCTTTCTTCGGAAGAGAGAAATCAAGTTGATCGTTATCTTTCGATGATCGTTTCCGTTTCACGGAAAGAAGATGACTTCGTCATCACAACGTCAAATTCCTATGCTGCGGACTATTTGCGGGACCATTATTCGGATCGTCTTCGCAAGTGTCTTGAGCTGGTGTCGAACGGCAACAACATTGGAATTGTCTTTCGCCATGAGGAAACCGCACGCCCGGCCATCGTCATGCCTGAAATCGCGGTTACTCAAAAGGCAACCGTCGCACGCACATCTACTTTCAGTTCGACGATGCCATTAAGCGAAGAATACACGTTTGACGAATTCGTACGAGGTCCGTCCAACAGCTGGGCGTTGGCGGCAGCCCAAGGCGTCGTGTCCAATCCGGGCAAGAGCGGATACAATCCTCTTTTCATTCACGGTGGGACTGGACTCGGCAAAACACATCTCATGCAGGCCATCGGTAACGAACTCAAGCGCAAAAGCCCGGAAATGGCAATTTGCTATCTGACGGCCGAAACTTTCCTGAACGAATACGTCAACGCGCTGAAGAACGGACAAATCGAATCATTCCGCAATCGTTACCGAAAAATTGACTTGCTGATGGTCGACGACGTGCAGTTCCTACAGAAGGGCAAACAATTTCAGGAAGAGTTCTTCAATACGTTCTGTGCGCTCTGGCAAGCTCACAAGCAGATCGTCATGACGTCCGACGTGGCACCTAAAAATCTGCCGGCAGTCGAAGAGCGACTCATTTCACGATTTGAGGGCGGCATGGTACAGGAAATAGAATCTCCAAACTATGAAACGCGCCTGGCCATCTTGAGGAAAAAATCCGAAGGCATGGTTCCACAGATACCGGACAAGGCACTCGAATTCATTGCCGACACGATCAAAAGCCATGTACGGGCAATGGAAGGGGCGCTGCACCGCGTCAGCATCTTTCGCTCGATGGATCCGACGGCAGAACTCTCCAAGGAAAATCTTGCCAAGATTCTCAAGGACTTCATTGAAAAGGAACAGTCTTTGAGAAAACTGACGATTGAAGAAATCCAAGCAACTGTCGCAAAGAAATATTCGGTTACAATTTCCCAGATTCTATCAACCGAAAGAACTCAATCGATTGTCACGCCACGTCAGCTGGCCATGTACATCGCAAGAAAATTCACAACAAAAAGCCTGCCGGAAATCGCAAAGATGTTCGACAAGACTCATGCCACGATCATCCATGGCGTCAAGAACATCGAAAAGAGAATGGATGTCGAAGAAGATCTCAGGGAAACACTCAATGAAATCCTATCAGAATTCGGCTGCGACATCAGCGACAGAGTTGACTGAAACGTGAAGACAAGTACACACATAACTGTTTGACAACTGTAGGCAAAAGAGACAACACCACTGGAAGTCAACGTTCGTCAAATGACCTTCAAAAGAGAATCAACAGGACAAAACAGAGAACAAGCCAATAAAACAAAGCTCACGCTCACTTGTCAACACTGTCAACAGCTCTAATAATAATAGTCTACCACTTTATCTAATAGTCAGTATTTGATACAATAGAGGATGTAAAGGAGAAGGAGTCACGATGAAATTCAAAATCATTCGTTCCAAGTTTATTGAAGGATTGAAATCCGTTCAGAACATCGTTGCCGGAAAGGGATCGCTGCCGATTCTCCAGAACGTGATGCTGGAAGCCCGCGGCAAGGAGATCAAGATGACGACGACCGACTTGGACATCTCCATCATGGCCGTCTGCGACTGTGAAGTCATGGAGCAGGGTAACACGACGTTGCCGGTTAAGTTGCTCTTCAACGCGATCACCAAGGTTGCCGAAGGAGAAGTCGAAATAGAGGTCGATGCAAAGGAACGTGCGACGATCAGCGCCGGCAATGCCAGATACAAGCTTGCCGGCATGCCTGAAAGCGAGTTTCCAAGGTTGCCGAAGGATGAAAACGCGAACGCGTATGTCATTCCGCAGCAGACTCTGCGAGAAATGCTGAAGAAGGTGTCCTACGCGGCCAGCCAAGACGATACGCGTCGGACGCTCAAAGGCGTCCTGATGAGCTTCAAGGACGAGAAGCTGACGATGGTTGCGACGGACGGACGGCGCTTGGCACTGGTTGAGAACGAAGTGGAGTTTCCAAAGGACGCGGAGAGAGACATTGTCCTGCCTTCAAAGGCCGTAGCTGAACTTCAGCGTTCTCTGAACGGCGAAGGGGACATTTCCCTGATGGTGCAGAAGTCGCAGATCTGCTTCAAGCTCGAGACGTTGACGATCTATTCCAAGCTCATGGACGACGCGTATCCGAATTACCGTCAGGTCATCCCGAAGGAAACGACAGAGCACATCGCGATTGACCGTCAGCTGATGCTGGATGCGCTGGACCGTGCGAGCGTCATGACGATGGACGAGGCTCATTCCACAAAGCTCATTTTCGAAAGCGGCAAGCTAACGGTCACGTCGGCCGTATCCGACATCGGCGAGGCGAAGGACGTCGTGCCGATCAAGTATGCGGGAGAGAAGATCGAAATCATGTTCAATCCGTCCTATGTGATGGATCCTCTGAAGGTGATTGACGATGACGAAGTGTCGATCAACTTGAACGACGGACATTCTCCGGCAGTCATCAAGTGCAGCATTCCGTTCCTTTACGTGCTGATGCCGCTCAGGATCAGTTAAGAGCAGAAAGCGGCGGCAGAACGAACGAGGTAAAATGAGACTCTGGACAGACAGAGACTATCCGATCATCATCTCCTGCGCCAAGCAGCTGTCAAGATGGACGGAAGCAGAAGTGACGGACATGGGCTACAAGCCCGTCGAAGTAACTGAAAACACCGTGGTCGTGCGCGGAAACATGCGTGACGTCATGCGGCTGAACCTTTATCTCAGGACGGCGCATCGGGTGTTGGTGCCGCTGTTGCGCACGACGTGCTGCAACATCCGCGACCTGTACCAGGCGGTCAGTTCGATTGACTGGGAAAACCTGCTGGAGGAAGACGGCTACTTCTCGGTTTCGTCGATCGTGCACAACCTGACGATTCGCGACACGCGCATACCTTCGCTCTACACGAAGGATGCGATCGCCGACCGCATGCGCGAAAAGTGCCAGCGCCGTCCTGATTCCGGCGGCGAGAACAAGGGTGCGGCCGTATTCGTCTACTGGGAGAAGAACGAGGCGATCGTCTATCTCGACACGTCCGGAGAACCGTTGTCCAAGCGCGGCTACCGCAAGATTCCCGGATCGGCTCCGATGCAGGAGACGCTGGCGGCCGCGTGCATCATGGCGATGCACTGGGACCGCAAGACGCCGTTCCTGTCGCCCATGTGCGGCAGCGGAACGCCGGCCATCGAGGCGGCGATGATGGCGATAAACCGCGCGCCCGGCGCGCTGAAGGGACATTTCGCCTTCCAGTCCATCAAGGGGTACAACCGCATCATCCCCGGCGAATCGGCTCCGAACGTTGCGCCGCGCCAGCGCATCGGGGCCTCTCCCGAGCAGATTTGGAAAGAAATCGTCCTGGAGGCGAAGGCGCGGGAAAAGACGACGGACCTGCCGAAGATCATCGCGACGGACATTTCTCCCGAGGCCGTCGAAAACGCGCACACGAACGCGATTGCCGCGGGTGTCGCCCCATACGTCGAATTCAAGGCCTGCGATTTCGCCGATACGCCGATACCTTCAATCGAACAATCGGACAGTCGGACAAACGGACAATCTCGTGGAGTGATCTTCTTCAATCCCGAATATGGCATTCGCCTGGGCGATCCGAAGGAACTCGCGCCGATCTACGAGCGCATCGGCACGTTCATGAATGAAAAGTGCAAAGGCTGGACAGGTGCGCTCATTACCGGCAATCCCGAGCTGTCACGCCTGGTCAACCTGTATTACAAGACACGCATCCCGTTTTTCAACGGACCGATCGACTGCCGACTGTTCCTCTACGAGGGATGCGAACTGAAAGGTCAGAACGCAAATGGAAATGAGTGAATTTCTCAGGCAGACGCCGGTGGAAGAGACGGTGTCCGAAGAACTGGACGTGCAGAAGGCGGTGGTCGAGTCGCTTGCCGCCGACAAGGCCGAGCAGGACGAACGCATCGACAAGCTGCTGAAGGAAAACCATTCGCTGAAGTCTCAGATCTTAAAGCTCAATTCTCAGATTGAGGAGATGAAGGTGTCGCTTGCCAAAGTCGGGGACGTCCTGGCGGCCAATGGCGAAAGTGCCCTGTCGACCAAGGTGACGCTGCTGGAGCGTGATCCGGAAGTCAATGACCGCTTTCCCGGTGAAACGCGTGATCATGTCCTGGAAGTCATCAAGGCAGCTCGCGATGTAGCCGAAAAAGAGGGTCGTACGCGTCGAGCGCAGCTGTTGGAAAGCGTTCTGGTGGCAAACGATCCGATTGGAAACTTAGCCAAGAAACGTCAGGCGTTGGAAAAGTTCTTCAATGACAATGGGAATATCCTTTCCACTCCGGTCATCGCCGAATTGGAGAAATGCGGGATTTCCCATAAAAAAGGTGAAGAATACCTCTTGACGTCTGAAATTATCAAGAGGACTTATTGATAAATATCAACAAATCAATCAACAGCTGTTGATATTATTGTTGATAATTTGATAAGTCTGTTGATAGTGTTGATATTTACCCCATTGTCAGTTGATATAATAAAGTCCATAATATGCGCCCGTGGTTAAGCTAAGTCCAGAGATATGCTTGAAAATAAAGGAAGCGCGCCGTGCGGCGAAGCTTTCGCAAACGGTTGTTGCGGCCGAGGTTGGTTGTAAACAGTCGGCGTTGTCGATGTTCGAGCAAGGTGACGGGACGAAATTAAACGAAGATGTCATTGGCAAGTTGGCGAAGAAGTTTGGCATTTCGCTGACGGCGGTGGCGGAGAAAGAAGCAGAGCAGTTGCCGCGGGTTCCGCTGGCGTTTGTCCCGGTGACGGAAATCAAGGTTCACGGGTTTTGTCCGAATCCGCATTGTCCGTCAAACAAGGTCTACGAAGTGGACGGCAGGACGTTGGCCTTGCCGAGCAGAATGACGGCGGATCCGGTCGGCGGAAAGTTCTGTGCGCTGTGTGGGGAAGTTCTGGAGAAGCGGTGTCCGAACTGCGGGGCGCCGGTGCACGACGGTGCGGTCTGCTCGCTGTGCGGCGATCCCTATGTCGCCGTGTGCTAGGCGATGGGAGCGATGCGCCGGTGCCGGGGGGTGCCATGATTTCAAGACCACGATTTCAAAAAAGAGATCGCACGCGTGCGCGTGCGTAGGTATTTTGCTATAATACGTACAATATGAGCGAAGAAGTGGTCAAGGAGCAGGTGACGGGCGGAATCCTCGAGGATGTTCTCATCGAGGAGGAGATGTCACGCGACTACATCGACTATTCGATGAGCGTGATTGTCGGCCGTGCGCTGCCCGACGTGCGGGACGGCCTGAAGCCGGTGCACCGCCGCTGCCTGTTCGCGATGCACGAGCTTCACAACGAGTGGAACACGAAGCACGTGAAGTCGGCGCGCGTCGTCGGCGAAGTGATCGGCAAGTACCATCCGCACGGCGACTCGTCCGTCTACGACACGATCGTCCGCATGGCGCAGCCGTTCTCGCTCCGTGTCCCGCTGGTGGACGGTCACGGCAACTTCGGCTCGATCGACGGCGACGGTGCGGCGGCGATGCGTTACACCGAGGTGCGCATGCAGCGCGTCACGGACGAGCTTCTCGGCGATCTCGAGAAGGACACCGTCGACATGGTGCCCAACTACGACGAGACCCTGGAGGAGCCGACGGTCCTCCCGGCGAAGCTCCCGAATCTCCTTTTGAACGGCTCGAGCGGCATTGCCGTCGGCATGGCGACGAACATCCCGCCGCACAATCTCGGCGAGCTCTGCGACGGCATCGACTACTATGTGCGGCATCGCGAGGCGTGCACGGTCGACGACCTGATGCAGTTCGTGAAGGGGCCGGACTTCC
>JAKSOY010000159.1 GCA_024405255.1 Kiritimatiellia bacterium
CGGCAACAGCTCGCCGAGCTTCATCCCATGCGAGGCCTTCACGAGAACAATCGTTTCGGGCGAAAGCAACGAACGCAACTTCTCGCGCGCGTCGTCCAATGTTGCGGCACAGTGTACAGCAGATGCTTTTTCAGCCGCCGCCGGTGCCATCATGCGGACGGCGCTTTCACCGACAAAGAGCAATTCGTCTAAGCCGAGCTCGCCGGCGCGCAGGCCGACTTGACGATGAAGCGCATCCGACTGCTCGCCCAGCTCGAACATGTCACCCAAGACGGCCACACGCCGCATGTGCGGCTCGAGCGAAAGTTCCGCGAATGTCTCCAGCGCGGCGATCATTGACGTGGGATTGGCATTGTAGGTGTCGTCGATCCAGGTGACGCCGTCGCGCGCCACCACACGCCACCGACCGCCCGGCAAGGTGAAGTCCTGCAGAGCCGACAAGCACTGGTCAAGCGTCACGCCAAACGCTCGCGCACACCCGAAGGCAATCAACGCATTCGAGATATTGTGTCGTCCCGGCAACCGCACACGCAACGCCGCCTCGAAGGCTTCCGCTTCGGCATCCTGCGCACTCACCGTCACCACGGGCACACGGCACTTGGCAACGAGCCGATCGTAGCGATCGTTTTCATGCGCCAGCACGGCGAAGGACTTGTGTCCCCGCAGGGCGGAAAGGCGTCCAAGCGCTTCAAAGAGCGTGCCCTTCTCGTCGGCGATGCCGTCCTGCGTCTTGAAGAATTCGATGTGGGCCGTTCCGATGGACGAAATCTCGCCCACATCCGGCTGCGCCAGACCGACGAGATAGTTGATCTCGCCCGGATGGTTCGTTCCCATTTCCACCACAAGGAAGTCCGCATCGGACGGCGCGCACAGCAGGGTGATCGGCACGCCGAGATCGTTGTTGTAGTTGCCTTCCGTGGCGTGTACGCGGAATCCGCCCGCGCGCAGAAACGCCGCCGTCAGTTCCTTTGTCGTCGTCTTTCCCGCCGAACCCGTAATGCCGATCACAGTCGCCGAAAGCGTCTCGCGATAGGCCTTCGCCGCAATCGGCAGCGCCGCCTTGGGATCGGCCACTCGAACGAGGGGCTGTCCCGGTTCGGCACCTGTCCAGTCGGATCGCACAAGCGCCGCCGCAGCCCCCTTTGCAAGCGCCTGCGCGACAAACTCGTGTCCATCGCGCGTCGCACCGGGAAAGGCCATATAAAGACAGCCCGGCGTCACCTTGCGCGAATCGAAGGTCACACCCGAAAACGTTTCGGGGACAGGCCCCTCGACAACCGCACCCGTCCAGGCCGCAAAATCGGCAAAACGGATTCCCTTCGACATGGCTGTGACGCCGGACATTACCCGATCCTACTTACTTGTTGAACATGAACTCGACCACATCGCCGTCCTGCATCTCGTATTCCTTGCCTTCCGGACGCAGCACACCGGCCGAACGCGCACCGGATTCACCGTTGTACTTGACGTAGTCGTCGAACGCAATGACCTGCGCACGAATAAAGCCCTTTTCAAAGTCCGTGTGGATCACACCCGCGCATTGCGGTGCCTTCCAGCCGCGATGGAACGTCCAGGCACGCACCTCCTTCGGTCCCGCCGTGAGGAAGCTGGCGAGCCCGAGCGTATGGTAGGCGAGCTTGATCGTGCGGTCGAGCGAACTCTCCGTGAGGCCATAGCTGCCAAGAAACTCCTTCGCCTCTTCGTCGGAAAGCCCCGCGAGGTCCGCTTCCATCTGCGCGCAGATGGTGACCATTTCACAACCCTGCTTGTCGGCATACGCCTTCAGCGCCGCCACATGCGGATTCGCCGACGGATCGGCCAGATCATCCTCCGCCACGTTCGCGCAGTAGATCGTCTTCTTGTCCGTGAGGAAATGCAGATCGCGCAGAACGGGCAGAATGGCATCGCCTTCGCCGCGCGGGAACGTGCGCACCGGCTTGCCGTCGCCCAAATGCGCCAGCAGCGCCGTCATCGCGTCGAATTCGGGACGCTTCTTCGGATCGCTCTTCGCCTCGTTGCGCGTCTTGTCGCAGCGCTTCTGCAGCTGTTCCATGTCCGCCAGGATCAACTCCGTCTCGATGACCTCCGCATCGCCGGCGGGGTCGATCGGCGCGGACTTGTTTCCGCCCTCCTGCACGTGGATGATGTCGTCGTTTTCAAAGCACCGCACGACATGCAGAATCGCATCGCACTCGCGGATGTTCGCCAGGAACTTGTTGCCGAGGCCCTCACCCTTCGACGCTCCCTTGACAAGCCCTGCAATATCCGTGAACTCCACCGTCGCACGGATGATCTGCGCGGGATTCACAATCTTCGCGAGCGCCTCCAGGCGCGCATCCGACACTTCGACAATCGCCGAATTCGGCTCGATCGTGCAGAACGGATAGTTCTCCGCCGCCGCCTGCTGGCGCTTTGTAAGTGCGTTGAAAAGCGTGGACTTGCCGACATTCGGCAAACCGACAATACCGACTGAAAGACTCATTTGGGTTCTACCTGCCTTCTCTTAATTAAGACAGGTATATTTTACCATAATCCGCCCATTCGGCAAAGCGCAATCACACGAAGATTAAGCTTAGCGGAGAAGGAAGAGCGTTGGGTCGAGGGCTCGCTGCCAGGAGAAATTGACATCATCGATTCCCAGGGCGGCGGAATTCGTCACACGATCCCGGCGCCATCGCAACAGCAGCACTTCTCCCGGACGAAGCCGCAAGCCGTCGAGCGTCCCCGCCTGACGTTTCTCGAGCGGCAGGTCTTTCCCGCTTGCCAACTCCTCGCCACGGCCAACCGCCGGCGTGGTGAATGTGAGTCCCTCGACCGCCGTCCACGCACCGTCGGCATCGACCCCGACCAGCGCATTCGTCACCAGCCATTCGACCAGGACATCCTGCGCCGCCTTGTTCTTGAATCCGAACTGCCGTCCCGTATACGCCAGTTCGAACTGATTGAAACGCCGCGTCGTGTCATTGGTGAACGCCACCCCGCAGACGGCCACGCGGCTCGTACTCGCCACGTTCATGCCGAGTGCGTAAGTCGACGTCATCCCGTTCGTCGCCCAATAGGCATAGAACCCGCCCGTCGCCGTGGCACCGTTGTTGCGTTTGAGCGTGACCGGGGCGATACCGTCTTGAAACGCCTGCCACGGACCCAGCGTCTCGCCGTTGACCCAGTCGTGCGTATTGCCGCTTTTCGGGAACAGCTCGGCACACGCGTCGAAGGTCTCCGTCCACAGGCCATCCCCCAAGTCGGAAATCTTCAGCGCCGTCGTCGCAACAGCCGGCGGCGGTGGAGGCGGCGGATCGATCGGCACGGGCGGTTCGGACGGCAACAAGCCGAATCCCGCCCCGACGACATAGGGATTGGTCCGCATGTTTTCATTCCGCTGCGAGACGATCTTCAAGAGATGGATGTCGTCCTCGGCAGAAAACGAAAGTACGTTCGTCGTAAAAATGTTGATGACGCGATTCGTCAGATTCGCGACTTCATGGAGATGTGTGGCATCAGATCCCGCAAGAACCCGAAAAGAAGGTCGAGGCGAATTGGACGACGTGAACGAGACGACGACCGTCGCCGACGTCGCTGCAAGATCAGTCGTCGGACTAACAATCGCATCGCCGTCGTTGACGAATTTTCGTCCTCGATCGCGATTCCATTCGGTTGCGCCGAAATCCCATCCGGGTGGCGTCTTTTCCTCGCGGAAGTCAATGAACCCTGTCTCACCGATCGCCGTTGCGCTAAGGAGCAGGCCGAGTACAACGCATGAAGTATACTTATTCATCATGCTGACATTGTAGCACAGAAAAATCGGGCGTTCAAGCCCGATTTATCTGTTCACATGGACATCCCGCCGCGAGGAATCAGCCTTGCGCGTCGACGAGGATCTGCGCGAGATCGTCGTCGCGCGTACGCGTTTTGAGGATGAACCCGCCGGGATGGGCGAAAAGCGTGTAGGGCTTGCCGATGCAACGCGCGAAGTCAAGGCGCGGGTCGTCAAGACAGCGCATCAGCGAATAACCCTCGCCCCGACTGTCGCGCAGGAGGATACAAGCCGGATGGTTTTCGCGGATCCAGGCTTCCGAGCAACGCGAGATTTCCTCCGACAGGCACGCGGTCATATCCGCCACGGGCAATCCCGCGATTTCGCGCAACACGATTTTCGGACCGATCGCGCGCCAGCAGCGACGTGTCAGATCCAATTCGTTCGCCAGCGTAATCGTCAGCTTCTGACGGAGCGTCGAATCATCGGCAAAACGCCGGATCACCCAATCGCCCAGCGGATTGGCAACGAACCCCGCCAGCGATTCCGGCGGCGCGCCGAGACGCATCGCGGTCTGGAAAGGTCCCAGCACGTCGATGTCATTCCAGGCTACGTACCACGGACACAAGATGCGCATTTCCTCATCAACGCCCAACCATTCGCCAAAGAGCCGAAACGCGCATTTCGGCTCTTCGGCACGCGAACGCTGGTGATGGTCGAAGTCGAGCCGGGCCGGATCGTGCACACCGCCGACATCCAGCACGAGCGTCTTCAGATCGTCGAGCTCCGCCGGTTTGGGATTGCGCCGTTCGATGGCGGCATCGTGCGGCACGCCAAAGGCAAACGCCATGGCACAGGCCATGATGTCGTCCATGTGGGCGAGTCCCCCATGGACGACGATTTTGCGCACGCGCCCCAGCGCAGCGACGGCTTCAGGATTCAGTTCGCTCACTTGCCGCAGACTTCCTTGAAGTACGGCAGAACGGACTTCAACCAGATTTCGCGATAGCCGGCTTCATTCGGATGGCAATGGTCCGGCATCCACTTCACATTGTCGCCCTTCTCGTCCAGGAACTTCGCATTGAAGTCGACCCACACCACGCGCTTGCCATCCGCATACGGCTTGACGAGCGCATTGGCCTTTTCATTGTTCATGCGGTTCCAATGCTTCGGATTGTTGCCGAACGGGAAGATCGGCAGCAGCAGCACCTTCGCCTGCGGCTGCTTCTTCGCAATGATGTCGAGCACGCGACGAATGCCGGCGGCAATGTCCTCCGGCTTGTCCTTGCGGTGCCACGTGTTGTTCGTGCCGATCATCAGCATGATGCACTTGGCCTTGTAGCCGTCGAGTTCGCCGTTGAGGCTACGCCAGACGAGATGCTCCGTACGGTCGCCGCCATAACCGATGTTGAGGACCTTGTACGTCTTGCAGAGTTCCGCATAGACATTCTTGCCCTTGCCTTCCCAGCCGTGCGTGATCGAGTCGCCAAAGAAGACGAGATCGATCTCGCCCTTCGAATCGGCGATCTGGTTGCGATTGCGCTGCAGGCGGTCAAGCCACCAGTCACGCGCAGCAAAACCTTTACCCACGCGCGAAGTCGGCACCACGGTCACACCGCCCTTTTCCGGCGGCTGTGCGCCCGCCTTCGCCACAAGGTTCTTCGGCGGCGGTAGCTTACCATCCGACAACGCATAGTCGATGTACGGCTTCACCCCTTCGTACCACACCTCGTAGCCGGCCGGCGACGGATGCAGCAAGTCCGGGAACATCGCACGCGGCAGCGTGCCGTCGGCCGCCAGGAACTTATCCGCCAAGTCACACCAGAAAACGTTCTTGCCATCTGCGAACTTCCGGATTTCGCGGTTGACGACATCATTGCGCAGACGGCATCCGTCGTCGGTCTTCGCCCCGCGCGGGAAGATCGCCGTCAGCACGATCTTCGCCTTCGGCTGCTTCGCGTGGATGGTCCGCAGAATCTCGCGGATGCCCAGAATCGTATCCGCCGGCGTTTCCTTCGCCTGCGGGAAGTGTCCCGTATTGTTCGTGCCGATCATGAGCAGGATGCACTTGGCCTCGTAACCGTCCAGCTCCTTGCCCTCGTTCAAGCGCCACAGCACATGTTCCGTGCGGTCCGCGCTCGTCCCGAGATCGAGCATCTTCATGTCGCCTTCAGAGAAATACTTCTTGAGCTGCGCCCTGCCGTTCGTCTCCCAGAAATGCGTGATGGAGTCGCCGATGAACACGACCTTGGCGCCCCCGTTCTTGACCTGCTGCATCTTCTCGTTGTGGCGCCGCATCTGCCACGAATTCGGATTGCCACCCCAGGGATCGTGCGAAAGCGCACGAATACCGCCGAACACTGTTGTCGCGGCGACCAGCGCCGAACAGGCCAACACAAACTTCAACTTCATTTCATCGACTCCTTTTGTGATTGAAAATCTCATTCCTTCTCTTTCGGGAACGGCTTGCCGGCGCCGAGATTCTCCGGATACTTCTCGCCCTTCGCCTTCGCCCGATCGGCCGCCGCCGTATCACCGCGCGCACGCGCCGCGGCCTCCTCGCCCTTCCAGGCGTCCACCCAGATCGCGTGCGCGTTGTCCGCACATTCGGACGGCAGAATCCGCACTTCTTCCAGGAACTTGACGGCATCCATAAAACGACCCAGCTTGACGAGCGCACGTGCATACGCCATCTGCAAGGCGTTGCGCGCCGGATCAAGCGCGAGGCCTTCCTGCGCCACGCGGCACATCGCCTCGGGCGTTCCTTCCTTGTCCTCGAGATTCGCCAGGTCACGGTACGCACGCCATGTTTTCTTGATGGACAGCGCCTTCTGCAGATCGGCCCGACGCGCCGCGCCTTTCCGGCGCGAAGCCCGATACTGATAGAACACATCTTCGTCCGGCGTGTTTTCAAGCGCCTCCAAAAGTTCATCCGCCTTCTGCCCCTCGCCATTCGCCGCATACTGCACGGCCGCCCAATAGCGGAACTTCCAGCTTGTCGCCACGTCGACCGCCCAGGCAAGCGCAGCACGCGTTTCACGACGGAACGGGAACACATTCTCCGCCGGCAGTTTCGCCGCCACCAAGAGCTCCAGCGCCGACTTCTGCGCCTCTCCCTTGCGCGAGAGGAGGTAGGCCGTACGGATGCGCGCGATCGGATCGTTCCACGCCCAACCGAAAAGTTCCAGCGCCTCCTCGTTGAGTCCCGCCTCTTCATACCAGGACCCCAGCTCGAGCAGCGTCTGATTCGGCAGTTCGCACCGCAACGAACGCGGGAAGTCTTCGGAATCCTCGCCCAGTTTCTTCAATTCGTAGTGGACGCCCGCCAGCAGCGGATATTCCGCCACGAGTTCACGCGCAGCCGAGAGCGCCGCCATCGGACAGTTGATCTTCCGAAAGATCGCAATCTGCAGCAGCCGGGCATCCAGGTTGTCGGAATTCTCCATCGCCCGCCCGACCACATGCAACGCCTTGAGCCAGTTCTTTGACCGCATTTCGGCCTTGGCGAGCAGCACATACGCCGGCGTCCGGTACGTCGGCGAAAACGCCGCCACGCCCAAACGCTCCTTGGCCGTCCCCAAATCGTCCTGTGCAAGCGCGGCCAGACCGTCCAGATAGTTGGCCTCGGGATCGTACGTGTTGATCGCAAGCGCGCGAACCGCAAGTGCGCGCACTTCGTCATAGAGGCCGCGACGGGCCTGCAGGCCCGCCAGCACATCCAGCGCCGGTACGAGGTGCGGGTCCAGCGCAAGACTCGCGCGCAGTTCTGCCTCGCCCTTCACGTCGTCGCGCTCACGCACCGCCTGCTCGCCGCGCAGGTAATGGCCGTACGCCGTCTGCCAGTTGAAGTTCGTGGGCATCTCAAGCGGACGATGCACGTACTTGTTTGGATCGAGCTTGGCCTTGAGCGTGTTCTCGTCGTGGGTGTACCCCCAACGCTCGACATAGGTATCCGTCACACCCGGGGCAAACGTCGGATGCTTGAACGGCGTCCGCCAAGTCTCGCCGCCCGGCTGGTGGAAGCAGCGTCCGCTCTGCAGCTCGACGTACTGGCCGTCGGTGTCGGTCAGCAGGTCCTCCCAGATGCCGCCCTGACGCGACAACGCCCACAGCCAGATCTTGCGTCCGTATTTGTCGTACGACGGATTCTCGTGAATGGATCCGAATCCCAACTCCGGCCACCACACGGCATAGAACGAATTGTCGCCGTTGACGACATGATACGACTTGTGAGAACCGAACGCGTTGTTGCCATACTGCGAGAGGTCGCGTCCTTTGGCATCGAAAGGCCAGTCGTGCGCATCGCCCGGATGCCCCACATACGTGGACCCCGGGAAGTAGAACTTCGGATTGCCCCGCGCCGAATAGGCCGCATTCATCCACTGATAGTAGGGCTGCGGCAGATTGGATCCGTTGAACCACCGCGTACGCGTTTCAAAGTAATCGTCCTTCGCCCCCAGCCGCACTTCGATCTGCCAGGTCGTACGGTTGATGTATTCCGTCGCCGAAACATAGCAGCTCACGCTGTCGTCGGAATTCGTCTTGACGCACCACTCCACGGGCGTCGGCGAAGTGGGCGCGTGTCCAACAATGCCGAAGTTGAACTCGATGCCGCCCGAACACCACGGGCCGCGCATGGAGATGTCGCGGAACTTGACGGCGTGATTGTAGTAGAGGAATTCGTGTCCCGTGGACTTGTCTTCCGCCCCCCAGACCTTGCCGCCGATTTCCGGCAGCATCGTCACCTTGATCTTCTCGTTTTCAAGGATCACGGCCTTCCAGTTCTTCGCCACGCTCGTCGCGGACGACCCGTCGTAGCGGAAATACGGATAGCGCTTTTGATCCGTGCGCGGCACCGGATCCGGGTCGGAGAACGGATACGTTGGGAGCGAGAGAATCGTCTCGCGAATCGTGGCCACCTGCGGTCCCTTCTTTTCAACGGACGGCGCGGCCAAACCCGCTACGTCCACACCCCAAGCCGCGACTGCCGACACGCACACGAACGAAAGAATCAAGTTACGCATATCAGATCACACCTTTGATGTAAGTTCCCTTGAGCGCCCGCCAGAACACCACACAGAATGCGGAAAGCGGAATGGCGAGCAGCAAGCCCAAGAGAGAATGGAAGACGATTCCCCAAAAGAAGAAGCTGAAGATGACGCCCGC
The DNA here is from genome assembly GCA_024405255.1 of Kiritimatiellia bacterium. Next base: position 8,921 of record JAKSOY010000159.1, read on the forward strand.
ATAGCCGAGACCGGTCTTCTCGCCCTGAATGCGCGGCGTGATGAGATAGCCATCCAGAACCTGACCCGTCAACCAGACCGCCACGACAAGAATGAGACGCAGCAGCGTGCCCCCATCGCCGAAGTAGGCGATCGGCAACGCGAGCGGCAAGCAGGTCACTGTACCAAACAGCGGCACGAGGTTGAGCACGCCGAGCACGAATCCGATGACAAAACCGTATGGCAATCCCACCAGCATGAAACCGAGACCGTAGTACAGACCTTCGATCAGGCAGATGACGACCTGGCGCTGGAAGAAGTTCACGAGGATATCAAAGAATGCATCGATCTGCCGCGCGACGAATCCTTTGGTTTCGTCCTTCAAGAACGGCATCTCGCGCACATAGTCTTCCCCGCGCATCGCCGGACGCGTCAGGAAGAACGCGAAGAAGATGAGCGCGACAAGCCAGGAACCCAGGCCCGTCAGATACTTGAGGAACCCGAAGCCCGCCTTCATGGCATTGGCTCCATATTCGCTTCCCAGCGTAGAAAGGCATTCCTGGGAGAACTTGACTGGGTCCACAAGGAACATCAACACGAGATCCTCCGGCTTCGCACCAAGGTCTGTGAGGAACGTCTGCGCATTCGGATAATGCACATTCACCCATTCGCTCAAACGTCCGACGATGGTTGGCGCCGTCTTCAGCAGGTGGCTGATCTGGTCCACGACGAGCGCCCCGCCAAACCAGCACAGCGCCCCCAGCGGCACCAGCACGCTGAACAGCATCAGGATCAGCGACAACGAGGGATTGTGAATCTTCCCGCGAATCCACTCATAGTACGGTTTGAACAGCATCGAGAGGAAGACGCCAACGATCACCGGCGTCAACGCGGGCGAAGCAAAGCCCAGAAACTTGAGCGCCACCCAGCCGAGGAACAGCACGAAAGCCAACACCAGCGCAAACGACAGGACCGTCACGCCTGCGGCGACCGTCTTTTTTTGAGAAGGAGATAAATCAATCATGTCAATTTTCTACCACGCATTTGACATCATTACTCAACAGAACAATCTTCATAAAGCTTTTCTATTATAGCATATTTGCCATTAAGCGCAAACATCAAAATCCGGCACCCCCATCATCCGCGCCTGCTGTTCGGGACCTTCAAGGCCGGTAATGCAACTCGCTCGATTCCGCCGCCATCGCGTAACCGCCGTCATCGTGGCGGATCTCATCCAGGCAGGTCGCGAAGACCCGGTCATTGACCATGTTTCGAAACTGCTCATTCATGAAGTAAGTCTTCATGAACTCGATCTTCTCCTCGCCCAGCGCGGCGACGATCTTGCGCATGCCGTCGTAGAAGTTGATCTGGGCCAGCTGCGTGTCGCCTTGCCGGATCGTGTTCACGAAGTTCGCGTTGGACGACAGGATCCGCCGCGGCAGGGACTTGATCTGCCGCCGCACCTCATCGGCGTCCTTCCAGTCGATGCCGCCGAACTCCTTGTTGAAGTCGTCGACGATGTTGGAGAGACTGTCGAACTCGACGCCTGGAATGGCG
>JAKSOY010000016.1 GCA_024405255.1 Kiritimatiellia bacterium
TGATTCGATTGGCGCTTGCGGGCGGCATGGGCGAACATGTACGATATCAGTGACTTGGAAAGTCAAGAACTGGTGAAAGTGGTGGCGAGGCATATGGATCGTAAATGGTTTGTTTTTGCCGGGCTTGCGCTGGCGAGTGGCGTATTGATGGCGGCCGAGCGGGTTTCGCTTGATCGGGGGTGGTCGTTTGCGCTCAATGGCGGGGCGGTGCAGCAGGTGGATGTGCCGCATGACTGGAGCATCGCCTTCGCGCCGCATGCCGCTTCGCCGAGCGTGGGCCATGGCGGGTTCTACGACGGCGGCGTGGGTGTGTATGAACGCACATTCTCGCTCACGGACGACGATCTGGCCATGCGTGAACTCGAACTCGTTTTCGACGGCGTCTATCGCGACGCCGAGGTGGAGGTGAACGGTATCTTCGCCGGCAAAGGCTCGTTCTACGGTTTCACGGGTTTTTCGATCGCCCTTACGAACGGCCTGGTGCGCGCCGGCGCCAATACGCTCAAGGTGACGGCGCATACCGAAAACCAGCCGACGTGCCGTTGGTACGCGGGTAGCGGCATCTACCGCCACGTGTGGCTCGTGAAGCATCCGCGCGGGAAGCGCGTGAGCGAGGTCGCCGTCAAGACGGCGCTCGACGGCACGGTGGAGATTTCCGGCCGCGTGGGGGGCTGGTTGATGCGAAAGACCTACAAGGTCGACAATCCGATTCTCTGGACGCCCGAGACGCCGCATCTCTACACCTTCGACTTCTACGGCGAGAAGCTGAAGGTGGGCATCCGCACGATTGCGTGGGATATGGACGAGGGATTCTTCCTGAACGGCAAGCCGATCAAACTTCACGGCGCGTGCATCCATGCCGATCATGGACCTTTGGGCGTCGCGTGTTACGACGCGGCGGAAACGCGCAAGGTGCGGCTTCTGAAGCGGGCGGGCTTCAACGCCGTGCGCTTGAGCCACCATCCGTTCAGCTCCGCCTTTCTCGACGCGTGCGACGCCGAGGGGTTGCTCGTTGAGGCCAACTTCTTCGATGCTTGGCGCGAAGGAAAGGCGAAGTACGACTATGCGCAGGTCTTTACGCGCGACTGGAAGCGTGACCTCACATGGACTGTCCTCCGCGACCGCAACCATCCCTCGATCATCATGTGGGAAATCGGCAACGAGATCAAGGATGGTCGAATGCAGCTGCGTGCCGCCGATACGGCGGCCTTGGCGAAGACTTGCCGTGCGCTCGATCCGACGCGTCCCGTGACGGGCGCATTCGACAACTGGAGAGGACGGCGGAAGGGCGAGTGGTGGCGCGGCTTTGCCCCCATCGCGGCCGAACTCGACATCTTCGGCTACAACTATCTGGACGAGCGGATGACCGACCGCTCGCTGCCCGAGCCGGGACGGCTCTGCGTGTGTACGGAGACGTTCCCCACACGTGTCGTCGAGGTGTGGCGGTGGGTTATGTCCCACAAGACCTGCATCGGCGGCTTCGTGTGGACGGGCATGGACCACTACGGAAACGCCTCGATCGGCATGGTCCACTATCCGGAGAAGGAACCCTACTACGGTTTTGAATCTTCCAAGGCGTTCCCCTGGCACGGTACGGCGTGCGGCGACATCGACATCACAGGCTGGCGCAAGCCCGTCTCGCACCTGCGCGAGACGCTCTGGAACGAGAAGGCGCCCACCTACCTCTGCGTGAACGAGCCCGAAGGCTGGCGGGGGCACGTCAAGGTCGAGCTCTGGGGCGTGTGGCCGATGCACGAGCACTGGAACTTCGAAGGATGGGAAGGGAAGAACATCGTTGTGGAAGCCCATTCGCGCGCACCGCGCGTGCGCTTCTCGATCAACGGCAAGGTTTACGCCGAGCGGCCTAATTCGGCGGCGAACGCCTGGCGCACGTACGCGCCACGGCCCTACACGCCGGGCGAGCTGATGGCGGAAGGCCTCGACGCGAACGGGAAGGTGATCGACCGCGCAATCCTGCGCACGGCCGGTGCGCCGAAGAGTGTCCGCTTCATCGACGAGGAGACGATCGGCGACTTCACCTGGGTGCGCGCCGAAGTAGTGGATGAAAAGGGCGTACTCTGTCCGTATGCAGCCCAGGATGTCACGTTCGAGGGCGACATCGTCTGTACCTGTTCGGGCGACATGAAGGACTGCGTGCCCGCCCCAAGCCGCACCCGCCGCACGTGGCACGGCCGCGCAATGGCCATCCGCCGCAATCCGGCGCGCCGTGCCGATACCGCGACTTCCGGCAAGTGAGTGTGATGATGCGGGGCAATGCGCGGATACATGCCATTTTGGCGCGGGATGGGGCCACGGCGGTGATCTTTCGCCGCGGGCCGTCGAAGAAGACGGCTGTCATCGGATGGAATCTGAAGGACGACTCATTCAAGGTCGGGCAGTGGTTTTACGGCAGTTTCTATCCCTATCGTTGCGACCTTTCGCCGGATGGTCGACACCTCGTCTATTTTGCGGCGAAATACGGACGGAACAGCTGGACGGCGGTTTCAAGAGCGCCCTATCTGAAGGCGTTGGCGCTTTGGTTCAACGGCAGCGGATGGAATGGCGGCGGACTGTTCGTGGATAATCGGCGACTGGCGCTGAATCATCCGCCGAGCTCGCACGGATCGGCGGTACGCGTGGGAACGTGCGCATTCCAGGAAGTGCCGCCGCCGCCGGATTCCTGCAAGGGCTGGGGATATGCAGGGGAATGTCCTATGGTCTACGTGCCGCGGTTGTTGCGAGACGGCTGGACGATGCTGAGTGAAGACTGCGAAGGGTGGTTGTTCGAGAAGCCCTTGGCGAAAGGACTGAAATTGCGGAAGTGGTTTGTGGCCGGACGGCCCGGCCCCAATCACGGATGCTATTGGGAGCGGCATGCGGTGGTGGACGCGACGGACAAAACGACGGTTGACGGAACGAACTGGAGTTGGGCCGATTACGATCGTTCGCGCAAACGCGTCGTTCTGGCCGAGGGAGGCGTCCTCTCCGAACTGCGCATCACGGGCGAAGGCCTGAAACAGGCGCCGCTTCGAGATTTTAACGTCATGAAGTCCGAACGATTGAAGGCCCCCTATTGATTGCCGTGTCTCACCCACGCGTCTCTCGCGGGGATTGTGTGGCCTTCGGGAGTACGCCAGGGGGTGGGGCCGAAATTGACGGTGACTTCGGTGCCGTTTGCGAAGCGGGTGCGTTGGACGGTACGGTCGGGGGTGAGGATTTGATGGTCGGTCATTTCGCTGTAGCCGGTCACACGGGCGATGGGTGAGGTGCGGCGGTAGCTCTTCACGAACTTTTCGCGGTCTGCCTGCCATTGGGCGCCATTGAACATGAACATGCCCATGGTGCCGTAGAGCATGTTGAAGAGGTCGCGCTTCTCCCAGAGTTCGGGGAGCTTGTTGTTGTAGTCGCCCCAATACCAGTGGGCGCACACGCACTCGTGGTAGACGAGTTCCCAAAGCGGCAGACGGTATTTTTCACCCACTTGATATTTCACCACGCGTGCGGGGGCGTTTGTCCAGATCTGATGGATGTTGCGTCCGCTGTTCGGTACGCGGTAGAAGACGAGCGAGAGCATCCCTTCGAAATAGTCGCAGAAGGGAACGCTGGCGTCGTGTCCCGTTTCACTGCCCACGACGAGACCGAATTCGTCGCCGAGAAGCCGCAGCAATTCCATCTTCGCCTCGCGGCTGTCCGTGCGCGTCATTGGATGGGCGGGATTGTAGCAGGTCTGCCAGGGGGCGGCGACTGTCGTATCGACGAAACGCGTGTTGAAGGGTTTCGTGGCAAGATCGTGTTTCACGTTTCGTCGCTCGTGGGCGGGGGCGCAGCGGTCGCACATCATCGCGCAATGGGTCCAGGTGCCGTCCTTCGTCTTCACGCCCCAAGCGTGGCGCCAGTCATTCGAATTGGCGCTGTTCCAGATGACGTCCTTCGGCCAGGCCGACGTGTTGGGACCGCTCGTCCAGCCGAGCGCCTTGAGTTGTTCGGGACGATAGATGTCCTGATAGACGTCATAGCGGCTGACGAGCAGTTTGGGATTGGCGGCGATGGCCTTCACTTCGGCGGGCGAACCGTCGCCGCTCCAAAGGAAACGGTCGATGCCGGCGGCGACAAGATTCGAAACGACGGCAAGCTTGTCCTTGTCCCAGCACCAGATGTTCACGGCGCCGAGCAGACGATCGACATTCGGCCGCTCCTTCGCCTTTTCGGCGAAGCTCTTGAAGCGGCCGCTGTCTTGGGCCCAGCGGCGGTAGCGTTTGCACATCGCCACATATCCGCCCCTCTCGAAAAAGACGAAGCGGACGCGGCGCGGGTAGCCGAACAGATGTTTCTGGTCATGCCACTCGGGGGCGGCCGTGTAGAGGCCGTTCCGGCCGCGCGTGAAGGCGACGGCGGCGTCATCCGCCGTTTCGATGAGCCCCATGTAGCCGGCACCGGAAGCGTCTTCCGTCACGCCGTAGAAGCTCATGCAGAGACCGTGTCCGGAGTAGGTTACAAGCGGACTCGGCAGGTCGTCCGGTTCGTCGACGGGATAGCTGATGCCTTCGTTCATCGGCACGATGAGGCGGTCGCCGCGGCGCGTGGTGAACGCGGCGGGGAAGTTGAGGGCGGCGGACATGGCGCCTTCGCCCGAGACGGTGACGAGGAGTTCGGGACGATCCGCCGCGAGGGCGAAGGCGGCCTCGTAGGTGCGGAGCGTTTCGGGGTCGAAGAGGGTGAGGCGGAGTGTTTGGGCGTCCTTCACGGCACGCGCAACGGGGGGTGCGCCGACGGCGTTTTCGGTCGTCCAGGTGCGTCCCGTACGGCGGTCGGTAACGGCGAAACGCGTTCCTTCGCGGAAGAAGGTGAAGGAAAGGGCGGGCGAAGTGAGTGTGAGCTGGGCGGGAACGTCGCGCACAGCGGGGGCGCGGTTCTCGAGGGTGTCGAGCCGAAGGTTTTCGATGGTCACGCCCGAACGTCCGCCCCCTGTGACGCGGGGTTCGATCGTGGCGGTGCCCGCCGGGACCATGAAGGTGATCTCATTCGGTTCTCCGGGTTTCACATACCGTGCGCCGTAGGTCCAGCGGAGCACTTCGCCCTTGTCGTTCCGCAGGATGACGTTGAGCGAGTAGAGACAGGCCTCGGGAACATCGGGCAGGGCCTTTGAGGTACAGGACCAGCGGAATGTGTCGCCTGGTCGCACGGGAATGCATCCGCCACCATCCACGCACCAGTCCGTGATGGCATCGTGTCGTACGGTGAACGCGCCGCGAGTGGCGTCGGAAAGTTGCACGGCGCCGGTCGTACGCGACCACGCCTTCGGCTTCTCGATCGTCCAGGAGGCACTTGCCGCCCCGCACCAGGCACACAACACGAGGGGCGTCATTTTGAGAAAAGGCACCACGTTTTCGCAAAGGCTGAAGAATCGGAAGGTCGAATCGGTAGAGCGCATGGCTAAAATCTCCTTGAGATGCTAATAGAGTACACGATTGTGTGGACGCGGTCAAGGATAATGGTTGAACGGGCGATGATTTTGTGATACAATGTCCAGCAACCGTCGTTTCGGAAACGGTGGTTGCTGGAGAACGGGATGAAATTCTTTGATCGAGAAGATAAAATCGAGAAGTTACGGACGATTCGGGAAAAGAGTCGGACGGAGTCCCAGTTTACCGTGTTGACAGGTCGCCGGCGCGTCGGAAAGACGGAACTGGTGAAGCGTGCGTTGGGAGACGAGGCGTTTGTCTATCTGTTCGTTTCGCGCAAGAGCGAGGTTGATCTGGTCGAGGGGTTTGTCGAAGAGACGAATCGCGTTTTCCCCGAAGCGCTGTCGGGCGAAATTCGGACGCTGTCGGGCTTTTTCAAGGAACTTTTCAAGTTGGCGTCCACGCGTGCGATCACCGTGTTCATCGATGAATTTCAAGAGTTTCGCAAAGTCAACACCTCGACGTTCAGCATCTTGCAGGAACTTTGGGATCGTAACCACGACCGAATCAAATTGAACTTGGTTGTCTGCGGGTCGATCAATACGCTCATGAACAAGATCTTCTTCGGGCGGAAAGAACCGCTCTATGGACGACAGACGGCGTTTGTGAGGCTGGAGCCGTTTTCAACGTCTGTTCTCAAGGAGATTCTGCGTTTCCATAAGAAGAATTTCGCGCCCGAGGACCTGCTGGCGCTTTGGGCGCTGACAGGGGGTGTTGCCAAGTATGTGGCGCTCCTGATGGATGCCGGAGCGACCGATCTTGATGCGATGCTGAAAGTGGTGCTAGATGAAGATTCCTTCTTTCTGGAGGAGGGACGCATTCTGCTTGGAGACGAATTCGGAAAAGATTATTCGGTCTACTTTTCGATTCTTTCCGCCATCGCCCGCGGCGTGACGTCGCGGAATGATATCGAACAGGTCGTCGGGCGGCAGATCGGCGGTTATCTCACCCGCCTCGAAGACGACTATCATCTTGTGTCCAAGCGGGTGCCGTTCGGTGCGAAGACGATGCGGCTCGTCCGTTATCAGATCGACGATTCCTTCTACCGGTTTTGGTTCCGTTTTATCTTCAAGTACGAACAGATGGTGCAGATGAAGTCGTTTACACTTCTACGGAAACTGGTCAAGCGCGATTATCCGGCCTTCAGCGGTTTCGCGCTGGAAAGCTTCTTTCGCCTGCGTTCTGCCGAGTCGGGGTGTTGGACGAAACTTGGCAACTGGTGGGATCGGAAGGGTGAAAACGAAATCGATCTCATCGCTGAAAATGAATTGGACGGGCAACTTCTCGTCGCGGAGATCAAGCGTGAGAAACGGCGAATCGACCTTGAGGGTTTGCGCAACAAGTTTGCCGTCTTTGCGAAGACGCGTGGTAAAGGGGATGTCCCCGATCCAAAGTTCATTGCCTTGTCGCTTGAAGACATATAGGGCCCAGTGCCGAATTAAAGAGTCGTTGAACGGTTGAAAAAGGAGAATTTGGTATGAGTTGCAAGTTGTTGAGTTTGGCTGTGGTGGCGTTGGCCATTGGAACATCGGTCGCGACGGAGGAGCGATCGGAAAGTGCGAAGTGCGTCGTACAACAGTCTCGTGCTGCGGAAGTGACGCTTGTCGAGCGGGGAAAAGCGGCCACGCGCGCCGTCGTCATTCCGCAGACGGCGTCGCCGGTGGAACGCCATGCGGCCGAGGAGCTGGTCTCGTTCCTCGAGCAGACGACGGGGGTGAAGTTGCCGGTCGTGACCGATGCGGCCGCGTTGCCGGCCGGAGCGATCCTCGTGGGCGAGACGAAGTATTCGGTGGCGCTTGTCGGCGATCCCGCGTTCAATCCCGCGAAGCTCGGCGACGACGGCTTCCGGATTGCGGTGCGCGACGGAAAGGTCGTGCTCTTCGGCTCGAAGAAGCGCGGCGCGCTCTTTGCCGTCTACGAGCTTTTGGAGCGGTTCGCCGGCTGCCGTTGGTATTCCTCGTGGCATTCGGTGATCCCGAAGCGCGACCGTGTTTCGCTGCCGGCGAATTTCGACGACACCCAAACGCCGGCCTTCATGATGCGCCAGCCGCATTTCTTCGACATGGACCACCATCACGAGTTTGCTGTCCGCAACAAGGTCAACGGCTTCAATGCGAATGGCAAACCCGTCGACGCGAAACTCGGCGGCGAAACGGCCTAAGGCGTGTGGATGGGTTCATAAGGCTTTCTGTTCACCAATCTAATTCAAAAAGGAATAAGAAAAATGCAGCGTAGAGAATTTCTGGGAATCGCCACCCTCGCGGTGGCGGCGGCGTCGATGGCGGCGAACGAACGGGTGAAGACGGCGGGCGCGCCGATGCGTGGCTTTGCGGACAAGCCGCTCGACAAAGTGCGGGTGGGCGTGATCGGCATCGGCGGGCGTGGGAGCTCGGCAGTCGCGCGCCTCTGTAAGATTCCGGGCGTGCAGATCACGGCGGTGTGCGACCTGTTGGCGGATCGGGTCCGGAAGGGGCAGGACATCGTCAAGCGTGCGGGCTTCCCCGAGCCGAAGGGATATGTCGGACCCGAGGGCTACAAGCAGCTTGCGGATGCGGGCGTCTGCGACGTGGTGCACATCAACACCAACTGGATCTCCCACACCGAAATCGCGCTGCGCACGCTCCAGGGTGGACTCCACACGCTCATGGAAGTGCCGGGCTGCCGCACGATCGAACAGGGATGGCAGCTCATCGAGGCCTCCGAAAAGTACCGCCGCCATTGCGCGGTGCTCGCCAACTGCAGCTACGGCGACCAGGAGATGATGCTCATCAACGTGGCGCACCAGAAGGTGCTGGGCGAAATCATGCATGCGGAAGGGTGCTACCTCCACAACACCCGCGCGCCGATGCCGTATGGTAATCAGGGGTTCCTTTCCCGCGACAAGATCTTTTCGTCGCTGCAGGCGCTGGAGAACCACACGGGAATGTGCTATCCGGTGCATCAGTTCGGTCCGATTGCGCTTGCGCTCGACATCAACCGCGGCGATCGCCTCGACCATCTCGTCTCCATGGGCAACGAGGGGTTCGGCTGGCAGGAGGTCGCCAGGAAGACGTACGGTCCGGACGCGCCGGTCGCGAAGGTCAAGTTCGAGTCCAACGACTTCAACACCACGCTCATTCGCACCGCCAAGGGCAAGTCCATCATGCTGCGCCAGTGCAACAACTGTCCGATGCCCTATTGCCGCGAATACAAGCTCTACGGTTTCAATGGCACGTTCAACGCGAACCCGCTGGAGATCACCATTGAGAAGCAGTTCCCGCGCGGTGCGGACTGGATGGGCGAGGAGGAGAAGAAGGCGTTCTCCGCCAAGTACCGCTCGCCGATGTGGGCGCACTACGCCGAGCGCGCGCATCTGGGCGGACATGGCGGCATGGACTACTTCATGGACTTCCGCTGGAGCTACTGTCTGCGCAAGGGCCTGCCGCTCGACATCGACGTGTACGACCTCGCCACCTGGAGCTCGATCTTCGAACTCTCCGAACGTAGCGTGCGGAATGGTTCGCAGCCCCAGAACGTGCCGGACTTCACACGCGGCGCGTGGAAGACGCTTCCGCCTGTCGGCGACATGTCCGTCCCGCCGGGTTACGTGTGAGAGGAGGGCGAAATCGAGATCTTGAAGAAAACGATTTCGTCCAAGGTGAAACCGAAACATCCCTAGGGGAAGAATGCCCGTTCTCTCGAAGAGTAAATTCATGGAGGGGCAGTCTCCTACGAGCTCGCGTTCATACACCGTTTACTGACCGATTTCTGTTTGGAATGATTTTCATTGATTTCCAAGTCGAAAAAGTGTATAACTAGAACAGTTATCAAACTTTTGTGACAAGTGTCTAAGAAGGAGATTGATGAAATGAATAATCCGCAAGGTAACTTCGAGAACTCGATATTCGGCCCGCATGGAACGCATCCGACGCCGAAGACATTGCCATATCCCACGCAAAAGATCAATACGATCTATGGTGAGACAGTTGAGTATCTGATTCCTGACGATCGCCGGGAAGAGGTTTTAAAGGAGCTCTATCCGTTCGGCACGCCTCCGTCGTTAGACGATGTGCTGATGGATATCCACCTGGACAAGGAGTTTGCCGTTCGCGACTTTAAGGTGATTGAGCAAAATGGTTATGTGATGTTGGTCAGTCCTTATTTCGCGGTGGATGGTGCGTCTGTTGTGGATTGGCAGCCGAAGAATGCCGCCGAAGACGGAACTTTCATTTCAAAGATGGCTGATGAACAGATTGAGAAGGCGTTTAGCGCAGGGCGTGCAGATGGCTTTACAGGAATGCCGAAGGGCACGGCCAAGCCGACGCGGGCCGAGGGTATGAGCACAGAGCGTTTTCGGGCGATTGAATCAGTCTATGATGAGGGGTATGAGGTGGGGCGTGCTGAACGTGAACAACAACAAAATCCGTCGTTCTTCACGTCGAATGCGTCTCGTCGTACGGGACGTCGTCCGAGATGACCCGTCATGAAAAACGACGGTGAAGAAATCAGGCATTTTCACCGCTTCCACGGCTATGACTATAGCCGTGGGGCGGCGATGATGCTGTCGTTCCATCTGGAACCGCGTGTGCCAGTTTTCGGACGGGTGAACGGTGATCGAATGGCGTATTCGGAGATCGGCATGATTGCACGACGCGTACTCGCGAAAGAACGCGACAGAACGCTTGATGTGCAGCTCAAGAAATCGATCATCATGCCAGAGCATGTCCACTTGCGGCTTTATCTTCGCCCCGGGCAGGAAAAGCCGCTTGAAAAGATGGGGCGTTTTGTCTATAACTTCAAAGCCTGGACGCGTAATCACGCCAAGAAGGCGGGTGTGGAAATCCGCTGGCAGAAGAATTACCATGATTGGATTCTGCCCTCGCGCGAGATCATCGTTCTGGCCGACAAGTATATTCAGAACAATCCTCTCAAGTGGTCGCTGATGCATGGCAATCCGCCGCCGCTTAAGGTTGTCGAGCCCTTGTGCAGCGCGGTGATTCCGGCGGGCGAGTGGTGGAGTGGCGTCGGCCGCATTGACTGGCTAGGCGACTCGGCCGTGAAAATGGCTGCCGTGCGACTTTCGCGGTCGATTCCTGTGTGCGAGATGAAGGCGGTGTGTGACCGGCTGCTGAAGGCGGCAGAGAAAGGGTATGTATTCGCGGGAACGTGGATTTCGCCTTGTGAGCGAATCTTGTTTGCCGAGCTGATGAAACGCGGTTTGCCGATTGTGAAAGGGGTGCAGGATCCGTTGTCGATGGTCTATCGCCCGAAAGGTGATGAAACGCGGCTTTTTGGTGAAAAGCGGTTGTTGATTCTTTCGCGCGTTTTTGCCGAAGGTACGGCACGGGGTGTCGGCTGGCATGGTATCAATCATGCGCTTGGTATGATTGCGCGTGCAACCGGGGGCGAGGCCGTTTATGTGTACTGGCGCCCAGGGGCGGGGGTGAGGTGGGATTTCACCCGCGAGGGTGGTGGGCGGTAGGCGGTGGGCTTGCGCCGCCGCCATCAGGATGGTTTCTCTGTGCCGCGCCAGCCGTGCGTAGGTGGTGTTGCCATCCTGATGTAGCCGCGCCAGCCGTGCGCTTTTTCATTGGGCAAGGCGCGGGGGATTTGATATAATTCCATTATGAAAAATATCATTCCTTTGACGATGTTGTGCTGTGCGGCCTCGTGGGTCGGTGCGGCGGAGTACCATGTGGCGCAAACGGGCTGCGATGATCGCGCAGATGGCTCGGCGGCACGCCCGTGGCGCACGATTCAACGTGCGGCCGATGTGGCCGAGGCGGGCGACGTGGTGACGATTCACGGCGGCGTCTATCGTGAGTGGGTGAAGCCCGCGCATGCAGGCCGTGCCGAGGCGCCGATTGTCTATCAGGCGGCGAAGGGTGAATCGGTGACGGTGACGGGCGCCAATGAAGTGCGGAACTGGAGCAAGCGCCCTGACGGACTCTGGACGGCCAAGGTCCGCTACGACACTTTCGGGGGCCTCAACCCGTTTACCGATTTTATCTTCGGTAATTGGTTTGGCGATGGCGGAAAGCGCCGCTACCGTACGCGCCTTGTCCAGAACGGCAAGCAGTTGAAGCTGTTCGGCGACGAAGTGTTCACGGCGGCGAAGGAGGCCTCGGGCAAATTCCTGCTGAATGTGGCGGGCATCACATCCGGGGCTCGTACGATTGCGGGTGCGACGGCCATCCGGCGCGTGGGACCGCGTGACGGCTTCCAGACGAAGTGGGGCCTTGAGCTCGGCTGGATCACGGAAGGTGCGACCTGCGTCTATCAGGGATTCGATTTCACGAAGCCGGAGGCGCGCAAGCTTGCGATCCACGTGTCGTCCATCTTTGCTTCGACGATCGACATCTACGATGCGGCGCATCCCGAAAATCTGCTGGCGTCGGTGCGCGTGCCGCTCACGAAGGAATTCACCAAATACGCGACGGCCGAGGTCATGTTGCCCGCGTCGGCCGCGTCGGTGAAGGACCTCAAGTTCCGCTTCCGCTATGCCGCTGACGCGAAGCCGCTCGTCAAGAAGGGCGAGGCGGTGCTGATCCCCGGCATGGTGACGGGAACGATCGTGGCGGCGTTCGAGCAGGATCCAAACGTCTGCGTGCCGGAACTCGTGGTGCGTCCCGCCTGCTTCTATCCGGTGACGGAATACCGCGACTACCAGACGCTGCGCGGCATCCGTTTTGTGAATGCGGGCCCCAACTGGGCACCCCCCACGAGCGAACAGGTGGGCATTGTCGGTACGAACTGGTCTCGGGGCTGGACGATCGAGGACTGCGAAGTCTCCGGCTCGAGCTGCACCGGCATCACCCTGGGCAAATACGGCGACGAGTACGACAACTTCTCCGCGGATTCGCAGCGGTATTCGTCCACCATCGCGCGCGCGGCGGAGAACGGCCTTGCGCGGGTAGGCTACCATAAGGTGCGTCGGTGCAAGGTCTTCGATTGCGGCCAGGCCGGCATCTGCGGTTCGCTCGGCGCGATGTTCAGCTCGATCGAGGACTGCGAAATCTACGACTGCCACTGGAAGAAGCCGTTCGGCGGTGCCGAAATGGCCGGCATCAAGATCCACGGCGCCGTCGACTTCACGATTGCGCGCTGCCGCATCCACCACTGCGGGTGGCTGGGCGGCATCTGGTTCGACTGGATGGCGCAGGGCGCGCGCATCGTGGACAACGTACTGTGGGCGAACGAAGGCTACGACTTCTTTGCGGAGGTGGACCATGGCCCGGTGCTTGTGGAAGGAAACGACTTCCTGTCGAAGAACGCGTTCATGAGCTATTCGCAGAGCATCGCGTTCGTCGGGAACCGCTTGCGCGGGGGATACGAGAATCACGACGATGCGCGTCGTACGCCGATTTTCGAACCGCATACGGCCGTCCTTCATGCGCTTGATTCGGATGCGTGTACCGATGGCGCGCACGTGTTCATCAACAACATCATGGGCGAGATCCCGTCCTTGAAGAAGAGCTCGCTGCCGAGCCGTCTGGAGGACAACTGGGTGATTGCGCGCGCGAACTGGAAGGTCGATGAAAAGACGGGTGCCTGCACGATTACGCCGCCGGCGGGCGCGAAGGCGCCGGCGTTCAAGCCGGTCACGGGCGCGCGTCTGGGGACGAGCTGGGTGATCAAGCAGCCGTTCCCGGAACCGACGGTCACGAAGTTCCCCACGTGCAATGCCAAGTGATTTCAAACAGAGATCTGGTGAACTGAAACCGCGCGAACTGATGGAGCGCGCGGCTTCTTTGCGCGAGCTGTCGCCCGAGGTGCTGCTGGCGGTCCTGCTGAAGACCGGGACCGTCGGCTGTGACGTCCTTGAATTGGCGCGACGGCTGCTGGCGGCCTTTGGCGGCTTGAAAGAATTGCTCGTGAGCGACTGGCGCATGCTCGAGACGCGCATTGCGGCCTACAACGAGCGACATCCGACGCGGGCGATTCGCGGCCTGGGACACGTCAAGTGTCTTGAGTTGGCGGCGGCGTTCGAACTCGGCGCCCGCGTGTTGCGCCTCTCGCCCGAAGATTTGCGCCGGCGGACGATTCGCCGCGCGCCGGACGCCTATGAAGTCTTTCGTACGGTGTTCGTCCGCGAGGACACGCAGGAGAATTTCTTCGTGCTGCCGCTCGACACGCGGTTCCATCCGATCTGCGAGCCGGTGCACATTGCGCGCGGCACGCGCGACAGCATGAGCGTCCATGTGCGCGAGGTGTTTCGCGAGGCGATCCGCTGGAATGCGCGCGGCGTGATGGTGGCGCACAATCATCCGACGGGCGATCCGACGCCGAGCGCAGAAGACATGGCGTTGACGAAGCGCCTGCGGGAAGTGGCCGAGGTCGTGGGCATCGATTTGCTTGACCATCTCGTCCTCGGCGATCCGCAGGGAGAGGTCCCGTTCGTGTCCTTGCGCGCACGGTCAGACTGGTGAAGGAAAAGGGAATGGCATCGGAAGAACACAAGAAGATTCTCTATTTGCACGGGTTTGGATCCTCCGGGTCGAGTGGCACGGTGGATCTGCTGCGGCATGAATACTGGGAGAAGCGGAAGACCGACAAGGTGATTGTCCTTGCGCCGGACATTCCGGTCGATCCGGCCGAGGCGTTGCCGAAGCTGAAGGCGTTGGCTGAGAAGGAGCAGCCCGCGCTGATTGTCGGCACGTCGATGGGAGGCATGTACGCGCAGCAGCTGCGGGGATTCGAGCGCATCTGCGTGAATCCCTATTTTGAAATGTCGAAGCTCTACTCGATCGTCTCGGTCGGACGCCACAAGTGGTTCAACCCGCGTCAGGACGGGGCGCTCACCTTTCAGATTACAAAGGACATCATCGCCCACTTCGCGGAGATGGAGGCGCATCAGTTCGACGGCCTCGACGAGGTCGACCAGATCTTCTGCCACGGGCTCTTCGGAACCGAAGACGAAATCTCCGCGCTGGCGCGTCCGACCTTTGAACACTACTATCCGGGCATGTCGCAGACATTCGAGGGCGGCCACCGGATGAACGACGACATCGCGCACGGCGTGCTCTTCCCGTTCATCAATTCGCTGGGGTGCATCTAGGGAGGGGACGATGGAAATTCTGCTCGCCGAAGATAACGCGACACTACGCGAAGGCCTGACCGTGCTGCTGGAAAGCGAAGGCTACACGGTACGGGCCGTCGCCGATGGCGTGGCGGCGCTGGAGCAGTTCGAGCGGCGTCGTCCGGACCTTCTTCTCCTCGACGTGATGATGCCGAAAAGAAACGGGTATGTCGTCTGCCGGACGGTTCGGGAAATCGACAAGTCGGTCCCCATCGTCTTTTTGACGGCGAAGGACGGCGATGCGGACGAATTGCGGGGCATCTCCCTCGGCGCGGACGACTACATTTCGAAGACGAGTTCGCAGGAGGTGATGCTGGCGCGGATTGCCTCTCTCCTTGCGCGCCTGCGGCGGGCGCTGGATCCCCTGCCGGAGGAGATGGCGTTCACCTTTGGCACATGGCGTGTGGATGTGACGCGGCCGTGTCTCGTGTCGCCGGCCGGGCGATGTGTGGACCTGCTTGTGCGCGAACTCGAAATGCTGCGCTATTTCAAGCAGCATCCGGGCGAATTGATGTCCCGGGACTTTTTGTTGACCCGGTTCTGGGGACTTGACTTCAAAGGCGACGAGTCGACGTTGTCGATGGCAATCAGCCGGTTGCGCAAGAAACTCGATGCCGATGGCGTGCGGATCCGCTCGGTCTACGGACAGGGGTATCGGTTTGAATGAATGTGGTCAGAATTTAAGGAGAACAGACATGAAGAAGATCGTGGGCCTTGTGGCCTTTTGTGCAGGAATGGTGGCGTTGGCGGGAGACTACCCGATTGTCCTGCCGAAGATGGGAACGGTGCGGGCGACGGGCGGATTCTGGGCCGCGCGTGAGGCGACGAACCGGTTGGTGACGGCGCGGGCGAATTTGCAGCAGAGCGAACGGTCGGGACGCATCTCGAACTTTGTGAACGCGGGTAAGAAGATCCACGGCGAAGCGCACGGAAGATTCCGCGGCACGTTCTTCAACGACTCCGACGTCTACAAGGTGGCCGAAGGCATGGCCTACGAATTGGCGCACCACCCGGATGCGGCCGACGAGGCGACGCTGGAAGACCTCGCGAAGAAGTTCATCTGGGCGCAGGAGCCGGATGGCTACATCTACACGGCGCGGACGCTCGGCGACCGGCACGAACGCGTGGGGAATCACCGCTGGTACTGCGACGATGCGCACGAACTCTACTGCATGGGCCATCTCATCGAGGCGGCGGTGGCGCATTATGAAACGACGGGACGCGACCATCTGCTCAAGGCGGTCTGCCGCACGGCGGATATGATGCGCACGACATTCGGTACGGGGGCCAATCAGATTCGCTTCCTGCCGGGACACCCCGAAGTGGAACTCGCGCTCTGCAAGCTCTATCGGGCGACGGGGAAGCGCGCCTATCTCGAGCTGGCGATCGGTCTGCTCGGTATGCGCGGCCTGCCGAAGGAGGCGCGCGTCGGCGAAGTCAAGCGGGGCTTCCCGAACAACCGTCCGTACTATCAGGACCACAAGCCGGTGCGCGAACAGCATGAGGCGGTGGGTCATGCCGTGCGCGCATGCTACCTCTATGCGGGCATGTGCGAAGCGGGCGTGCTGGCGGATGACAAGGGCCTTCTGGAGGCGGTCGACGCGCTGTGGAACGACATCGTCACGAAGAAGCTCTATCTGAGCGGCGGTGTGGGGGCGCGTCCGGAAATCGAAGGGTTCGGTCCTGCCTACGATCTGCCGAACGACCACGTGTGCCTGGAAACGTGTGCGGCGATTGCGCACGCGCTTTTCAACCAGCGTCTGTTCCTGCGGTCGGGCGATGCGAAATATCTCGACCTCATCGAACGCATCGCCTACAACGGTTCGCTCTGCTCGATCTCGATCGCGGGCGACGAGTTCTTCTATCCCAATCCGATGGCGAGCCGCGGCGGGTACAAACGGTCGAAGTGGTTCGGCTGCGCGTGCTGTCCGCCGAATGTCGTCCGCTTCATTCCGCAGCTCATCAACTGGACGTTTGCGTTCCATGCGGCGAAGAACACCTACTACTGGAATTTCTTCCTGACAAGCGAGGCGGATCTCGGGCGTGTGAAGTTCGTGCAGACGACGGACTACCCGTGGAACGGGACGATGAAGCTCGTGGTGAATCCGGCGAAAGACGGCGATGTGTTCAATCTCAAGGTCCGCATCCCGGGTTGGGCGCGGGGCGTGCCGACGCCGGGTGGACTCTACACCCAGACGAAGCCGTCGCGGGCGATGGAGGTGTGCCTGACGGTGAACGGGCGGGCGATGAACGGTATCCCCGGGCGTGACGGATTCCTCACCGTGGCGGGCCGTGCGTGGAAGAAGGGCGATGTCGTCGAGCTCGTGTTGCCGATGGAGGTGAAGCGCATCAAGGCGGATGATCGGGTCGTGCTCGATCGCGGCCGTCTGGCGGTCGAGCGCGGTCCGCTCGTCTATTGTGCGGAGGGCGTGGACAACAACGGCAAGGCGTTCAATGCCGTGTTGCCGCCCGAGGCGACATTCACCACGGAGCCGATCGAGATCGCGTGTACGAAGATGGTCGCCGTGAAGGGCGGCGGACTCACCCTCGTGCCGTTCTTCGCGTGGTGCCATCGTGGCGCGGGCGAGATGCAGACGTGGTTCCCCGTCAGCCGCGAAGCGGCGAGCGGCAACAGCCAAGGCATCATTGCGCGGGCCTCGCACTGCTGGCATCTCGACACGGTGGAGGCGCTTTTCGACGGCAAGTTGCCGGCGAGCTCGGCCGATGAATCGATTCGTCGGTTCTCGTTCTGGCCGCATCTCGGCAAGACGGACTGGATCGAATTCGAATTGCCGATGCGCCGTCCGGTGAAGGGCGTTGAGGTCTATTGGTTCGACGACCGCCATGTCAGACGCGGCCAGTGCTCGCTGCCGGCGAGCTGGAAGGTGCAGAGCCGTCTCTTCCCCGGCCTTCCGTGGACGGATGTGAAAGACGCCACCTACACGACGGTGATGGACGGTTTCTCCACGGCGACATTCCCCGCCGCGATCGAAAGCGAAACCTTCCGTATTTGTGTGACCGCGCGTCCTGGCCAGTCGGCCGGCGTGTTGGAGGTACGTGTGAAAGAGTAATCGGCATTTAACAAGAACGCAAGAAAGGAAATGGCAATGAAAGTTTTCCAGAAGAGTCTGATGACATTCGCCCTTGCGGCGCTGGCGGCAGGGGCTTCTGCCGAGGTCGTCTGGCAGATCGGTACGAAGGACGGTACGGGCAACGAGTTCGCGCTCGCACCGGGCGGATATGCCGACTTCCTCAAGCAGGATTTCGGCTGGGAGGACAAATGGTTCCTGGTGGGAACGTCCAATCCCAAGGTGGACTTCCCCTATGTGCTGCCGGGCATTAAGGACAAGTGGGCGGGTTCCGGCCATCCGGCGGGCGACCGGGCGCAGCAGGTCAACATCCTGTTCGATCTGGCGTCCAAGGGAACGACGGCCGGCGAGTGGAAGCTGGTGATCGATTTCGCCTGCGTGCATTCGCGCGAGCCGCCCGTGCTGAAGGTGCGCGTGAACGGCAAGTCGCACAAGTTCAAGCTGGCGAAAGGCATCGGCGGCGACGAGACGATTTCCAAGGGCGACTTCTCGAAGGCGAAGCCGGTGGAACTCGCGATTCCGCTTGCGGCGGATGAGATCCGCGCCGGGGCGAACGAGGTGATGGTCACGTCGATTGAAAACAGCTGGGCGATTTTCGACGACATCCGCCTGGAGGGTCCGAAGGGCGCGAAAGTCGTGACGGGCCACAAGGGCGCCTATGTGCGCAACGTCACGGAGGGACGGTACCTCGTCGATGAAAAGCAGCCGTTGCTCGTCGATGTGGAACATCTCGACGGCAAGCCCGAAGTCGTGGTGGAGATTGACGGAAAGCCCGCCTTCAAGCAGGTCGTCGAGAAAGGCTCCTATTCGTTTGAAGTGCCGATGCCGGACCCGGTCCGTGCACAGGTGGAGGAGCATTCGTACAAGGTGTTCGTCGACGGGCAACTCGCGCAGAGCGGTCTCGCCAAACGTTCGCCCGTGGTCTCACGTGGCGTCGCGAGCTATGTGGATACGCGCATGGGCACGGGCCATAGCCGCTGGATGCTCGCACCGGGGCCTTGGACGCCGTTCTCGATGGTGAAGCTCGGTCCGGACAACGAACGTGCCCGCTGGCAGGGCGGCTACGAGGTGATCTTGGAAAGCGTGGGCTGCTTCAGCCACATCCACGAATGGACGATGGCGGGCTTCGGGACGATGCCGGTGACGGGGCCGCTCAAGACGAAGATCGGCAATCCCTCGGAAATCGCCGGCCATGCGGATGGCTATCGTTCCTACGTCGACAAGGCGACGGAAGTGAGCGAGGCCGGCTACTATGCCGTGACGCTGGCGGACTACAACATCCGTGCCGAGCTCACGCAGACGGACCGCTGCGGCTTCCAGCGCTACACGTATCCGGCGGGTGCGACACCGCGTGTGATGCTCGACTTCCTGATCCCGGCCGAGTACAACTACGTGCTGGGCGACTGCGTGATCGAGAAGGTGAACGGCTCGCGTGTCGAAGGCAGCATCCGCCAGGTCACGAAGCATGCGTGGGGCGGACGCGACCAGGCGTATACGGTTCATTTCGTGGCAGAGTTCGACCACGAAATCGCCGCCTTCGGCGGCTGGGCGTCGAATCAGGCATGGACAGGGACGAAGCAGCAGTGCAAGGCGCCGAAGAACTTCGGCTGCTGGGCCGAGTTCAAGCCGAACGGCGAGAAGGAGACGGTCGTGCAGCTGCGTACGGCGATTTCCTATGTCGATCGCGCGGGTGCGGCGAACAACCTCGCCACCGAGGTCGTCAAGCCCTTCGGCTGGAACTTCGAACTGGTGCGCGCGGCGAATGTCGAGACCTGGAACAAGTTGCTCGGACGCGTTCAGATCAAGACGTCCGACGCGCGCGAGAAGAAGCGCTTCTACTCGAACATGTATCGTTCCTTCTGCTCGCGCAACACCTTCAACGATGTGGACGGGCGGTGGATGGATCCGCTCGACAAGGTGGCGAAGCTGGACGATCCCGACGCGCGCGCGATGGGCTGCGACGCGTTCTGGAACACGTTCTGGAACCTCAACCAGGTGTGGAACCTCATCGGACCGGAATGGAGCGCGCGCTGGACGAAGAGCCAGATGGCGATGTACAACGCCGCCGGCTGGCTCGCGAAGGGTCCGGCGGGCATGAAGTACATCCCCGTGATGGTGGCGGAACACGAGATTCCGCTGATGGTGTCCACCTGGCAGATGGGCATTCACGCGTATGAGCCGAAGAAGCTGCTCGAAGCCTTTGTGAAGATGCAAACGACGCCCGCCCAGAACGTGGGCGTGGGCCGTGCGGGCAACAACAAGCTCGTGCCGTATCTCCAGTACCACTATGTGCCGAGCGATTTCCGTGGTTTCTCGAACTCGATGGAATACAGCTACGACGACTGGACGGTCGGCCAGTTCGCGCAGGCGATTGGCGCGACGGATGTGGCGAAGACGTTCGGCGAGCGCGGCTATTGGTGGAAGAATGCCGTCAACCGCGAGAGCGGCTACTGCCATCTGCGCAACAAGAAGGGCGAGTGGGCGAAGAACTTCGATCCGATCCATGCGGGCGGCTGGGGACAGTACACGGAAGGAAACGCCTGGCAGCTGACCTACTTTGTGCCGCAGGATGTCCCGGCGCTGGCCGAGTGGATCGGCCGCGACCGCTTCATCGAGCGTCTCGACTGGGGCTTCCCGCGTGCCTGCGAGATGCGCTACAATGCGCCGAACGAACGCTACGAACTCTATCCTGTGGTGCAGGGCAACCAGCAGACCATGCACTTCGCGTTCCTCTACAACTGGGTGGGCCAGCCGTGGAAGACGCAGAAGTGGTCCCGCTCGATTCTCGAACGCTACTACGGCTATGGCAATGCGAATGCGTGGCTCGGCGATGAGGACCAGGGGCAGATGAGCGCGTGGCTGGTGATGGCGTCGCTGGGACTCTTCCAGACCGACGGCGGCTGCCGCGTCGAGCCGATCTACGAAATTGCAAGCCCGCTCTACGAAGAGGCGGTGATCGACCTCGGCGGCCGCTACGGACGCGGTCAGACCTTCACGGTCAAGGCCCATGGTGCGTCGCGGCTCAACATGTACGTTCAGAAGGCGTGTCTCAACGGCGAAGAGCTGACGTCCTTCACGTTCCCGGCCAAGAAGCTCTTGAAGGGTGGAACGCTCGAACTCTGGATGGGCGACAAGCCGAATGAGAAGTGGGGCGTCCGCTAAAGTTTCCGGAAAATCGCGCACCGCGTGTAAGATTTCGACGCGCGGTGCGCCTAATAGGTAGAAGAAGTGTTTTCCAAACGAAAGGAGCAGACGATGAAAAAGTTGGCTTGGACTTTGTCGATGTTGACGGGGTTGATGGTGGAGGCGAAAGTGCCGCTGCCACCACCCCCCGTACCGCGTCCGCATCCTGTCATCGTGGTGGAAGATCTTCGTACGAATGAAAAGGAGATCGAGGTCAAGACTTCGGTTGAGACCGTCGAGTCGAACGCCTATTATCGTTTTGAACGCACGACGTTCACCTTTACGAATCCGAACGGGCGCACGATGACGGGCGAACTGCAGTTCCCCGTGCCGGAAGGCGGCGCGGTGTGCGGCTATGCGCTTGAGATCAACGGCGAGATGGTGCCAGGTGCCGTGGTGGGGAAAGAGGCGGCGCGTGTGGCGTTTGAAAACGAAATGCGCAAAGGGGTGGATCCGGGCCTCGTGGAGCATGTACGGGGCAATTTCTGGAAGACGCGCATCTTCCCGCTCGTGCCGAATACGCCGCGCAAGGCGACGGTGACCTGTCTTGTGCCGAACGCCGTGACCGAGAAGACGCCGACGCGCGTCGAACGCGACGGCGAGTCGTTCTTCGAGGCGAAGCCGGTCGTGGCGGCGGCGCAGAAAGAGGCATTCAAGCTGCCGCAGACCTGCTGGATCTTCTGGGACGCGTCGGCGTCCTTCGCCGGCGAGGCCCATGCGGCGGCGCGCGA
Organism: Kiritimatiellia bacterium; assembly: GCA_024405255.1. The sequence continues at coordinate 21,524 of JAKSOY010000016.1, forward strand.
GCTGGTGGCAAGCGGACCCGAGACGGGCGACTGGCAGCTCGTTGTGTTCCGCAACGTGCCGGAAAAACCGGTCACCTTCACCTCGCGCAAGGAACTGCTGGCGGCGATCGATGCGGTGCAGTATGATGGCGGTACCGATCTTTCGTGGGTGAAAAGCGTGGCGGTGAAGGCCGGAGTCAAGAAGGTGGCCTTTTCGGATGAACTCGACACGCTCTCCGAACAGGCGCCTGATCTCGCAGGCGATCCGTCCTTCGTGTTGCCGTTGCGCAAGCAGACCGCCCGCTCGTGCGTCGTTCGCAAGCTGCCGGCGGAAGAAGTGGCGAAGCTCGACAAGGGGACAGTCCCTGCGTCCAAGCTCCTGGCCACGGCCTGGGCGGCCAATCGCATCGACGAGCTGTCGACACAGGCGGAAGCCCGCAAGGATGAATTTCTCGCGCTCGGGCGCGCCTACGGGGTGGCGAGTCCGGTGACATCGATTCTCGTACTGGAAAGCGTACAGCAGTGGCTCGACAACAAGCTGGAACCGCCGAAGGAGCTGGCGATTCACGCCGAATGGGCGAAGCTGCGTGCGGCGATGGACGATCCGATTGCCGCAAAGCGGGCGAAAGCTGAACACGAACAGGCGTTGCTGCGTCTGTGGGAGGAACGTGTGATCTGGTGGAAGAACCCGATTCCGCCGCGCAAGACACCGCGGAGCGGCGTCTTCGAAGAGTCAGGGGCAATGGTTGCGAGCTCGGCTAGGCGCGCGAGTAATGGACTGGAACGTCGTGCCGTGGTGGCGCCTGATGGACGGGTCGATCTGGTGGCGCGGATGGCTGAAGATGCGCCGCCGCCGCATCTGACCGGTGCGCCGCCGCGGCGGCGTCGGTGGTCGGGGAGGACGATTGTCGATGAGGATGCCGGGGTTCCCATGCAGATGGCTGCCGAGGCACCGATGTCGTCGCCGCGTGCGTTGGCGAATGCCCAGGGACCGAAGGCGTCGGTGGCGCTCGCGAAGTGGGATCCGAAGATGCCGTACATCGAGGCCCTCAAGTCGGCCGACAAGGGACAGGCCTATGCCGTCTACCTGAAGGAACGCGCAACCTACGCGAAGTCGCCGGCATTCTTCCTCGATTGTGCCGGATGGTTCTTCAAGGCGGGCGAACAGGCCCTGGGCCTTCGCATCATCTCGAACCTGGCGGAGATGAAGCTCGAGGATGCGGCCCTGTGGCGGACGATGGGATGGCGCCTGCGCGAGGCGGGTGCGTTCGACGAAACGGTGCGGGTGTTCCGCCATGTGCTGCGTCTGCGCGGCGAAGAGACGCAGAGCCGGCGCGATCTCGCGCTCGTGCTGATGGAACGCGGCAAAGAGACGCGTTCGGTGAAGGATCTGGAAGAGGCGATGACGCTCTTGAAGGAAGCGGCCTTCTTGCCGTCGACACGCCAGAGCGGCCGCCGTTCGAACGACAGGCAGACCTCGATTGTCGCCCTGGAGGAACTCAACGGTCTCATCGCCTGGTGCGAGGCGCAGACATGGGATGTGGCGCCGAAGACGCCGGAACTTGACGCGGCCTATCGGCGTGACTTGCCGCTCAAGCTGCGCATTGTGCTCAGCTGGGATGCCGACGAAACCGACATCGACCTGCATGTGCTGGAAGCCGAGGGCGAAGAGGCCTTCTATGGCCATCGCCGTACGTCGGCGGGCGGGTTCGTCTCCGAAGACGTGACGACGGGGTATGGTCCGGAAGAGTATCTGCGGAAAGAATGCGCGAAGGGCGCCTACAAGGTGATGAGCAACTACTACGCCTCGCACCAGACCTCGCTCACGGGGGCGACGTGCGTGACCGCCACGGTCTACACCGACTGGGGTACGGCGCAGGAAAAGCGCCAGATCCTCACCCTGCGTCTCGACAAGCCGAAGGACAAGCATCTCATCGGCACCGTCACGCTCGAGTGACGGAGGGAGGTCGTTTATCAGTTACAGATAGTATTTTCGGGTGCACCTAAATGTATTTCAAGCCAATTAGGTGCACTTTTTAGAGGCGGAATGAAAGTGCACCTAATTGATTGAATTGAAAATAGGTGCACTTTGCATGGGCTTGTGTAGACGGGGTGATTGTGGTACAATATAAAACGGAGAAGGAGCAAGGAAGAAGACAAAAAGACATGCTAGACCATGGAAATCGTTGCCGTCATACGGTTTGGTGATGATATTGACGGATTCGTTCGATAGATTATGAATTTGTTCTTACAGTTACTTGGAAATGGCCTTGTTCAAGGCGCAGTCGCGATTCTCTACGCGGCTGGCTTTGGTTTTGTCTATCGTTCGTTTCGAGTGTTTCACATTGCCATGGGGGCGCAGTTTGTCTTCTCCTGTTATGCGTTCTATCTGGGTGCGGCGGTGTTGAAACTGCCGGTCGCGGTTGCGATTTTGGGCTCGCTTCTCCTTTCGACGTTGTTCGCGGTCCTCGTCGAGTTTGCGGTGTATCGTCCTTTTTTTCGAAAGGGCTGTTCCTCGGGTGTGGTGATGATTGCTTCGCTTGGAGTGTTGATCGTCGTGGAGAACCTGATCGCGCTTTGTTTCGGGAACGAGGTGAAGACGATCTCGAACCAGCTTGAGCCGTCCGTGGCGTTTGCCGGTTTGCGTTTCACGCGGATTCAGCTTCTTCAGTTTTTTGTCGGGTTGGGCGTTTTCGGTCTGGTCGGCGGGTTGGTGCGGTATGGCCGTTATGTTAAGGCGGTCTGGGCCATGGGCGACCAGCCGGAGTTGTTGCCGATCTTGGGATTGCCGTTGGGGCGGTTGCGCTTGCTTGTCATGTCCCTTGGTGGTGTTCTGGTGGCGATTGCGGCGATGCTTGTTTCCTGGGATATCGGCATGGATCCGCATGTCGGCATGCATTATCTCCTCGTTGGATCGGTTGCCGTCTTCTTCGGTGGAACGGATCGGTATTGGGCTTGGGGCGTAGGGGCGATGCTGTTGTCCGTCTTGCAGAGTCTGGCCGTGTGGCGGTTCTCGGCGCGGTGGACGGATCTCGTCACGTTCGGCGTTTTGATTTTCGTGTTGCTGTTCCGTCCGCAGGGGCTCTTCGGCATTCGCAAGCGACTGGAGGAGGCGGCGTGAACTATCTCCTCCATATCGCGATCATGCTTGGCATCTACGGGATGTTGGCACTTGCCACCAATCTACTGATCGGTTTTGGTGGGCTTTTGACGATGGCGCAAGCGGCGTTCTACGGGCTTGGGGCGTATGCCTACGCCTTGCTGACGACTAAGTTGGGGTTGCCGTTTGTTGTGACGTTGCCTGCGGCCATCGCGATCTGTGCGTTCGTGGGGTGGTTGTTTGGCCTCATCGCGCTTCGGTTCCGCAACGAGGCGTTCGTATTGGCGACGATCGGTTTCCAGATGATTGTCTACGTGGTGCTGTACAATTGGACGGACTTGACGCGCGGGCCGTATGGCATTTCCGGCATTCCGCGCCCCGCGTTCTTCGGTTTTGGCATTGAGTCTGTTTCGGCATACTTCGTGTTCACGCTCGGACTCTTCGCGTTGGTGTTCGGCTTCATGCATCTCGTTTGCCGGAGCCCGTTTGCGCTTTCGCTGAAGGCGCTCAGAGACGACGAGGCCGCTGCGCAGACGCTGGGGATTTGTCCCAAGGCGCAGTACACGCGGGCAATGGTGATCTCCGCTGCGGTGGCGGCCGTGCCGGGCGTCGTGTTCGCGAGCTACATCACCTACATCGATCCGACGAGTTTTACGCTTTCGGAATCCATTTTCGTCGCTTGTATCCTCCTGGTTGGGGGATCGGGCAACTTGAAAGGCCCGATGACAGGCGTCCTGTTTATGATTCTTCTACCGGAGGTCCTGCGTTTCGTGGGGCTGCCGGATGCTGTTGCGGCGAATCTCCGTGAGATCATCTACGGTGTGCTGTTGATCGTGATCGTCTATATGAAACCCAAAGGACTGGCAGGTGCGTATGCAATCAAATAGCGATCCGCGCATCATCGAGCCCGTCGAACTGCGGGTGGAGAATGTCTCCAAGAGTTTTGGTTCGTTTCGTGCTTTGCAAAACGTGAATGTCACGGTGTCCGTTGGCAAGGTGACGGCGCTCGTCGGCCCGAACGGTGCGGGCAAGACGACGCTTTTCCATGTCATCGGCGGAAACCTCGCGCCGGATGCCGGGCGGATCCTCCTCAACGACACCGACGTCACAGGCCTTCCGCCCTACAAGATCGCCCGCCAGCACGTCGGGCGGCTCTTCCAGGATGTGCGGGTGTTTCCGGCTTTGTCCGTCATCGAGAATGTCCAGGTCTCGTTCCTGCACCGGAGCGACTACAAACTTCTGACGACGCTCGCCTGGTGGCGGCGTGAGGCGCGCGAGGCCGACCGCCGCGAACGGGCGATGAAGTGGCTAGAATTCGTAGGGTTGGCGGACGCCGCCGAGCAACAGGCCGGGACGCTCTCCTTCGGGCAGCAGAAGCTCCTTGCGCTAGCGCGGCTTGCGGCCCTGCGCCCCGCGCTCCTTCTCTTGGACGAACCGACGGCGGCGCTTTCGCCCGCGATGGTGGAGAAGATGGTCGGGCTCGTGAAGCAGCTCGTCGCCGAACAGAAGATGACGGTCGCGCTCATCGAGCACAACATGGGCGTTGTCCGCAAGCTTGCGGATTATATCTACTTCCTGCACGAGGGCACCGTCTACACGCACGGCACGCAGCAGGATGTCCTTGACAATCCCGAGGTCCGCGACCTCTACACCGGCAATTCAGGAGGCGCGACGCTATGAGGACAAGTATTGCTGAGAATGATCTCCTTGGCTTGCGCGAGGCGGTGAAGGCGATTAAGAACTTCTATGAGGAGTGGACTGCTGATGCAAATCGCCAGTTGACGACTGACGATTTGAAGAAAAGCGTTTCAGACGACAGTGTGCCGGCAATTCGCCAGTTGACAACTGGCGAATTGGGCGACAGTGACATTGCTGCGTTTTTCAGTGTTGGTTTTACGCAGCACATGGAGATCATTTTCAAGTGCCAGTCTGTTGCCGAGCGGCTGTTTTACATTCGCTATTCGATGCCGTTGGGCGTCGCCACCTATCGTACTTCTCAAGACGTTCCGCCGGCCTACAAGGCGCTCCGTCCGTTGTTGGAAGGTTCGCAAAAACTGCTTCAGTCATTGACGATGCCGACGAAGAAGCCACGGCTGAAAATGGGGAGGCTTTCATGAGCGAACTCCTTTCCATCGAACATCTATCCTGCGGCTACGGCGACCGGCCCGTTCTCAACGACGTGAATCTTACGGTCAAGGAAGGGGAGACCGTGCTTATAGCGGGGCCAAACGGCTGCGGCAAGTCGACGCTCCTCAAGGCCATCATCGGCATGCTCCCGCTCACCGGCGGTGACATCCAATTTCAAGACCGTTCGATCACCTCGCTCTCCACCGAGCAGCGGGTTCTCTCCGGCATCGGTTACCTCCGGCAGTCCAACAACATTTTCCCAAGTCAGACGGTCGCCGAGAATCTAATGCTCGCAGGCATGACCCTGCCGAAGCCGGTCTTCGACTCCGCGCGAGCCGAGATGTTGGATCTCTTCGACTTCCTCAAGCCGAAACTCAACCAAAGGGCCGGCACCCTCTCCGGCGGCCAGCGCCAAGCCCTCGCCCTCGCAATGGTAATTATGTGTCCGCAGCAACTCTACCTCCTTGACGAGCCGTCAGCCGGCTTATCGCCTAAGTCCGCACAGGACATCATCGAGCGCGTTCGCCGCTTTGCGAAAGAGGATGCAAAGCGCGCAATCGTAATGGTCGAGCATCGGCTTGATCTGCTCTTGTGGATCGACCGCGCCGTGTTCCTGTCGCAGGGGCTGGTTCAGACTGAGCCGTCTGATTCCCGCTAGTTTCTTGATCCAAACTGGCTCTAAAAACTATTTCGAGTAAACTTAATCTAAAGAAAGGAAAATAAAACATGAAGAAGAATAAGTTGCTGGTTGCGATTGGAGCAGTCGTGCTGGTTGGCATCGTATCGTTACTGATATACAGGGCGCAGAATGAAACTGTGTCTGGTGACAAGATCCGTATCGGTGCAATTCTCCCTTTGACAGGTAATTCAGCATCGACAGGGCAGGGCGTTCGTGACGCTCTTCAGTTGGCCATCAAGGATATTAATGCAGAGAATAGTCCTTATGAATACTACTTGGTGGCTCAGGATTCAAAGGAAGACGTGAAAACCGCTAGTTTTGCAATGCGACATATAATGTTGACAGGTAAGCCGCAACTGATCTATGCTGCCATAAGCGCAATTGCTTTGCAAGTACAAAAGGAAACCGAACCAAATGGTGTCGTTTTGTTTGCACCCGTTGGAGCGGAGAATTTGATTACGAGGGATACTAAATATTCGTATCGACTATTTCCTTCTCCTAGTCGCATAGGCGAAATGGTTGTTAAAAATGCTAAAGAAAAACTAGGTTTTCGCTCGATAAACATTGTTTATCCGAATAATGAGTTCGGGAAAAGCTATTCGGGCGGAGTTAATGAAGCGATAAAATTGCAAGGAATAAATGTTGGCTTAACGATAGAATATAGTAGCAACAGATCTGAATATATTAACATTTTCTCTAAACTTAAAAATGATTCTTCAGATGGAATATATCTAATTGGGTATGGGACGGAGCTTTCAAGTCTGATACGGAAAATCCGTGAAATTGGATATGCTAAGCCGATTATTTGCGATATGAACTTAACCCTGTCAATAGCAAAGCAATGCGGTGAAGCTATTGATAATGTGTATCGATTGGACTTCAAGGGGCAAGGAGATAGATTTCAAAAGTTTCAGAAAGATTATGCCGACAACTTTCGTAGGATGCCAGATACGATGGCGATGATTCATTATGAAAGTATGTTTCTATTCCATAAATTGAAAGCGTTAAATCCAGATGGTGATTTTATGGATGTTAAGAAATTTTCCTATGATAGCATGTTGGGTCAGGTGACCATAAGAAATTATGAAATTCTTTTTCCGATGGAGTTGAAGAAAGCAAATGAAGAATAATAATTTACGGTTGTTCTCCTTTTCTGAATCTGATAGGGATTTTTTCGCTAAGATTACATCTGAGATTGTAGGTTATTTCTTATATCTTGATGTCGGTTCATCTTCTTTGAATCATGACGTAATTGGTTCCCTGCAAGGATTATGTCAAGCTAAAATAGATGAACTATCTGAAGCCATTAATCAAAATGGATTACTTATCGCAAATGAAATGTCAGAGCGTGGTGTTCATTTTTTTCATACGTCATTCAGTTTTGGGGCGGAGTGTATTAACGATGGACCGTTAAGGCGACTGAAGTCTTCTGTTGTGGATGGTATGTATGAGGGACACGAGGAACTTACGGATGGAGATGACAATAAAAAAGATAAGTTTAGATATACATTATCTTTGTATGAGGAATTGGTTGAATGCATAAACACCTCTCCAGTTGTTGAAAAAAATAAATATACTGGTGGGGACATTGTGCATGTTACGATATTCGTTCCTCCCAATGTTCCCGGTGAAAAACAGGCAGATTCATGTGTGATCTTTTCAAAGAAAGAGCTACTCTGTGATGATATAGAATTGATTTGGCTTTTCTTCTTGAAAAGAATGGATCAAATCAAAAATAAGGCAATACAGTTTATGGCGTGCAAAATCGCTATAGGATCCATCATGTCGCGCAATGGGTCGCATAATATCGGGAGCCATGTTTTGTCGGCATTATCATACAATGTCGGGACGATGCCGGATGATCGGATACTGTATCAGTACATTCAACATCGGATGGATTATGTCGCATCGGCGACGACAGAATTCCCAAGTTGGTCTGTGGCGACTCCATTTGTTGCGAATGTTATGAGGACATTTTATTTGCAACGCCATTTGCTTGATCATATTGCAGGTGGCGAAGGTCTGCAAGCTTACAAATATCAGGGACATGAAAGTGATGCCAATGTTGCGCAGACGGGTTGTATAAAAATTGTGGTGCGGAAGATATGTGATGGGGAGCGTCATGATTCAGGATGGTCGCCCGTGAGAATTGGCACGGAGATGCGGTCTGTGCGTGAGTTCTTTGTTGAAAAAAATGATGTTAAAGAGGATGTCAGTTTGGCAATTCCAGGTGGAGTGTTGGGACAGCATGCGTTCTACAATATTGTTGAAAACATCACTAGGAATGCGGCGAAGCATTCATGGATGGGCAATTCAGGGAAAACGGGTAATCTTGAAATCTATGTGGATTTCAAGGAAGATGCGGATGTCGTTCAGTTCACGGTTGGAGATGGGGTGACGAAATTGTTCGTGCAGCCAATTTGGGAGGGATTCTTTAAATCCGCTAAACGATATCTTTCTGATGATGATGTTGTGTCGTATTGGCATGAGTTTGCTTTGGAATCTGGGAGAGACGCGAAAGAGTGCATGAATGAAGCAAGGACGGCGCTTCTGGGGGGGCAAAAACAGAGTGAATGCAAGGAATGTGGGCTTGAACATTTGAAGCTGACATTCGCACATGAGCTAGCCCGTGAAGGAGACGATTCGGGAGTTCGCGCTCTCGGTGACTTTCTCGATGATAAAAGGGGGGTGCGGTTGGAAGAACTTCCGGCATGTTATCGTGTTCTCTATGCATATCTTCTTCACGAATGGGAAAAATTAAAAGAAGATAGTTCAGTTCTTGAGTCCTTGTGTGGGGTGCGTCCTAATGATGTTGGTAAGTTGGGGAATCGATTGCCTCTGCCGTTACATCATCGCCAAGAACTAGAGTTGGCCAAGCCTTTTATTGATTTGGAGAGTAGACGTTTGCGACAGTCTTCGTGGGGATTGGCAGAGATGAAAATTTCGGCTGGGTATTTGCGACGGGTGAGTGTTTCGGTAGTCGGGGGACTCTGTCGTATGGAGAAAAAAGAACGACCGTTGATAGTTCCAATTGGGATTCCGACAAGTGTTTTAGTACGGAGCACAAACGGGGGGGGGGTGGATCCACAGAATCTTCATCTCGCCTATAGGTTTTGGATTAACAAGCCTCAGAAGATGTTTATTGTTGTCGATGACGAAAAAGAGACTTATTGGAATTGTGTTCGGGGTGAGGGCGTCGCCGTAGCCAAGCATAGTACAGTTATTGACCAACCGAGATTGATGGCAGACTATGCCCTCGTTTTAGTTGATATGAATGACCCCAAGACCATGGATCGCAACTTGTTGCCCATTAGGGCCGTGTTTTTGGTGGATGGTACGGGTTCGGAGAAGGAGCAGCCGGATGAGCCACAGATCATGCGAGATGAAATCAAATCCTTGATGGACAGAGGGGATAAATGTGACATCCGTAAGAAATTGATTTCCAAGGCGTGTGCATCTTGGCTTGCGTTTTTGGGAAGGTGCCGTGGTGAAGAACGACGCAATGGTGGTTATACGGTTAAGCTGAACACCTACCTTGTATCTGGGCAGGGAAAAGGATTGGTCAGCGATCAGGATGTTTATCGCGTACTTTTTTGCGAATGTTTTCATTCTGTGGTCACATCCTTGATTGACGACCCGACGCTTAAGGACGAGGAACGTATGGGGATGTTTTTAATCTCATTGTGCCCAATTAAGCGGAGCAATGATGATCTATTTTGCGATATCTCGGAGGAAGTCGCGGAGGGGCATGAGTATAAGCTCGGCGAGTTGGTTAGGAAGATTGTGGAACGAGTGTTGAGCCTTGTTTTGGAGGCGCAGAGGGGAGCATCAGGTGACCAGGGCGAGAGTGATGAGCGTGTATTGGCACGGGCGTATGTTGGTTGCGTGGAACGAGCATTGAAGGATTTCACGTTTCGTTTCCCGAATTTTATTGTCAACCATGACGTTCACTCAATGTTCAGTAGTTCCCAGGATGCCTTTGTTAATGGTGTTTTACAAGTGCTTAAAAAGATGGCAGAACAATCGGAAGATGAGTTGGTCGGTAGGATTGTTGTATCATTGAATTCAGCACGAATAACAAGTGATGTGTTTCTTAGGAAATATGAGGAAAGAATTGTCACCTTGCCGCAGGGACATGAGGGTTCGGATCCAACTGTTGCTAATGTTGTCGATTTTCCTGGAATTGGCGTGAAGATCGCCCGATCTTATTTTAGTTCTGAACCTTTCGACGTATCATATAATCGGCATGGTATCGATGACGCACGGCTTTATAGCGAACCGATTAGCGGGACTCAGTCGTATTTTAATACGCTCGCTAACGTGAATGGAACGGATGAACTTTTTGCGATGCGCTTGGTGGAAAATGGATTGATACGTATTTTGATAATCGATGAACGTGTTTGCAACTTTGTGCGACATCAGAATGTAATCGTAAAAAAAACCTATGAGTCAATGCATATTGCCGTTGTGAATACGTATGAGAACCCGATTGAAAACGCCAAGCTCAAACCTGAACGTCTGAAATTTGTTGCGCACAATGAACGGGATCAGTGCTATGATCTGTTGATTATCCATCAGGGGCTCATCGATAAGTGGTGGCCGCAGCATTCAAAAGAAGCGGTAGGTAGAGTGCTATCGGGTTTGCGTCAGTTGAAGAGTGTCGTGAGGAAAGAGACGCGAACGTTCGTTCGTTTTGTGGTCATCACGACTGGACGAGGACGACCGGATAATATTCCAAACAACGAGAAGGTTTTGCCGTTTTCCTTGATTGAGGCCTCGCTTTTTAGACGTTATCCCGAAAAACTGACTTTATTGAATTCTGTTATGAACATTCTTCCGTACGAAAGGAGTAACGAAAATGGCTAATGTTTACTGTGTCTATGTGTGGAGTCTTGATGAGTTGAACAGGTTCGCGAGGTCTTGGGGGGGACAAGGCAAAATATTTCCTCTTGAGCAGGCGTTTAACCTTGGCAATGTTAAATTTCGGGCGTACACGATCAATACGGAGTCTCCTAACATGAAGGCCATGGTTCTGTTACAGAGCGATGCGGATGTTCAGGCATTCTCGAACGTATTACGGAAGAATAATTACCAAGTGGAAGAGGCTTATACGGGTTTCCGTACGCGCTTGAACGAAAAACTTCAAGCATGCTTTAATGTTCGTATCGACGGTGGCGATCAAGTGTATGCGTTTGTGCATTTCGGGGGTGAACAATTTGTGGCGATGAATGAAAAAATTCGCGATGTTGTGAATTGGGATGAGCGACCATTCTTTCAGTGCTTTGCAATTTCACTTCATGGGGGAGTGAGAATCTCTGGCTTGGTTGATGAGAATAATGACCCGGCAATTCCATCCACCCTTGAAACCCTTGGGGGAACACTACGCGAACTCTATGAGCACTATTATGCGGATCGGAAGCCGCCTCAATTGCCCTCAGACGAAAGGGATGGGGGGGCGTCAGCGGTTCGACCTCCAGAAGAATGTTCTACTGGCGGAACGTGTGGGCAGCCGCCAACTTCTCAACCGCCTGAAGCTACGAGTGGAACGTCCAAGAGAGGAGGTGGTGGGTACGTAGGGGATAGGGGGGGGGGCACTTCCCAAGCCGATGGTAGTCGAATAATTTTCGAGAATTTCGCTCGATGGACATCGATTATTCTTGTTGTAATTGTCGCGCTGGAATTGATGGCGGGATTTGTGATGACATGGATCCTGTGTTTCAAGAATGTATCGGTCATGGGGGAATTGTGCTTCATCATGATGGGCATGGGGTTTGTAGCTCTTACCATTTGTCTTTGGGGTGTATTGGGTCGTGTTGGTAATGAAAATCGCTGTTTGACAAGTCGTGTTTTGCGGGAATTTCAGAAACGAGTGAACGAATGTAATGATGAACAGTTGAAGAATTTGATGGTTGAGCTGCTCAAGAATTGAGAGGGCGTTTGGGAATTTGAGGATTGATGGATGATCCATTATTTATTCATATCAGAAAACAAACTTTGGCTCGATTGGCAGAGGCGGTGTTTTAAAGCGTATGTCGGGCACGATCGAACGGGTTACAAATATCATTCGTTCACTATCAAAGGTAATGGGAACGAGGAAACGGTTAGCGATGGCTATCGTACGATTGCACAAAGCATAGAGAAGATTATAGAGGGTGAATCTGCTGGCGAAGCGAAGATTCTGGGTGTTTTGGATGTGCCTGGTCGGTTGTGCCTTCGTGAGATGGGGGCTTTGACAACCGTTCAGGGACTGTTGGTGTTGGCGTTTCCAGAAGTTTTGTGGGTGCCGGTATTTTATGGATTTGGCTCGAATCTTGGTTCGGAAAAAATTTGGAAAAAAGAGGGGGGGGGGCTTTTATTCCGTGAGGCTGATCAATTGCTTCAGGGTGGTTTTTCACCCCTTTTTGATGGGACGGGATTTCGTGGTGCATTACTTCATGAACGAAAGGCCACGGAACTTGAATACGGCCGCCAGGACGTTGCGGTTGTGATTGATGATGAGCGACATTTTGCATTTATAAATTCCTATACGGCGTTTAGATTCGGGTATCGTGTGTATCCGATTTCGACGGACAGGGTCGCAAAGGCAATCTTGTCAAAACAGAGCTGCCAAAAGTTGCCGACTGTTCAAGGGTGTGGATGTCGAGAAAATTCGACACTTGTTGCTTTTGAGGATGTATGCGTTGAATTCCCAGATGCCAAGGCGAGTACAAATGCAGAATACATTCTTGGGGAAAGACGTGAGCAGAAATGGCCGTTGCTGGCACAGGCAAATCTGAGGGTGTTGATGACTGTTGCGTATCGGCATGAACGCATTGCGGAATTGGCGAATGGTCGAAAAGTACGGATCGGCGAATATTTTTCTGGGCCGTCTACGCATTTTTCAGAACTGTGTAAAGGTGGGTTGCGGGAATTGATGGTGTTTCTTACCAGAATACGCCGGACGTTTTTTAATCGCATGAATGGATGGTGGTATGGCTTTTGGTTGTTGAATTTAATTGAGGTTGGATTGGTGACGTCTGTACTGATGCTGACACTTTTTAGGAAACCGATTCTATTTCTCCCTTCACTATTTGTGGCGTTTGTCATCCTAGGAGCTGTTAAGTCGTGTCTTTTGAAGATGGTTGAGGTATTTCTCGGCACGTCTTCGTTACCGTATCGTTATCTGAAGATTCGGTCGCAATGGAAATACTACCCTAAGCTTTTTCAATCGCATTGTCCGCAAAAACAGATACACGAGCATATTCGGCGCTATTGGTGTTTAGTCAACAAGCCCGTTTCTGGGATATTCGGGTTACGGAATCAGTGTGGGTTGCCGAACGGAAGAATTGTTTGTAATGCAGTTTGCAACAATGGATATGTGGGAGTACTCCAATCTGCGGAAGTACGAGCGGTTCGCCGTAATGCGTTTGCTGGATTGATGCCGACTGAAACAGGGTGGAATATTTCGAGTAACGGACATTCGGCGCCCGGCAAGGTTCTGGAGGTGGCGAGCGACCTTCTTCGTAGAGCTCGTCGTATGAAGGATCAGGTGACGGATGTTGAGGGTGCCATCTGTGCTGCCGTGCTCGCCACATGTGCGTATGAACTTCTTAATCATAAGACCCCAACATTGGCAATTGAAGCATTGTCGCTTCGCCATTATTTCGAGGTGCGGGCGGAATGTGAATTCCCGGGGGTACGGGCGATGTTTGACATGACGGATCGGTATATTGATATTCATAATTCAATGTGGCAAATCTGTCGGGTGTCTACGGGTGAAATACGCGACACATTGTTCCAGAGTGGAATGGCAGAAATCTGCGATGATTTGTCAGGACTGCTGCGTTCGCATGGAAAGTTTGAGGAAGCGGCATTTTTCTCGCGTAAATCGCGCTACATGCATCGATTGTTGTTGCCTGGCTTGCTAAAAAGTCTGCTTGCTTTCCCTGAGTGGGTGGTTAGGAGTAAGACAAATTTCTTGTTGAGTGTATGTGCTTTCTTGGTTGCCTTTCTTGCTTATTATCATTTTGAGATTAGTAGCGATGAGGATTGGATGTCATTGTTCTCGCAAGCATATTTATTGCTTTTTTCAGCCGAACCGGATATGGAAGGTAACGATAAGTTATCGGTACACGCGAAAATTGTCATCCAAGCAATGCGGCAGTTGGTCCTGATTCATGTGGGATTCCTTGCTACGCTATTTTACGATTTCATGAATCGAAAGTAGATAATATGGCGATACGTAATAACCTACTGATTGATGATAAGGTCGATTCGCCGGTGATGCGGTTGAATCGTAGTCGGCGGAGGCGGGAACCAGAATTGTGGCGAATGGCGGGGGATACGTATGCGTTGATTATTTCAGGGCTAAGGTTCGGGGGAATGCTCGGATATGACCATTCGGGATGCTGTCTGGTCTGGCGTTTGAAGTGGCTCTGTTCTAAGGTACAGACTTTCGTCCGTTTAAAACATGATGAGACGGGGAAATTGATACGGGTGTTTTGCCATGGCGCGGCTTTGCTCGTACATAAGGGAGGGGTGTTTGATTCGCCGCTGTTCATTGGGTCGCTAGTGAAACCGCAAAAACGGCGCCACGCACCAAGCACCAAGAACCAGACGTCAGAAAATTGGCGCCCCTGGCGAGACTCGAACTCACTACCCGCTGCTTAGAAGGCAGCTGCTCTGTCCAGATGAGCTACAGGGGCCT
>JAKSOY010000160.1 GCA_024405255.1 Kiritimatiellia bacterium
ATGAACGACCTGCACGCGACGAAGGATGCACGGGTTCGCGCGGCGAGCAACTTCCCGTTCCTCGTGTGGCAGTATGCGGAGCAGCACCGCTGCCTGATGGCGGATCGCACGATGCGTCCGTGGATCGACGAGAACCTCAATCCCGATCGTCGCGACTGGATCGCGCGCACGGTCATCGTGAAGCAGAACATGCGCTTCGCGCGTGAACGCGGCAAGGACTACAACCACTCGGCGTTCTGCGATCTGGTGATCTCGGGCCTCGTGGGCATCCAGCCGAACGGTACGAAGGGCTTTACGGTCGATCCGCTCTGCCCCGAGACGTGGGACTACTTCATCCTCGACCACCTGCGCTATCGCGGCCATGAGGTCTCGGTGCGTTGGCATCGGAACCACGGTGGCCTCACGGTGAAGATCGACGGCCGCGAAGTCGCCCGCCGCGACACCCTGGGCCGTCTGGACGTCTCGCTCTGATCCGCGCGTGAAATCAATGAAGGGGAGGATAGAAGATGAAAGGGTGGAAAATTCTTGGAAGGGTTGCGCTTGCGGCGGCTGTCGTGGGGGCGGGATGGGGCGTGTCCCGCTGGATCGCGCGGCGCAATCAGGTGGCGGCCAATCGTGCGGAACTTGTGCGTTTAGGCCTGCCGGGAGACGGGACGCATGACTTCGTCCCGCTGCCGGCGATTCTGCCGCACGACAAGCAGGCGGCCCAACTCGGGAGCGGCCTTTTTATGGATAAGCGTCTTGCGCGGACTTCGCGTCGGACATGCAACTCCTGCCATTGGCTGAATGCCGGCGGATCGGACGGGAAGACGCATGGCGGCGTGCTGACGCGGCCGATTGAAAATGCCATTGCCACGACGCGTTTTCTGCATGATGGATCGCTCACGAATTTTTCAGATGCCGTGACGCGCATGCTGACGGACGGCACCTATGCGGGAGGCGGTTCGCTGTCGGAAGTCGTTTCGCGTCTGTCGTCCGACAAGACCTTGGTGGCGGCGTTCGAACGCGTCTACAAGACGGGCCCGAACACGACCAATGTCCTGCACACGATCGACCAGTATGCGCGCACGCTGATTTCGGCGGGTCGTGCGTTTGACCGTTATCAGGGCGGCGATGCGAATGCGTTGACGGCGCAGGAAAAGGCGGGCTTCGAAGTGTTCCGTTCGCGCAAGTGCCTCGCCTGCCATCGGGGGCCCGTGCTGGGCGGCCACGATGTCTATGAAGGCCGCAAGGTGACGCAGCTGCGGGGCCTTGGACGCCGTCGCATCTATCTGTCCGACGGTACGCTCAATGATCTCGGCGCCGTCGTCACGCGCATGCCCGCCAAAGAATTCACCGAAGAAGAACTCGCCGCCATCGTCGCCTTCCTCAAAACGCTCTAAGAGCTACCGTTCGAAGTAGCGGTAGACGAAGCGGCCGTCGGGGGCGGCATCGCCGTGACGGTAGAAGTCGAGGATGTCGCCTTCGGCGGCGCCGGTGGTGTTGTCCGTCCACTTGAAGCGGAGGTCGATCTTCTTGTCGGCGCAATCGAGGGCACGGCGCGGAATCGTCAGGGCCAGCGAGGAACCGTCGATCGTCAGCTTCACGTCGGCGACTTTCTCCCAGTTCCAGCCGCCGCGGCAGCGTTCGAGCGTGGCCGTCGTTGCGGATGTGGGCGAGGTGCGGTTCACGAGATACTGGAAGTGGTTCCAGTGCGGGACCTTTTCGCCGAACGACGTCGAGAGGTAGAGACGCATCCAGCAGGGATCGGTGAAGGGGGTGATCGGCGCCGCGCAGATGACGCGGAAGGTGATCGTGTCGGACGTGTGCGTGACCGTGCAGTCGGTGATGTCGTTGCGTCCGGTCTGATCCGTGTAGTAGGTCGAGCCGTGTCCTTGAGCATTGCGCGGCAGCGTGTCGTGCAAGGCATCCCGGTAGACGGGATTCTCGTGGGCGGCGCGTTGGGGACGACATCCGCGGAAGCGGCGCACGCCCTCCACGAGCTGATAGTAGGCGTAGTCCTTCATAATGCCGGCGGACGGTTCGATGTCGCGGCTGAAAGGCGGCGCGTACTGGTCGGGGAAGGCGCACTGCTTGCCCATCCACCAGGGATGCTTGCCGGCGATCCATTCGTTCCAGCCGGTGATGAAAAGATAGGACGGGTCGAGTTTGATCGCGTGGTCAAGCTGTTGGGCGAAGTTGTCGCACCAGACGAAACGGTTCGGTTCGTGGCGGCGGGGATTACGGTCCGGCGCGAAACGAAGGCGCTCGCCCGGACGAAGCTCCGACTCGTTCGGGCCCATGTAGGCGCGGCCGAAGATGTTCTGGTCGTTCATTGCGGCGAGGCCCTGATGTCCGTCGCGCGCCTTCCAGGAGTGGTTCTGCGCCACACCGGCGGCGCACATCTCGTAGGTGCCGTCTGCGCGGCGGCCGTAACCGTGCTGCGGATAGACTTCAAGCCAGCACCACTGTTCGGGCGAAGTGGGACCGAGGGCGTAGGCGGCCTGAAGAGGACGGAACGTGAAGAAGTCGAGAATCTCGGCGAAGTCCTGTCGATCCGCGGACGAACGCGCGGGGTCGACCGCGGCGGCTTCGACGACCTCGGGTGCGGCGTGGACGAGAGGGCGGCCGTTCCAGTAGTACCAGAGGTCGCTGAACTTGCGGGGCTTGTAGATGTCGCGGTAAAGTTGCAGCAGGCTCACGAGCTGGACCGGCTGGTCGCCGAAAGGCAGCATAAAGGCGAATTTCGGGGTTTTGAAACCGTCGCGGCGAAGGGCGCTCCAGGTGTGCATCAGGGTCCAGGCCGATTCCATCCAGGTGAGGTGTCCGTTGGTCGCGTCGAACACGACGGCATCGATCCCGGCGGCGGCGAGCAGTTGGGCGTGGCGACGCGAGACCCAGGCGTCCGTCATCAGGTAGTAGCCGAAAAGAGGTTCGCCCCAATAGTGGCTATGGTTGTTGGGTCCCCACAGAGGATCGAGCGGATGGTCGTTGAGCGTGGGGTGCTTGAGGAGGATCTTCTCGTTGTCATAGGGCGGTTGGGGGCGTCCGGCGGAGAGGCCGTGGCTGCGAACGTGCCAGGTCCAGTAGAAGATGCCCACTTGGCGGTCGCGGGGCGGGCCGTACTTCTCGCTGGTCGAGAGCACGCGGCCGAGTCCGTCGATGGCATCCCAGGTGTCCGCGAAAAGATCGCGGTGAACGAACGGTCGGTTGGGAATGAGCGCGCCGGAATCATCTGAAACGCCGGTTGTTTCGGCAGGAGCGCGAGAGACGGTGGAGACGTAGGGGGTGTGTCCGAGCAGGCGCGTGCGCGGCGAGGCGACGTTGGTGAGCAAGAGGGCGAATTGAAGCGCGCCCGGAGTGGGGGCCTCGTTAAGGTAGGTGGTGACGTCTTGGGAGGCCGCGCGGGGCGTCTGCCATACGCCGACGCGTTCAGAGGGGTCAGAAAGCTCGGCGTAGTAGCGTCCGGGCGCGAGCGGCGCGAAGGCGAGGACGAGTTGCGCGTTGTCCGCAAAGTCGACGAAGCGCTTGCGTGCGAGCGGGGGTGTGGCGCGTGACGCGGCGGGCGAGCCGGCCCAGCGGTAGAGGGAGATCGTCAGCGACCCGACATTGTTTGCATAGCTTGGGCAGCAGACGTGGAACTCGCTGAAGGCGTCCGACGTCGTGAACGCTGTGCCGACAGTCATGCCGGCGACGATCTCGACCGGGTGATGCTGACGGCCGTTCTGGTAGCCGCGGGCAATCGTCTCATAACGGAGGGGCGTCTCGGCTGCGGAAAGGACGACCGCAAGCGAGACGGTGGCGAAAGAAGCGAAGAAAGGTTGGATGTTCATGCAACTATCATAGCATAAAATCGGCTGTTGGACAATTAGGGCCCATTATTTTAGTCGGGAATGAAAAATTTCCGCACAGAAGCACGGGGATTTGATATAATACCCGACTCGTTTGAAGCAACAAAAGGAGTTTTTCTCAAATGGCTACTACGGATATGTCCTGCAATTCGCTCGTTGCGGCGTTTAAGAAGCCGCGCGAACAGTTTACAAAAGAGGACATCAAGAAGTACATTCGCGAGCAGGGGATCCGTCACGTCAATTTCATGTATGCGGGCGGTGACGGGCGTTTGAAGACGCTCAATTTCGTCATCAATGACGCGGACTATCTCGATGAGATTATCACTTGCGGCGAGCGCGTGGACGGCAGTTCGCTTTTCAGCTACATCGAGGCGTCGAGTTCCGACCTTTATGTGGTGCCGCGTTATTCGACGGCGTTTATGGACCCGTTTGCATCCCTGCCGACGCTTTGCCTGCTGTGTTCGTTCTTCAATAAGGACGGCGAGCCGCTGGAGTCCTCGCCGGAGTACACGCTTCACAAGGCGTGCGCGGCGTTCAAGCAGGAAACCGGCTGCGAGTTCCAGGCGATGGGCGAACTCGAGTACTATGTGATCGCCGACGACACGCAGGCGTTTCCGGCGGTGGACCAGAAGGGGTACCACGAGAGCGCGCCGTTCGCGAAGTTCAACGAGTTCCGCCAGAAGTGCATGCTCTACATCGCGCAGGCGGGTGGACAGATCAAGTACGGCCACAGCGAAGTGGGCAACTTCACGCAGGACGGCAAGCTCTACGAGCAGAACGAGATCGAGTTCCTGCCGTGTCCTGCCGAAGACGCCGCCAACCAGCTGACGATTGCGAAGTGGATGATCCGCAATCTGGGTGCGCAGCTTGGCCTCGATGTCACCTTCGCGCCGAAAATCACGGTGGGCAAGGCCGGAAGCGGTTTGCACATCCACATGCGCATCATGAAGGACGGTTCGAACCAGATGCTTGAAAACGGCGTCATCAGCGCGACCGCGAAGCGCGCGATTGCCGGAATGATGAAACTGGCGCCGTCGATTACGGCGTTTGGCAATATGAACCCGACCTCGTACCTGCGCCTGGTACCGCATCAGGAAGCGCCGACGAACGTGTGCTGGGGCGATCGCAACCGTTCCGTGCTCGTGCGTGTGCCGCTCGGGTGGGCCGGCAAGACGGATCTCTGCAAGCAGGCGAATCCGAACGAAGAGAAGAGCGCCTACGATACGCATCAGAAGCAGACCGTGGAAATGCGTTCGCCCGATGCCTCCGCCAACGTCTATCTGCTGATGGCGGGGCTTGCGGTCGCGTGCCGCTACGGTTTCTCGCTGAAGGACGGCGTGCAGGTGGCGGAGAAGACGTACGTCAACGTCAACATCCACAAGAAGGAGAATGCCAAGCTCCTCAAGTCGCTTGATACGCTGCCGGATAGCTGCTGGGCTTCGGCCGACTGCCTTGCAAAGCAGCGCAAGGTCTATGAAGAGTTCGGCGTGTTCTCGCCCGCGATGATCGACGGGATTATCGCCCAGCTCAAGTCGTTCAAGGACAAGACCCTTCGTGCGCAGGTCAGCAAGAGCAAAGCGGCGATGGCGAAGCTCGTGAAGACCTACTTCTACTGCGGTTAAATGGAAGTGAAATTGACCACTTGCCAAGTGCCCGCAGATTTGATATAATAATTGCTCGTTTTGGAAAAACAAGGAAACAAACATTCATGCCGACCATCAATCAGTTGATCCGCAAGGGGCGTCATCCTCTTGCTACGCATTCGAAATCGCCCGCGCTGAAGGCTT
Source organism: Kiritimatiellia bacterium (assembly GCA_024405255.1). The sequence continues at coordinate 5,618 of JAKSOY010000160.1, forward strand.
GCCCGCAGCGTCGTGGAGTGTGTCTCGTCGTCAAGACGATGACGCCTAAGAAGCCGAACTCCGCTCTTCGTAAGGTTGCCCGTGTGCGCCTCACGACCGGCGTCGAAGTGACGGCCTATATCCCTGGTGAAGGCCACAACCTGCAGGAGCACAGCGTGGTGCTCGTGCGTGGCGGCCGTGTGAAGGACCTTCCTGGCGTTCGTTACCACATTGTGCGTGGCGTCCTCGACTCGCTTGGTGTTGCCGGTCGTAATCGCAGCCGCTCCAAGTACGGCGTCAAGCATCAGAAGGAAGAGAAGAAGTAAGGGATAAGCCATGTCTAGACGCTCTAAGAAGATCGAAAAGCGGGTCTCCGTTGACCCCAAGTTCAATTCCGAGCTGATCGCCCATGTCATCCGTATCATCATGAAGGATGGCAAGAAGACGACGGCTGAACGTATCGTTTACGGTGCCGTCGAGAAGATCAAGGAAGCTGTTGAGAAGGATCCTGCCAAGTTCGTCAAGGGCGAAGGTGAGCAGAAGACCCCTGTCACCGAGCCGATCGAGATCATCTCGCAGGCGATTGAGAACATGAAGCCGAAAGTGGAAGTCAAGACCCGCCGTGTCGGTGGTACGACCTATCCGGTTCCGGTTGACATCAATCCTGTTCGTCAGCTCTCGTTGGCGCTGCGCTGGATGACCACGTATGCGTCCGCCCGTCATGGTATGGGCATGCCGGCTGCTGTCGCCGCCGAGATCATTGACGCGTTCCAGGGCCAGGGCAACGTCATAAAGAAGCGTGATGACGTGCACAAGATGGCTGCGGCTAACAAGGCGTTCGCGCATTACGCGTGGTAACTCCAAATTGTTTTTCCAAAACGAGAAAAGGGCCGATCGCAAGATCGGTCCTTTTTCGTTGTCTTTGCGGAGGGGGCCTTTAGGGACGTGAAATCGCTTCGGCGAGGCGTGTCGTGTGTTTTTCGGAGATGAAAGTCCAGGTCGCGCCAAGATGGTAGATTTCCGCATCGGGGAAGAGGCGTGTCGAGTTCACGGGTCTGTCCCCACTCGGCTAGGGTCTGTCCCCAAGGGAAAGGGGACTGTCCCCGTGGAAGTGTGTCGGAGTGGCACATATGTGACTTGTTGTGACACAGTGGCACGGTTGGATGGAGGCGTTTTTGTTGAGAAATTGAGTTGGCATGAAGATTGCTAATGAAGCGGCGTCTGGAAACAGGCGAAGAGATTAAACAGAACGTTGAACGAAAGGAAACGAAAATATGAACAACCTGATGAATATGAATCCGTGGAACCTCCTGGAGGAGCTGTTCGACGATGACAGCCGTACGCTTCGTTCGATGCGGGCTCGAGCTGCTGGAAAGTTTCCGCCGGTGAATGTCTATTTGGACGAGACGGCGGTGATGGTGGATGTCGAGTTGCCGGGGCGTACGGCGAAGAATGTTTCGCTGTCGCTCGAACCGCAGGCGATTGTGATCGCCGACAAGCCGGAAGTGCCGGTTGACGAAGCGGGGAAATCGGGTCCTGTACCGACGCCGAAGTGGTCGCGCCGTCTGGAGCTGCCGTTCCGGGTGAATGCGGACAAGGCGAGTGCGAAGTTCACGGACGGCATTTTGCGGATCGTCCTGCCGAAGGCGGATGCCGTAGGCGTGCGTCACATTTCGATCGAAGGTTGAATAAAAACAGAAAAAGATTCTGGGTTTGCGTAAGAAAAGACCCTGTCAGAACGTATAAGGAAGTGAAGGTGAATGAGATGAACGAAACGAAATACATTGTGCCGGTTGTGGCGATGAATGAGCGTCCGGAGACTTACGAATATATGTTTGAGCTTCCGGGTGTCGCGAAGGGCGAGGTGGCGCTCCATGTGGAGAATCGTACACTCGACCTGAAGACGGCCGCGAATTATCAGGCTCCGGCAGGTTTCAAACAGGTTGTAGTTGAATTTGATCGGGTGAACTATGCGACGCGCGTGGACTTGCCCGAGACGGCGGATCCGGAAACGGTCGCCGCCAAGCTTGAGAATGGCGTGCTGCGCGTGACCGTGCAGAAGCGCCCAGAAACACAGGCTCGCACAATTGCGATTGCCTGACACCGGTCGCCCGAATATATGGACCGGGTCCGCCGGACGGTGGGAGGAGACTCCCTTCGTCCGGCGGTTTTTTTAGTTTTTGCGGGCGCGTGAAAGGAGAATTGAAACGAACACGGCCAAGGCGAGCAGGGGCTGGTAGTAGAGGTGCTGGATCAAATCGAAGGCGCTGAGTGAACATTTTGCGGTCTGCGCGATGCCGAGGGCGATCAGAATCTGTGCGCCGTAGGGGAGAAGCCCTTGAATCACGCAGGATGCAGTGTCGAGTACCGAGGCGATGCGCACGGGGATGGCGTTGAATTTGTCCGAGCATGTCTTGGCGATGGGACCGGCGATGACGATGGCGACCGTGTTGTTCGCGGTAAAGCAATTCACGAGGGAGACCAGGAGGAAAGTGCCGAATTCGCAGGAACGGGGACCGCGGATCAACGTCGAAATGCGGTCCGTCAGCCAGCGTACGCCGCCGTTGGCCTGGATGGTCGAGAAAAGACCGCCGGCAAGGATGGCGACGATCAGCGTCTCGCTCATTCCGAGCGTCCCCTTGCCGAGCAGTTCAAGGATGCCGGGTGTCGTACACGCGCCGGCTTTGTCAACCACGTCGAAGATGGCCGTCCGTCCAAGACTCGTACCGATGATCGAGGCGAGAACGGTACCGGAGAAGAGGAGGAACATCACATTGAGTCCGATCAAGGCGAGCACGAGAATCAGCACATAGGGCAGGATGAGCAGCACATGCTGGAACGTGATGGCGGGAGCTTCGACAGAACCGGCGGTCGATCCCATCATGCCGTAGAAGACGAATGCGAGTATGGCCGCAGGGGTGGCGATGAGGATGTTGGCGCGGAACTTGTCCTTCATGTTGACATTCTGCGTTCGCGTGGCGGCGATGGTCGTGTCGGAAATCATCGAGAGATTGTCGCCGAACATGGACCCACCGACAACGGCGCCGAGGAGAAGGGCGGGGGAGAGGTGAAGAGGGGCGGCAAAGCCAAGCGCAATCGGCGCGACAGCGGCGATTGTACCGCAGGAAGTGCCGATGGCGAGCGAGATCAGGCAGGAGATGAGGAATACGCCCGCGACCATGAAGCGCGCGGGAATGAACGATTGCGCGATCGTGACGGCGGCATCGACGGCGCCAGAGCCCTTGGCCACCGTGGCGAAGGCGCCGGCGAGAATGAAGATCAGGCACATGATCATGATATTCGTTTCACCCATGCCCGTAGCATAGGTGTCGATCTTCTTCTCGAGGGACTTCCGCCGGTTGAAGATGATTGCCACGGCGGAGGCCACGAGGAAGGCGACAGGCATGGGAACCTTGTAGAAGGCCATGTCGACATGGCAGCAATATTTCGCGTAGAGGGAGAGTCCCACATAGAAGACTGCGAAAATCAGGAACGGAATCAGCGCCAGGGCGCTCGGTTTAATTGTGTCGTTTTGTGTGTTCATAGGAAATAGTATAGCACCTTTGTCCTTGCATGTGAAAGCGAAACTCGCTATAATCTTTTGTAACCTAAATAAAAATCAAAGGAGGAAATCCACATGTTTACAGTCACAAGTTACGGCATCGCAGTTGCCTGCTGCGTGCTCACCATGCTCTGCTGGGGGTCGTTCGCGAACACCCAGAAACTGACGGGAAAGAATTGGCGCTATGAGCTATTCTATTGGGACTATGTCCTCGGTGTCGTCCTGTTCGCCTTGGTGTTCGGGTTGACGGCCGGCAACATCGGCGACAATGCGCAGTGGGGATTCATCACGAACTTGAAACAGGCCTCGGGGTCAAGTCTTTTGAACGCCTTCCTGGGAGGCGTCATCTTCAATGGAGCAAACCTGCTCCTGGCGGCGGCGATTTCGATCGTGGGATTGAGTGTCGCCTTCCCGGTGGGGATTGGACTTGCGCTTGTACTTGGCGTCGTCTGGAACTACATCCTCGCGCCGAAGGGGAATCCCTATGGGATCTTTGCCGGTGTCGGGTTGATTGTCGTGGCAATCATCTGCAACGTGATCGCGTGTCAGATTCGTAACCGTGCCGCGGGTACGAAGAGCGGCAGCGGCGGAACGATGGTGAAGGGGTTGATCATCAGTGTCGTCTGCGGCATTATGATGTCCTTCTTCTACTTCTTCATTGCGAAGGCGATGGATATGAACTTCACCAACCCGGCGCCGGCGAAGGGGTTGATGACTCCGTACTCGGCCGCGTTCATCTTCTCGCTCGGCGTGTTCGCGTCCAACTTCGTGTTCAACGGCATTGCCATGCGCTTCCCGGCGGCCGGCGAGCCGATCAACGAACTCGCCTACTTCAAGGGGAACCTGAAAGTTCATCTGGTGGGTGTGCTGGGCGGTCTCATCTGGGGTCTCGGTAATGGCATCAACCTCGTGGCGGCCGGCAAGGCGGGTCCGTCGATCAGCTATGGCCTGGGGCAGGGGTCGACCCTCGTCTCGGTGCTGTGGGGCATTCTCGTCTGGAAGGAATTCGCAGGGGCGCCGAAGCGGTCGGCCGTCTATAACACCGCCATGCTGATTCTTTTCGTGACGGGCCTCTGCGTCATTGTTGCCGCCGGCCAGTAAGGCCATTTCAAAACTTTCGGCCATCGAGCCCTAGCACCAAAGGCTTTCGATCCAAGAATCGAAAGCCTTTCTTGTTTCCATAGGCAATAAGTAAAAGGCTTACCAAAGTAGATTCACTTACTATCCCCTGCCTGGTAATAGCACAACGAATAGGCTTTACCCCTGCCGGTCGCCTCGCA
>JAKSOY010000161.1 GCA_024405255.1 Kiritimatiellia bacterium
CCTCAATTTCATATATGAAAACAAAAAGTCATCTCGGGACAAGGGGTCTGTCCCCGTGCGTCGCCAGACCACGGCGTGGGACCGGTCCCACACCGTAATCTCGTCCCCACCCGTCGGGCCGCAGGGTCTGTCCCCGTGCGTCGCCAGACCACGGCGTGGGACCGGTTCCACGCCGTAATGGTTCTTTGCCTGAAGAGCAAAACAGTTCATTCGTCACCTTTCTTTGCAAAACAAGACATCTTATAGAACTTTTATTGAATTTCGTCAAGTGCAATATTCTTATATTCTAAATTTTTCCAAACTTAAGAATATTCACCAAGGCAGAAGACACATGATCCGAACTTTCAATCAATCCGTCCGATCCGACCCATCGGTCCCAGCGAAAAAAATCTAGGCACTCATCATGCCATGCTGGGTGCCTATTTTTTGTTTTTTGGACCGATGGGACGGATCGAACCGATGGGACCGATCTCCTGTGATAGGTCATATCGGTTTGATAGGATTGATTGATGATAGGCCCAATTGGTTTTATGGGATTGATTTGGATAATGGGCCAAAAGCTTGTCGGAACGGCATTCTTTGAATTAGATCCAGCCATGCGGAACCATCCCCGCTGGATTCCGACCAATCGAACAATCGACCAATCGAACAATCCGACCAATCGACCAATCGACCAATCGAACAATCGAACAATCAAACAATCGCCACCTACGTCGTCTCTTCGCACGTAAGCCCCCGGGCGGTCAAATCGGCGTCGTACCATTTCTCCAGGTGGCGATTGAAATCCATCCGTCCGTCCACCAGCCACTTTTCGCAGGCGTCGGTGAGGTCTTCGAAGTGGATCGAAACAGGGCGTTTCTTCCAGAATCCGCAGAAGAACCATTTCGCAAGCGCCTTTGCCAGCGTCGAGGCGAACGGCGGTGCCGGACGGCCTCCCTTGCGACTCCACATGCTGCCGTAGAGGCCACGCGTCCGCACTCCCAGTACACGCACCTTTTCGGGCAGCTGGCTGATGACGTTGTAGGCGAGCTGACGGTTCTTGATGAGCTCGCGTCCGTCGGCCGTGATGTGTCCCGACGGATAGAGGATCACGTTCCCGCCGCTTGTGAGCGTCGCCAGCACCGTATAGCCGAGAGCCTTGGCGCGCCGTGCCGCATCGTGCAGCTTCGGACGCGCCTTCAGGATCGGACGAAAGTTGAGCCGCTGGAAGTCGGGCACTTTCACCGCGTCCATCAACGCGAGGATATGGCGCGCGATCCGGTTCGAAAAGAACGACTCGTCCACAAGCGGACGCAAATCGATGCGCGCCGCATGCAGTTCCGTCACCACAAGGAACGGATCGACAATCGCCGGATGGTTGGGGATGACGAGATACGTCTCACGCGGATCGAGCGCCTCGAGTCCCGTGAGCGTAATCTCGTAGCGTCGGCGCAACATCCACCGGCTCACGCCCAGCACCCCATTGCGGCTGGAATACACAAGCGCCGCAATGAGGACGAAAGGCAATGTGATAAAAAGGTAAAGCAGCATGTCTTACTTGAAATAACCGTAGGGTTGGCCACCATAGGGACACACGGCCACCGGCACGTCAAAGGTCTTACCGCCATCGTTCGACACCTTCCACCCACGTATATTCGAGGGGAAGCGCACGATGCGGCCGTCTTTGTAGGTTGCCTCGACCATCGCGAGGAAACCCGCACCCGTGCCGGCATGATTGACGGCGGCGACTTCAATCACGTTGCGACCCGGCTTGAGGTTCGTCCGTTCAAGACCGCACACCGGCGTGGGCGTGTACCAAAGCTTGCTGCCCGTCTGGCTGCCGACTTCACGACCATTGACCGAGACCACCGCGCTGTCGTCGCACGTGAAGATGAGCGCCGCCTTTTCAAGTTCGCCCGCCGGCAGGTCGAGTTCCGCACGGAACGACACCGCGGTCTCGGGCTTCAACGCCTTCGCATGCCAGATCCAGGTTGCACCGTCGAACTTGGGCGCCTCGCCCTTCTCAAGTCGGTCGAGCTGATCGGCCAGCGCCTTCTCGAGGTTCGAATCGAGCGCCACTTCGTCCGTGCGCACGCGCAGACCGCGGAACTCGATCTTCATCGGCTTGCCTTGATGCATCTGCAACGAGATGTAGCCCTTCTTCGGCAGGAAGTCTTCCCGCGCATCGATCACCGCCGCCGTCCGTACGCCGTTGATCCACACGGCGATCATGCGGTCTTTCACGATGACGCGCAAATCGTTCCAGTCGTTTACGCGATAGAGCTTCTGAAGTTCCTTGCCGTCGGCAAACGGCGCGACGTTCTTCGCTCCGTTCGACGCGAGCGCCACATCCGCACCGCGTTCGCCCACGAGGTACTGGCGCGTATGGAAGATGTAGCCCACGATGTTCCCGCCGCCATCCATATCCGCCTGATAGCCGCTGTCGACAAGCAGTTCGTCCGTGCTGCGCAACTGGACGCCCGAGTTGGCGCCCGCGCTCAAACGGAATTCGCCGCGCAGTTCGAAGTCCGTGAACTGCTCCTTCGCATAGATGAGGTAGCGGCTCTTCTTGCAGGGATTCTGAGGCGTCGACTCCGCCGTCAGCACGCCGTCGCGCATGCTGAAGAACGTCCCGTCCTGTTTCCAGTCCGAGAGGTCCTTCGTGTTCCCCAGCGGACGGAACAGCACGGCATCGGACCCCGGTACGCGTCCTCGCCGTTCAAGCGCGGCAATGATGCGCCGCAGCGTCACCCGCGTGGCACCCTGCGCCTTCGCCCAGGCCTCGACCAGCGTCTTCGTGAGCGGACCCGGCAGCACCGTGTCGCCGAACGCGAGAATCTCGCCGTCCGCCACAACCGCCTGACGCACCGGACCTCCCCCCACCGTGTACGAGATGCGCAGCTGCTTCGGCTGTCCCGGTGCCGGGTCGGACGGGAATCCGCCGCGTCCCACCAGACGACAGCCGGCCATGATCTCGCGCGAACCCGCCTCCACCAAAGCATCGACCATCGGTTTCACATCCGCCACACGCCCGTTTTCGAAATTGCCGAACCGCGCGGAGACCACCTTCACCGACTGGCTCTCGGGCAGGAATTCCTGCGCGAGCAGACGGATGATCGAACCTTCCAGACGATCCTCTTCGGGGAAGCTGTTGAGCAGGTCGAGGAGCGCCGGCAGATCCTGCTTCGCCGAACACAAGTACGCCAGGCACTTGAAGACGTCTTCCCGCCGGCGCGTATCCTGCGTCGCCTTCGCGAACGCAATCAGCTGCGGCAGCACCGCCCGCGCCCGACGCTCGCCGAGGAGCGTGGCCGCCAGACGCGCCTTCTTCGCATCAGGACCCTGCGTAACCAGATTCAAGAGCCGCCCGTCGAGCTGCGCATTCGGGAACGCCGCCAGCTGACGATGCGCGACCGACGCCGCTTCGCCAACGCCCAGCGCCGCCGCGAGCAAGGGCTCGATCTGCGCCGTCTCGCCGCGCTGCACCGCCGTCTTCGGAGGGAACGCCGTCACCGCCGCCGTCGCCCCGGCATAACCATCCGGCACCGGATTCGCACGAAAGGCCCGCACGTGCGCGACCGCCGTCCGGCGTGTTCCCGTCACCTTCGACTCGGCCGCCGCAAGCGCCGCATCCGCTTCCTTGCCCGAAATGTTCTGCAGCCCGTACAGCGCCGCATGGAAGAGGGCCGGCTGGGCCGCATCCGTCAGACGCGCCGCCAGCACGGGTACGCTCGCAGCCGTCCCGCGATGCATCAACTCCTGGCAGGCCGTCACCTGGTCGGAGACCGCGCCCTTGCGAACAACCTCCAGCAGCTGCTGTTCGGACATCTTGTACGCGGCCTCGCCTTCCAAGCCGGCCATCGCCGAACCCGCCACCAGCAACAGCGCCGCCAGCAGGCTCCGATTCAGAATTTCAAAATCTCTATTCTTCATTTGCGCACCTCGCAAGATTCTCAGATGATTTCCCAGCCCTGCCGCGGCGTACGCGCGAGCATGCGGTTTGCTTCGTCATCGTTGATGAAACGCTCCTTCACCGGATCCCACCGCAGATCGCGTCCGAGCCACTGCGCGATGTTCGCGCAATGCGTGCTCGTCATCGAACGGTGCATGAGAACCGCATTCGCCACCGTCTTGCCGCGCGTCTTACAGGCATTGAAGAACTGGCGCATGTGGTTCTCGGTCGTATAGCCCGTACGCAGACAGTAGTCCGCCAGGATCTTGTTGTAGTCCGCCAGCAACGACGGACGCGACACGTCAGGACGCGTATAGCCGTCCGCACACGACACCCAGCCTTCCGTACCCACATAGCGCACGCCGCATGTTCCACGCCAGCCGCGCTGTTCGGCGACCATCTCCTGTCCGTTCGCGAAACGCAGGGACAGGCCGTTCGGCTCCGCCTTGTGCACACACGGATAGAACACCGGCGACGTCGCCTCCATGCCGAGCGCATCGTGGCACTGCGCGTAGGTGTGGCTGCACCAGTCGCCGATGATGCTCGTACCGAAGTCGTAGAAATGCTGCCAGGCGCCAAGATAGTATGAGTTGTACGGATGCCACGGACACGGCCCCAGCCACGCATCCCAATCCACCACGTCCTTCGGCGGTTCCGGCTGGGCCGGCAACCATGTGCGCTGCAGGAAGAGCGGCGTGCCGAAGTAGAGATGCGCATACACTTTCTTCACTTCGCCGAGGCGCCCCAACCGCAGCAGTTCGTTGCAGACAATGAAGTTCGGTTCGCTCAACCGCTGCAGGCCCGCCTGGTAGACGCGACCGTACTTCGCCGCCGTCGCCACCACCGCCTGACCTTCGTGCACCGTCATCGCGGACGGCTTTTCACAGTACACGTCCTTGCCCGCGCGCATCGCCAGAACGGACATCGGTGCATGCCACCGGTCGCCCGTCGCAATGTAGACGCAGTCGATGTCCTTGCGCGCCAGCAATTCCCGCACATCGATGTAGACCTTGCAGTCCTTGTTGCCGTAATGGCGGTCGACCATGTTCTTGATGCGCAGACGACGCTCTCGGCGCACATCGCAGTCTGCGACGAACTGAATGTCCTTCTCCGCCAGCGCCCAACCCGGCAACACCCCGCCGCCGCGGCGGCCGATGCCAATGCCCGCCATCACCAGTCGATTGGACGGCGCGACCTTGCCATCAAGGCCCAATGCGGACGCGGGTACGAACGTCGGCAACGCGACCGCGCCCAACCCCGCCAAAAACGAACGACGTGAAATCTGAATTGTTTTCATAGGAATTCCTTTGTGTCACGATGATCACGGTTTCACACGGTTGCCATTCTCCTGCACAGGAACATTCGCGCCCGTCAGTTCGCGGAGGAGTTCAAGCTCCTTCGGGTTGTAGGGCGTGTGATCGGCATGGAAGAGATCGTGCTTCCAGCGGCCCGTGTACGGCGGCTTGTCGGCGCAGTAGCCGAACGGCAGATGGGTCTGCGTCTTGCCGTTCACGAGACCCCACATCATGCAGCCGACGCCCCTCTCCTTGTAGATGCCGAGGCAGTGCTCGATGTCGCAGTCGCCGTAGCGGAGGAACCATTCGGTGCACACCATCGGACGCCCCAGCTTCGAGAGTTCGTCGATCATCGCGCGCGTCCGCTGCGCGTTGCTGTAGCAGTGGTAGGAGATGATGTCGCTTTCGCGCGCCACCAGCCGGTTCAGCTGCGCATTGCCATTCCAGCGGCCCACCGTGAGCGGCTGCGAGGGATTGACGGACCGCGCCCACACGAAGCACTTCTTCACAAGCGCCAGCGAATACTTCGAATAGCCGCCCATGCCGTTGACGGGCTCGTTGTAGAGGTCCCACGCGAAGATGCGCGGATCGTCCTTGTGGGTGGAGATGAGATCCTTCACGTACTTTTCGAGCTTGCCGTGCGTGCGGTGGTCCACGACCATCGTGTAGCCGGGCGACGGCGTCCAGCCCCACATGTTCCAGCCGATGAGCGGATCGGTCTGCTTGCCGAGCGTGGGTTCGGTGGCGAGGCCGAACGAGCAGTCGTCGAACAACGTGGGCATCACCTTGAGCTTCGCCTCGTCGGCGAGCTGAAGATACTTCTCGAACGCCTTGTGGAACCACACGGGGTCATGTTCGTAGACCTTGTACTGGATGAAGATGCGCACGCAGTTGAAGCCGAGTCCGGTCGCAAGCTTGAACTCGTCCTTGATCACATCGGGCGAGAACGTCTCCTCCTGCCAGATCTCCGTGTCGTTGATCGCATTGGCGGGCACGTGGTTGAAACCGCAGAACCACGGATTGGACTTCCCCCAAGCCTGCGCACGCGCAATCGACCAGCGCCGAGGACCCGCCGCCACCGGATCGTCCGGCGCGCGGAAAGCGCCACCGCCCGCATTCGCAAAGAACTTGCGCGTGACGCGATCGTAGAGACCGACCGCGCGGTCGCCCAGACGACGCGCCGGCACGAAGTCGCGCAGAATCTCGCCAGAGTCCTGGCCGATCTTCATCGCATAGAGCCGGAACTCGCCGCCCGTGCTATGCTGCGAATTGCACTTGAAGAGCCAGAGCGGATGGTGCGAGGACGACGACCGGTCGGTCGCAAGCGCGCAGAGTTCCTTGCCGGCGGCGTCGAAAAGACGCGCCTTGCTGTCCGTGCCCAACACAAAACGGTAGTCGCGCTCTTCGGTGGGATCCATGTCGATCAGATTCCACATCGGCCCCGGTTCCCTGCCCGTGTTGCCGAAGAAGCGGAAGTGCTCGTTCTGGAGGATGAAGAGGAACCCCTTGGGGTCCCACACGTTCTTGCCGAAGAACGTCGCCCCCTGCGAATAGAGGCAGTGGCCGAACGACAGATCGACCGTCGTCTTCGCTCCGGCGTCCACGCCGGTGTCGATGTACTGTTCGCCCGTGGACTCGATCCACGCGAGCGGCGCAAAACCCTCCGCCAGTTTTTCTGCGGCAAACGCGCTTCCCACCAGAACGGCGACCGTCGCCGCCAACATGCACTTCGTCATTTTCATCTCACTTCACCCCCGTTGCTTTCTTGATGATCTCGAGGTCCTTCACATCGTAGGGTGTGTGGTCGGGCCGGTACAGGTCGTGCTTCCAGGGCCCCTTGAAGTTCGGCGTGTAGACGCCGTTGGGCAGGTGCGTCTGCGACTTGCCGTTGACGAGTCCCCAGATCATGCTGCCCACGCCCGTTTCCTTGTAGATGGGAAGGATGTTCGGGATGTCGCAGCCGTTAGGACGATAGAGCCATTCGGTGCAGATGACAGGGCGGCCCAGCTGGACCATGTCCTTCAGCACCTTCCGCGTGCCGTCGGCAGGCTGATAGCAGTGGAACGTGATGATGTCGCTTTCATTCAGCACGATGTCGTTGACCCCCTTGTCGTTGTTCCAGCGGCAGACGGTCAGCGGCTGCGAGGGATTGATTTCACGCGCCCACGTGAAGCACTTCTTCACGAGCGCAAGCGAATGCCGGCTGAAGCGGCCCATCGCGAACGTCGGCTCGTTGTAGAGGTCCCACACGAAAATGCGCGGATCGTCCTTGTGATGGAGGATCACCGACTTCACGTATTCCTCGAGCCTGCCGTGCGTGCGGGAATCGGCCACCATCGTGTGTCCGGGCGACGGCACCCAGCCCCACATGCCCCACCCCGGCAGCGGCTCGGTCTGCTTGCCGAGTTCGGGATCGGTCGCGGGACCGAACTTGCAGTCGTCGAACAGCACCGGCATCACCTTGAGCTTCGCCTCGTCGGCGAGCTGCAGGTAGCGCTCGAACGCGCGCAGGAACCACACAGGGTCGTCCTCGTACACCTTGTACTGCAGGAAGATGCGCACGCAGTTGAAGCCGAGATCCGACGCGAGCTTGAATTCCTTACGCAGAACCTCGGGCGAGAAGCCGCCCTTCTGCCAGATGTCGACGTCGTTGATCGCGTTCGCGGGAATCTGGTTGAATCCGCAATACCACGGATTCGCCTTGCCCCAGGCCTGCGCCCGTTCAAGCGTCCAGCGCGCACCCGGCGCCGCCAGCACCGCCGCCGCCACGCAGGCGGCACCGATCAAACAGCTGATTCTCTTCAGTTCCATTGGTTGTAGTCCTTTGTTAGTTGGCACGGAAACGGTATTCCGTCTTGGTGCGATAGGTTTCGCCCGGACGCAGCGTCGTCTGCGGATAATCGGGACGATTCGGCGTATTCGGATGATGCTGCGTCTCCATCGCAATGTGGCTGCGCGGCATCATCTGGATGCCATCCTTCATCGTCCAGCGGCGCTCGATGAGATTGCCCGAATAGAACTGCACGCCCGGCTGGTCGGTCCAGATTTCCATCCGCCGCTTGTCGCCGCGCATTTCCGACACCTTGCGGAAACCCGTGCCGTTGAGGCAGAAGCTGTGGTCGTAGCCGGGATCGATCTGCACGTCGCGGTCAGGCGCGTTGATGCGCTCGCCGATCTTGTGGAACGTGCGGAAGTCGAACGGCGTGCCCACCACGGACTTCGGCGGCCCGGGCAGCGGATTGAGCTTCCCGTCCACCGAAACATAGCGGTCGGCGTCGATCTGCAGGTCCTGTCCGTGCACGTCGCCCGTGCCGTTCAGGTTGAAGTAGACATGCTGCGTGAGGTTCATCGGCGTCGCCTTGTCCGTCGTCGCCTCGTATTCGATGCGCCACGTGTTGTCGGGCGTGATCGTATAGGTCACCTTCGCATCGACGTTCCCCGGGAAACCCTGCTCGCCGTCGGGAAAGCGCTTTGTGAAGACGATGCCCACGTCGTCGCCGCGTGTGAACGTTTCGGCCTTCCACACGAAGGAATACCAGCCGCGGGTACCGCCGTGGAGATGGCAGTCGCGCGTCACGTCGTTGCAGTCGAGCTGGTAGGTCTTGCCGTCAAGCGTGAAGCGTCCCTGCCAGATGCGGTTGCCGTAGCGGCCGATGATCGCCCCGAAGAACGGATCGGTATCGTCCCAGCCCTTCACCGAGTCGAAGCCGATCGTCACGTCCACGAGCACACCCTTCGCATCCGGCACCAAGAGGCGCGACACGCGCCCGCCGTAGTCCGTGACTTCCATCACGAGGCCGCCCTTGCCGCGCAGCACATACGCCTTCGCCTGCTCGCCATGCTTCGTCACGCCGAACGGACGCGGCGACACTTCCAGGGCCTTCGGCAACCCTACCGCCATCGCCGAATTCAACCCTCCCATCATCATCGTCGCCGCGCACAGCACGGCGCCACACACTGCCATCTTTCTGTTTTTCATTTTTCTCCTTTCAAGGGACTCATTTTCCCTTAATCGATCTCCGCTCTGATGCCATTTGTCCGTAGCCTCTCCATGTTACGTCCATAATGCTCTTTTTTCAAAATTGATATCACATCAACCCTCCTTCAAGGAAGCTAAAGTACTCCTTACGATTGAAAACAATATGGTCAAGAAGCATAACCCCAACAATATCGCCCACTTGTCTGATGTGGTTGGTCATTTGGATGTCGGCATCCGAGGGCCGAAGCACACCCTCTGGATGGTTGTGAGCTATGACAATACCGGCGGCCTTGTCCGCCACAGCCCGAAAAAAGACCTCTCGAATATCAGGCGATGCCCGATCGAATGATCCAACAGCAACCGTATGCGTGTTAATCACCTCATTTGCACCATTGAGGGTAATGCAGAGAACATGTTCCTGGTGCTGAAAAGCAAAATGGCGAACCAACGGTAGAACGTCCTTTGTCTCGCGAATCTCGTCAATCATCTCCTGCACGGAGACCTTCTTCTGCGGAACACCCGGGCCATGGCCCTTTCGGCTCGGTTTCAACGCAACAATTCCGTTGCCAGACCGAACCCCCTGGAACTTGACGCTCGCCTTGACGACTTCGGTGTGACGCATGGCCTGCATCAATTCGCTCATCGATCCCTGCTTGATCAACTGACGGCCAACGACATCTGCAAAGACATACGCGTCCAGCATGTCGCTTCCGAAATCATAATCCCTCCTGAAGAAGTCCACTTGTTTGACGTATTTCGCAAGAAGCCGAACGTAGTCCTTCCGCGGTCCAATGTCACTCACGCGCGTCTGGAAGATCTGCCGTAACGCACCAACGCGATACTGGACCTGCGCATCCGTCGCCGTGCGGGCCAATGCCGCGAATTGAGTAATGTCACCCAGGGTGAATATCGCCGCGTCCAGAATCTGCCGATAGAGTTCTTTCGCCCGCTCGGGATCCGGTGGATCGGGCTCGTAGGGCGTCCCCTCGCGATACTTGGCAAAAGCCCTGAGAATCGCGTCTGCATTATTCGTGAAATCCACCACAACGACACGATCCTTGCCCGGACACTTGCGATTGAGTCGCGAGACGGTCTGTACGGCATTACGATCCACAATCGGCTTGTCAATGAACATCCCCGCCAACAACGGCTGGTTAAATCCCGTCTGAAA
>JAKSOY010000162.1 GCA_024405255.1 Kiritimatiellia bacterium
GGCAGCGGAATCGTCCACGACTCGTACTGCGCCACGAGGAACAGGTAGCCGAAGATGACGGCCAGCAGGATGAGCGGCGCCGCCGTGCCTTCGTTACGCGATTCCTGGAATGCGAGCGCGCCCCATGCGTAGCCGAAACCTTCCGGCAGTTCCTTCGCGAACAGTTCGCGAAGCTCGCTCATCACCACGCCCGACGCCTGACCCGGCTTCGGGATCACGGTGATGTTCGCCGCCATGTACTTGTCGCGCGTCTTGGTGATACGCGGCCCGAGCTCGCGCTCGATCGTGCCGAGCGAACCGATCGGGATCATGTTGCCCGTTTCGCTGCGCACGTAGAGGCGTTCGACGTCTTCCGGCTTCGCACGCCCTTCATACGACGACTGCACGGTCACGCGGTTCACCTGCGTACCGAGGTTGACGTCGTTCACATAGCGCGAACCGAGATAGTTCTGCAGCGTCGAATAGACCGTCGCGACCGGCACCTTGAACATCTCGGCCTTCACGCGGTCGAGATTGAACTTCAAGTGCGGCGTCTCCGCGTTGAAGCCCGCGAAGGCCGTCATCACGCGCGGATTCGCACGCAACTTCTCCAAGAGCTTGTCCATCTCCGCCGCCAGGTGGTCCGTGCTGGAGTCCTCCTTGTTCAGCAAGTGGAAGACGATGCCGTTGGTGTTGCCGAGGCCCGGGATCGCGGGCGGCGTGAAGATGTTCCACTTCGGTTCCGGAATCGCCAGAAGCAGTTCCTGGAAGCGCTTGCACAGCATCTGCGCGCTCTGGTCCGCGCGCGGACGCTCGCTCCAGTCCTTGAGGTCCGCGACGAGCAGCGTCTGGTTTTCACCACGGCCGCCGACCATCGAGAAGCCCGTGATGGACAGCACGCTCTTCACTTCCGGTTCCTTGCGCAGCAGTTCCACCGCGCGCAACGCCACGTCACGCGTACGGTCGCGCGCGCTGCCTTCCGGCATTTCCATCGAGATGAACACCACGCGCTGGTCTTCGTCCGGCAGGAAGCTCGTTTCCGCCTTCTGGAAGAACTGGATCGTCAGGAGGATCGTCAACACCAGCAGCGAGCCCGTCAGCAGCAGACGGCGCGCGAGCCACTTGGCGCACATCACGAAGAAGCCCTTGAAGCGCTCCACGCCCCAGTTGAACCACGCGAGCGGACCGTGCTTGAACGGACGCGCCTCGCGCAGGATGAGCGAGCACAAGGCCGGCGCGAGCGTCAACGCGCACAACGTCGAGAAGCACACGGCCGCCGACAGCGTCACGGAGAACTGCTGGTAGATGCGGCCCGTAATGCCGCTCATGAAGCCGACCGGCACGAAGATGCCGAGCAAGACGAGCGTCGTCGCGATAACGGCCGAGGTCACGTCGCTCATCGCCTGGATGGCCGCTTCCTTCGAATTGAGGCCGCGCGTTTCGATGAGGTACTGCACACGTTCGACCACCACGATGCAGTCGTCCACCACCACGCCGATGGACAGCACGAGGCCGAACAAGGTCAGCAGGTTGATCGTGTAGCCCAGCACGGCCATCAGGATGAAGGTCGCGCAGATCGACACCGGAATCGTCAGGCACGGGATGAGCGTCGCACGCCAGTCCTGCAGGAAGATGTAGCACACGAGCACCACGAGGAGGAACGTGATGACGAGCGTTTCCACGATTTCCCGTACGCACATGCGCACGTAGTCGGTCGCGTCGTATGGCACGCTCCAGTCGAGGTCTTCGGGGAAGGTCGACTCGAGCTCCTTCATCGCCTTGTAGATCTTGTTCATCGTGGCGATCGCGTTCGCGCCCGGCTTCTGCGCCAGGGCGACCGACACGGAGTTCTGTCCGTTGAACTGGCCCGCGAACATGTAGTTCTCTTCGCCGACTTCCGTGCGGGCGATGTCGCAGAGGCGCACCAGGCCACCGTTGTCGTCGCGCCGCACCACGATTTCATTGAATTCCTTCGGCGACATCAAGCGGCCCTTGCCCGTAAGGGTGTAGGTCTTCGCGGCGTTCGCAGGCAGCGGGCTCGCGCCCACCGTACCGAGCGAGGCCTGCACGTTCTGCTTCGTCACCGCGTTGATCACTTCTTCGGAGTTCATACCCTGCGCCGCCATACGCTGCGGATCGAGCCACACACGCATGGCGAGCTTCGGACCGTACACCGTCGCTTCGCCCACGCCCGGGATTCGCAGCAGGACCGGCTGGATGTTGCCGTAGATGTAGTCGCTGATCTGCTGGCGGCTCATCGTGCCCTTCTTCGAACGGAAACAGAGGAAGCCCAACTGGTCTTCCGACTGGGCACGGATACGTCCGCCCAGCTGCTTCACTTCGGAGGGCAGCTTCGCCTCGGCCTGCGACACGCGGTTCTGCACCTTGACCATGTCCATGTCGCGGTCGGACTCGACCTCGAACGACACCGTGAGCTGATAGTTGCCGTCGTCCGAGCACGTGCCCACCATGTAGAGCATGTCGTCCACGCCGTTCACTTCGTCTTCGATCGGCTTGGCGACGGTGTTGAGCACTTCGCGCGCATTCGCGCCCGGGTAGTTGTAGCTCACCTGGATCGTCGGCGGCGTCAGACGCGGATACTGCGAAATCGGCAGCGTGAAGATCGCCATTGAACCGGCGATCGTCAACAGGATCGAAATGACCATCGCGAATCGCGGACGCTCGATGAACGTACGCGAGAACGTTTTGATCTCGTCGATCGACTTTCGAATTGAAATCTTCATTCTTCAGGACCTTTCCGACCGGAACTTACTTCACCGGCGGCACGTACTTCGGATTCAAGTCATCGTTGTCCGTCGGCTTCACGACCACGACCTTCGCGCCCGGATGAAGCTTGGACACGCCGGAAATGACGACCTTTTCGCCTTCCTTGACGCCCGAGATCGGCGTCCAGCCCGCGAACGTCTCGCGCGTCTTCACCACGCGCTGCTCCACGGTCATCTTCTTTTCGTCCAGCACGTACACGCCTTGGTTGCCGCCCGCGAGGTCGATCACCGCCTGCTGCGGCACGCTCGCGACCGGCGCGGGTTTCTTCTTGTCCGCCAGCAGCGTCAAGTAGCTGTTCGGCACGAGCAGGCGGTCCGGGTTCGCGAACGACAGACGCATGATGATCGTCGCGGTCTCGCGGCTCATCTGGTTGTCGTCGAAGTCCCACGTACCTTCGCCCTTGAACTCACTGCCGTCCGGCAGCAAGAGGCGCATGCGGTAGCCTTCGTTGCCGCCCTTCTTCTCCGCCTCGCGCCAGCCGATGTACGCGCGGTCGGTGAGCGGGAAGGTCACGCGGATCGGGTCGATCTGCATGATGTGCGCGAGCGCGCCCTTCGACGGCGCCACGTAGTCGCCCACGTGCGCGGTCGTCTTACCGATCTGGCCCGAAATCGGCGCGAACACCTTCGCCTTCTTGAGGTCGTACTCGGCCACCACGAGGTTCGCCTTCGCCTGCGTCACGGCCGCGAGCGCACGCTCCTCGGCGGCGGCGGACTTTTCAGCGCCCGCTTCCGCGTCGTCGCGTTCCTTCTGCGTGATACCGCGCGCGTCGGCCTTCTGCATACGATCCCAGTAGCGCTTCGCACGCCGCGTTTCGGCCTTCGCCGCTTCCAGGTCGGCCTTCGCCGCCTCGAGGTCGGCGCGCTTCTGGTTCGCCACGGCCTGATAGCGTTCGTCGTCGAGCACGTAGAGGAGCTGGCCCTCCTTCACGGTGTCGCCTTCTTTGAACTTGATTTCCTTGATGTAGCCGTCCACTTGCGGTAGCAGGTCGACTTCCTGGACAGCTTCGGCGTGCGCCACATAGCGCTCCGGCAGATTGTACGGACGCATCTCCACCGACTTCACGGCCACCGACACCGGCGGCATCGCCTGCTGCGGCATCGCATTCGCGTCCTTCTGCGGCATCAGCCCGCGGCCAATCCACCCCGCCGCACTGCAGACGCCCGCCAACACCACCGTGCCGATAATCGACCCGATCGCTGAACCTTTTGTCTCATTTTCTACCATTTTCTCATTCTCCTTTAAATTTTACTTCATTTGAATCTGCGCCCATACGCCAGCATAGGAATGGGTCAACGTACTGCGCAAGTCGCATTTCAAGAAACCGTCGATCCGCCACTGAATCAGCGTCTCCCAAGCCGCCAGACACGCCGCCGCCACTTCCTGGGCGTTCACATCCGCCCGTATTCGCCCGGCCCGCACATCGTTGTCAATGGCCCGCAGGAGCGCGTGGTACGGACCAAACCGCTTGTTCGTGAGCAGCTCTTCGCGTACGCTCGCCATCGACGCGTCACGCCACCGCACCTGCGTCTTCATCAACATGAAAAACGACGTCCGCTTCGGGTCGGACACAATCCGCTCGGCGTTCGTCACCAGCATCTCCGCCACCGCCAGGAACGTGAGCTCCTCCTTCGGCATCAGCGCGGCGATTTCCCGTTCGAACCGCGTGAACATTTCGTCGACGAGCGCCCTCAGAAGCGCCTCCTTCGACGCGAAATGCCAGTAGACCGCCCCCTTCGTCAGCTTGAGCTGCGCCGCAACATCGGTGAACGTCGTGTGTTCATACCCCTTCTGGGCAAACAAATCCAGCGCACTCGCAAGGATGCGCGTGCGCGTCTTTTCAGCCTCTTCTTTAGTACTTCGTGCCATGTCGCGGGTTTGAAAGCGAAAAAAAGTTCGCATATTATACATACCTACCGGTAGGTATGTCAAATGGAAAATGGAAATAATTGTGAAGCGGTGAAGATCGGTGATTCCCTACGGTCTTACCCGACGCCGAGCTCCGTCCAGCGCTTACGGCTTGAGGGGACTCGCCGGCTGCTGTACGCCCGGCTCGCGCAGGGACAGCGGACCCAGCAGGCCGCACGACCGCACGGGCCACTTGTCGGCGTTGAACTTCTTGTAGTCGTAGTTGTAGAAATTGTAGTCGGCGAACTTCTTCCACACGCCGTTCGTGCGATAGATGTGGCGGACGCGGTTCGCCCCGAGGCTCGTCGCCTCCACCACGAGGTCGTTGCCCTTCGTCCGTAGAATGCCCGCCGGAATGCGCACACGATACGGCGGCACGAGACAGCACCCGAGGTTCTGTCCGTTGAGCCACACACGGGCCGCTTCACGCACGTCGCCGAGATCGAGTTCCCACGCCCGATCGACCGCCTCGGGCGCATCGAACGTCGTTTCATAGCGCATCGTACCCGCAAAGGCTTCATCCCATTTGCTCCAGCTTGCCAGCTGCACGAGGTTCGTAGCCGGCGGCAGCGCCGGACCGCCCGCCACCGGCGTCACACGCCAGGACGCACACGCGAGCGGAAGCATCGGCTGCGGGTTGGTCTCTTCTGCCACCTCGACCTTCCCCGACACGAAAACGGACGCATAATGCGGCAGCACGCGACGCGTTTCGCGGCCGATGGATCCCGTCATCGGGTCCATCGCCACGAAGTCGCCGGTCAGGACGCGCGTCTTGCCGCTGTGGTTCACGACGAAGTAGAGCGTGGTGCCGTCTTTCGTCCAGCGCGTGGACATCAACCCCGTCTTCGCCTTCGCAAACGGCGAGGGCTTGGCCTTCGTCACGTCGAGACGCGCGCAGAGTTTCGGATTCGCCTTCAACTGGCGGTCGCTCACGAAGTCGAACTGATAACCATCCGCCCACAGCTGGCGCGCGCGCTTGCCCGTCGGCGTCGGATGGAACCACACGTCGCCGTTGTGGATCGTCATGAAGCGGCCCATGTTGCCCGGTTTCGCCTTGCGGTATTCGTCCGGATCCCACTTCACGAGCAGGTCGTTGTCGGGATGCCACGTCTGGAAGATGGACTGGCAGCGGATCACATAGTCGTTCAGCGTCACCACTTCGCGCCAGAGCGGATTGCGCGGATTCATCTGCAGCGACGCGAAGAAGCACCAGCCCGGCCACGGCGTATCCACCGGCGAATAGTTGAGCCCGTGGTAGAAGATATGGTTGATGCCGGCCAGGAACATCTGGTCGAGCATCATCTTCACGTCCTTCGGCTTCTCGCAGAAATGTTCGTCGACCCATGTGCACGCCTCGGCCGAGCAGAGCTTCGTGCCCGTGATGTGCGCGGCGGAGGACGCGAACTTCGACAGCAGAATGTCGCGGTTCTTGTCCTTGCGGCCGAACATCTCCGTTTCCGGCACGGACGCCTGTGCATAGATGTCGAGCCAGTTCGCGGGCGACCCGTGCGCCTGCTGGCGCGTGAGATAGCCGTTCTCGCGGCACCAGTCGGTCCACACCTTGAAGCAGGCGAGTTCCGCCTCGTCAATGTTCTCGCCGTGCTTCGGCTTGGCGCCGTAGTATTCGAAGCTGTCGTGATAGAACCCGCGGGGACGCTCCGCCGTGCCGTGCTGGCCGAATGCGGCTTCGAACCGGTCGATGTGATGGCGCATCGCCGTGGCCGAGAACGGGTCGATGTGATACCCTTCGCCGCCGGGTCCCGGGATGTGGATCTTGACGAGCGAGGAGGCCGCGTCTTCCTTGGTCACCCACGGACCGCCAAAGCACCAGCCGCCGCACATCGAGAGGTCTACGTCAAGGCGATGGCTGCGCGCAATGCGCACGGCCATGTTCCAGGCCGCCAGCCAGTCGTCGGACATGAACACGCGGCACTTCTCATCCGGCACATACGGCGTCTGTCCGGCGGCGCGCGCGCGATTGTGGAAGTCGTTGTAGACATGTACCACATTGAAGCCGCCGAAATGCGCGCGTTCCATTTCCGCGCACTGGTTCTCAAGGCCCGCTTCGTCGACGGCGCCGCCCATCCACCAGTTGATCGCCCACGGCTTCATCGACGTCGTCACCTCGGGCCACCGCAACGGCGCCGCCTGCACAGAAATCCCCATCGCCACGCCGACTAGCGCCATCCAACCGATACCGCATCCGAACTTCTTCATTTTCCGCTCTCCTGTTTTCTCTGATTGAAATTCTCCGCCGACGGCAGTTCCAGCGTAAAGACGCACCCGCCGCCCGCACGCGCCGCCACTGTCAACCGACCGTCCATATCCTGCGCCAGCGCCTGTGAAATCGACAGGCCCAGCCCCAGTCCGCCCGTCTCGGCCGTGAGCGCGGTCTCCGCCCGCCAGAAACGCTCGAAGACGTGCGCACGCGCCTCGGCGGAAAGTCCGGGCCCCCGGTCAAGTACCGCCACGCGCACGCATGCATCGTCGCGCGACACGGCAACTTCCACCGGCCCGTCGGCCGCCGCATACTTGGCGGCATTGCCGAGCAGATTGACGAGGATCTGCTTTGTCGCATCGGCATCCGCCCGCGCCACGACCGCCTCCGCACACGTCAGCGTGAGTCCGTGCGCCGCAAAATCGCCCCGTACGAGATCGACCGTGTCGGCGGCAAGCGCCGCCAGGTCGAGATCGCGATACACGTAGCGGCGGCGGCCTTGTTCAAGCCGCGAAAAGTCGAGCAGATTTTCAACGAGACGCACCATGCGCGCGTTCTCGGCCGAGATGATGTCGTAGGCGTGCGCCGCGCGGTCGGGCGCGAGGCGTCCGCTTTTCAAAAGGTCCGTCCAAAGGCCGATCCCCGCAAGCGGCGTCTTGAGTTCATGCGACGCGTTCGAGAGAAACGTCGTCTTCATCCGATCGTCGCGCCGTGCTTTCGCCGCCGCCCGTACGAGCAGAATCGTCCCCGCCGAAAGAATACCCGCCAACAGCACGCCAAGCGCCAGCCCCACGGGCCACAACGCCCGCGCCAGGATGTCCGGTACCACAGGGTCGTCTGCGAAAACGACACCGCAGACGCATCCATTCCGCTTGCCGTCGCGCACCCACACCACGGGATGATCGTCAAACAACCGAACGCCGGCCATCGGCGGCTTCTTGCGGTTCTTGGGGGCTGTTCCCCACTCGCCCATCGTGCGAAGCCGGGCGATCGCATTCAAAACTTCATTCGGCACGGTCGGCGAACTCCGAACATCGACTTCCGTTCCCTTCACCCGCCAGGTGAACGCCCCCTCGGGCCGGGCGACCCCCGGCGTTTTCGCGAGCGCCTCCAGCAAGGCCTTGCGGCGAGCCTCGGGCGAACTCGCCTCTTCAGGCTTCTCTTCGTCGAAGAACGCCTCGCGCAGTTCGGTCTGAATGCGTTCGATCACGCCCGTACGCGCCACGACGGACGCCGCGCGCCGTCCTTCGGCGATTTTATGCAACTGAACAAGCCCCACCCCCGTCAGCAGCACCGCAGGGATGCACACGAGAAAGAAGTAGAGCTTGAGGTCGCGCGAGATCATGTGGACCTTCCGCGTTAGCGATCGACGCGTGCGGAAGCGCCGCCCACGAGTTTTTCGACATCGGCCTTCGTCGCCATCGAGGTATCACCCGGCGTCGTCATCGCGAGTGCACCATGCGCCGCACCGTACTCAACGGCCTTCTGCGCATCGTTGAACGTGAGAAAGCCGTAAATGAGGCCGCTCGCGAACGAGTCGCCGCCACCTACGCGGTCATAGATCTCAAGACCCGGACGCTTGACACTCTCGTGCAGTTCGCCCTTGTACCAGCAGAGCGCGCTCCAGTCGTTCACCGTCGCGCTCTTCACGCTGCGCAGCGTCGTCGCCACCGCCTTGAAGTTCGGATAGATGGTGACGGCCTTTTCGATCATCTTGCGGAAGCCCTCGATCGGCAGCGTGGTCAGGTTGGCGTCCACGCCCTCGACCGCAATGCCCAGCGCCGCCGTGAAGTCCTCTTCGTTGCCGATCATCACGTCCACATGCTTCGCGATCTCGCGGTTGACTTCCTGCGCGCGGGCCTGTCCCCCGATGGACTTCCACAGCGACGCCCGGTAGTTGAGGTCGTAGCTCGTCACGGTGCCGTATTTCTTCGCGGCCTTCAGGGCCTCGATCGCCACCTCGGCCGTCGTTTCCGAAAGCGCGGCGAAAATGCCGCCCGTATGGAACCAGCGCACGCCTTCGCGGCCGAAGAGCTGGTCCCAGTCGATGTCGCCCGGCTTGAGCTGGGAAATCGCCGTGAGTCCGCGGTCCGCACACGAACGCGCGCCGCGGCAGCCGAAACCGCGCTCGACGAAGTTGAGGCCGTTACGCACGGTGCGGCCGATGCCGTCGAACGGCACCCACTTGATGTGGCTCACGTCCACGCCGCCCTGCAGCATGAAATCCTCGACGAGACGGCCCACGGGATTTTCAGCAAAGGCCGTCACGGTGGTCGTCTTCAATCCGAAGCAGCGACGCAGACCGCGCACGACATTGTATTCGCCGCCGCCTTCCCACACCTTGAATTCACGTGCGCAATGGATGCGCCCGTCACCTGGATCGAGACGCAGCATGATCTCGCCGAGACTCGCCGCATCCCACTGACAGTTTTCCTTGATCTTCAGTTCTTCCATTTCAACCCCCGAAACCTTTCAACTTCTATCGGCCACGCCGGATTTCCGTTTCGTCGGAATCGCCCCCGTAGGGCGGCGGCGACACGCGGGCCGAATAGTCCCAGCGTCCGCCCCAAGACTCCTCGATCAACGCCTGCTGGTATTCGCGGTAGCCTTCCTTCCAGATCATCCACGCGATCAGCAGCGTCACGAATCCCCAGTTGCCCTGGTTCATGATGCGGTGAATGGCGCTCAAGGCCAGCAGGACCGCGAAGACGCGTCCCACGATCATCGCAATATAGGTCGCACGGGCGCGATCCATGAACGCACGCATGGCGCTGCGGAAGATTCGTCCGCCATCCATCGGGAAACCCGGCAGCAGGTTGAAGAGGCCCAGCATGAGGTTCATCAGGCCCATGTTCAAAAGCAGGTCGGCAATCCAGTAGACGCTCGGGTCGCACGCCAGGCGCGGATCGCCCCAGAGTCCGCTGGAAACGGAATAGAGTGCAAAACCCCACACGCTGCCATGGGTGAAACACGAGACGGCGACCAACGCCACCGTCGCAAGCGCAAAACTCACCGCGGGACCTGCAATCGCCGTCCAAAACTCCTGCTTCGCCTTGCGCGGCAAGGCGATGAGCGAAGCACAGCCGCCCAACAGCGACAGCGTGATGTCGTTCGTCTCGTAGCCGAAACTACGCGCCGTGAGGGCGTGTCCGAGTTCGTGTGCCGTAATGGAGACGAGCAAAACCGCCGCACCGAGCAAACCGGCGAAAAGCCCGCCACCCCCTGTTACAAAGAAGAACAGCAGAATCGCCAGCGAGAGGTCGAGATACAGGGGAATCCCAAAGAGCTCGCACAATCTGAATTTTCGTGGAAACATAGGTCAGTATGGTAGCATAAGAACCCGTTCCCCGTCAAATGTAAAATGGGAAACGGGAAACGGAGAATAGGGGTCGCGGCATTCTACATTTTACATTTTCAATTTTCCATTCGGCAATAGCGGCGGATCGGACAATCCGCGCAACGCGGA
>JAKSOY010000163.1 GCA_024405255.1 Kiritimatiellia bacterium
TGCGCGACTACTGGGGCGGCATGCTCGACATGGGCGCGACGAGCTTCTGGGAGGATTTCAATCTTGCCTGGACGAACAATGCGTTCCGCATCGATTCGCTGCCGGTTGCGGGCAAGAAGGACGTGCATGGCGACTACGGCGAATTCTGCTACACGGGCTTCCGCCATTCGCTTTGCCACGGGTGGAGCTCGGGTCCGGCGGCGTGGTGCATCCATCGCGTGCTCGGCATCGAACCGCGCGGCGTCGGCTGCAAGACTTTCGAGGTCAAGCCGAATCTCGGCGACCTCGCGTGGGCGGAAGGCGCCTATGCGCTTCCCGATGGACGCGCACTGCGCGTACGGGCCGAACGTCGGCCGGATGGCACGGTGAAGACGACGGTCGATGCACCGGCGGGAATCAAAGTCCTGGAGAAGGTTAAAGATTAAAGATTAAAGATTAAAGGTTAAAGATTAAAGGGGTAGTGGGTTGAGGGTTAAAGGTTAAAGATTAAAGCTTAAAGATTAAAGGGTTAGTGGGTTGAAGGGTTGATGGGAGTGAGTTGGAAAAAGAGTTGAAGAGGAGAAAATGATGAAAAAGTTGATGTTGACGATGTTGGGGATGACGGGGTTGTGTGTTGTGGCGGCGCCGCAACGGCATCCGATCTATGAGTTTGACGGCAAGAGTCTGCAGCCGAACGGCAATCTGTTCCTGAATGCGAAGGTTGTGGCCTCGGGACAGTACAGCACATATGCGCCGAAGTTCGCCGTCGACGGCGAGCGGAAGTCGTCCGAATCCTATTGGGCTGCGGAGAACATTCCGCAGTCGCTGACGATTGACATGGGACAGCCGAAGAAGCTGTCGCAGATCGTACTCGTGCCGTATTGGAAGGACGGGCGGGCCTACGGATTCAAGATCGAAGGTTCGACGGACGGTCAGACGTGGCAGCTGCTTGTCGACAAGACGACGAACCGCACGTGTGCGAAGGAGAAGGGCTTTGCGCTTGATTTCGCGCCGGCGAATGTGCGCTATGTGCGCACGACGATGACGCACAACACGTCGAGCAACGTCTCGGGTGCGCACATCGTGGAGATCGAAGGCTATGCGGAAGCGCGCGGCACCGGCTGCAGTTTCCTGGCGGGCGACATCCATACGCGCTATGATCGCGATGTGCGCGTGAATGCATCGGCCCTCGCCCCGGTTGCGAAGCTGACGGGTTGGCGCGGCGAGCGTGTAAATACGCTGCTTGTCGCGTCCAGCGACACGGGATTCGCCGAACTGCGGCTTGCGGCGAAGGACCCGAAGGCGCAGCTCAACGTGCTGCGTTACACGCTGGGCAACGGGACGCTGTACGGTGATATCCTCGATGGTACGACCCAGACCACCTTCAAGGGTGTGACGCGTCCGGTCGTCTACACCTACGACATCCCGACGGATGCTTCGGGCGTCATCCGCGATACGGTCACGGCGACGATCAACGGCGTCGTCTGCGCGTTGCCGGTGGAGATCACGGTGGTGCCGCGTACGCTGCCGGCGGTGAAGGACTGGAAGTTCCACCTCGACTTCTGGCAGCATGCGGACCCGATCGCGCGCTGGCACGATGTGCCGATGTGGAGCGATGCGCACTTCGAGCTGCTCAAGGCCTATTATCGTCCGCTCGTCGAGATGGGCCAGAAGACGATCACGACGACGCTGATCGACGAGGCCTGGAACCAGCAGACCTACGACCGCTACCGTTCGTGCGTGGAAGCGACCAAGCATATCGACGGCACCTGGAGCTACGACTACACGAACTTCGACAAGCTGGTGACGTGCATGACGGAATTGGGCGTGACGGGACAGATCGACTGCTATTCGATGCTGCCGTGGTCGCTGGCCTTCCGCTATTTTGATGAAAAGTCGAACTGCAGCGTCGCGCCCCGCATGGAACCCGGCAGCGCCGCCTACGAGGATTTCTGGGGACATCTCCTTACCGACTTCTGCCACCATCTGGAGGCGAAGGGCTGGTTCGGCCGCACGAAGATCGCGTTGGACGAGCGTCCGGACAAGCTCATCAAGCCGGCGCTTGCCGTTCTGCGCAAGTATGCGCCCGGTTTGGAAATGGTGATGGCGTGCAACACGCCGTCGAAGTTGAACGCGGAAATGTTCGATGTGGCCTATTCGTACGGACATTGTCCCGGCCTCGCCAAGTTCGCGGCCGAACGTCGTGCGAAGGGCAAGTTCACCACGTTCTACATCTGCTGCGGGCCGGCGCGTCCGAACACGTTCCTCACGAGCGATCCGGCCGAAAGCGAATGGCTGGCGCCGTTTGCGGCGGCGATGGACTTCGACGGGCTTCTGCGTTGGGCCTGGTGCAGCTGGGTGAAGGATCCGCTTGAAACGCAGGACTTCACCGCCTGGCCGACGGGCGACACGTCGCTCATCTACCCGGGACCGCGGCTCTCGCTGCGCGCGCTGCTCGTGCGCGACGGCATCGAGACCTTCGAGAAGATCCGCATCCTCGGTCGGGACAACCTGCCGGCGCTGAAGACCTTCACGGCCCCGCGGGGCGGCCAGCGTGGCGTGCACGCGAGCGATGTGCGTGCGCTGTCGGCGGAAGTCAATGCTATCAAGTAATCGGCGGAGCTGAATCGCGACATGGGTAAGTTCCTGATCAAGGGGAAGAAGGTCGTTTCGGGCACGCATCGCGTGCCCGGCAACAAGAATGCGGCGTTGCCGATGATCGCCGCCGCGCTGCTGACGAACGAACCGGTGACGTTGACGAACGTGCCGAACATATCCGATGTGGCGCGGATGTTTGACTGTGCGCGCAAGTTCGGCGTGAAGGTGACGCGCGATCCGGTTGCGCGCACGGCGTGCCTTGAAGCGAAGAAGCTGAAGACCGTACGACTTGATCCCGCGCTGGCGAAAATGATTCGCACGAGCGTGCTCTTTGCGGGGCCGCTCTTGGCGCGTACGGGCGGCGTCTCCCTGCCGCCGCCCGGGGGCGACGGCATTGGACATCGGCGCCTCGATACGCATTTCGAAGGCTTTGCCGCGCTGGGGGCCAAGGTGAAGTGCGGGCGGCGCATTCTGTCCGTGCGGGCGCCGAAGGGCCTCACGGGCACGTCGCTGCTGCTCGACGAAGCGAGTGTCACGGGCACGGAGAACATCCTGATGGCGGCTGTGCTCGCGAAGGGGACGACGGAAATCTACAATGCCGCGTGCGAACCGCACGTACAGGATCTCTGCGCGATGCTGAACGCGATGGGCGCGAAGATCACAGGCATGGGAACGAACCGCCTCACGGTCGAAGGCGTGGAGGTTCTGCACGGGACGACGGCGCGTGTGGGGTGCGACTACATTGAAGGCGCCAGCTATCTCACGGCGGCGGCGATTACGGGCGGCGAGATGACGCTCACGGAAATCGATCCGCCGGTATTCGCCGTTCTCGCGCGCGCATTCGGGCGCTTCGGCGTCAAGTGGACCGTCGATGCAGAGAAGCGGTCCCTGCACATGTCGGCGCGCAAACGGCGGAAGATGGCGTACGATCTCGGCGATGCGATCCCGGCCGTCTCGGATGGCCCGTGGCCGATGTTTCCGTCCGACCTGGTGTCGATTCTCATCGTGCTGGCGACGCAGACGCGTGGTACGTGCCTTTTCTTCGAGAAGATGTTCGAGAGCCGTCTCTACTTTGTGGACCACCTGATCGGCATGGGGGCGAAGATCGTCCAATGCGATCCGCATCGTGTCGTCGTGACGGGTCCGACGCAGCTTGTCGGCTCGACCGTCACCTCGCCGGATATCCGCGCGGGCATTGCGCTGATTCTCGCGGCGCTGTGTGCGAAGGGCGAGACGTCGATTCTCAATGCCGAATCAGTCGATCGCGGCTATGAAGCGGTAGAGAAGGAACTGTCCGCCCTTGGGGCCGAAGTGCGTCGGCAGTAGATCGGCCTATAGACCGTGTTCACTTTCGGGCGTGAAGGTCAACAATAGTAGCGAATCTCTTCAAAATGCCTTAACCAACGTATGCAAATCAGTGCATGACGGGCCTCTATTGCATCCATTATATTGCGCAGGACGTGAGCGGGTATATTTGAATTGTTGTTCTCAAGCAGGACGCCTCCAGCTTTCGTCAACCAGACCTTGGTCGCGTTCATTGCCGGGACAGCGAGAGCAATATGTACATGAATCGGCTCCAGAGGTTCTCCCTCGTCTGACCAAAAGTAGACGAGGTAGGAGCCCATCTTAAAAACTTGCGGCATTCTCGAATCCTCCTTGGCGCGCACAACGAATAATCAAGTGTGCCATTGACTCGAGATATTTGCGTTGATCGACAAGCTCGTCTTCCGTATAGCCTTCAACACCGAAATTTCGATAGGTGGGAAGTTCCCAATATCCCGTCTTGAAGCCGCCCAAAACGGGTCGTTCAAAACAGACCTTGACCGTCCCGTCCTTTCGCACGTCAGAATGGGTTATTTCTGTTTGATCGGGAAGTTCCATGAATTTATACATCATTGTCTTTCTCCTGAATGTCAAGAAGAGAACACCGACATTATATCATTTTGTAAGCGACATTAAAAATGGAAAACTGAATCTTGAATCCTGAAGGTTGAAAATTGAAGACTGAAGATTGAAAATTGAAGACTAAAGATTGATTCTGGGGCGACGTCAGTCTCCCCAAAATCTCATCCGTGCTTCACGGGTTGGAGAATCCAGCGCTTGTTGTACCAGAACCACTGGCCGGGCGTGCGGGTGATGCCGTCGTTCAGCAGGCGCAGCGCTTCGCGCGTCAACCGGCGCGCCTCGGCTTTGCGGTCCGGCGCGTTCGGATCCGGACGCAGCGTGCCGAAGTACTCGACCTTGTGCAGACCGTTTTCACGGCGCATCATGGCAACGATGATCGGCGCGCCCGTGGCGACGGCGAACATCGCACCGCCATGGGAAACATTCGCGGTTCCGTTGAGGAAGGGGACTTCGACATCGAGAACCGGTACGCGCAAGTCGGGGAGAATCGCGAAGGCGCGTCCGCGCTTGAGAATGCCCAGAATGTCGCGCATGACGGAGGCGCTGCCGCGTTCGACGACGTCGATGCTGCCGTACTGACGCTTCATCCAGGCATCCACATACGGATTGCGCTGCCGTGCGGCGATGGCGGAAAGGGGATGTCCATACTGCGCCATCGCCCAGGCGGCCATATACCAGTTGCCACAGTGCGGAACCATGATGACGACGCCCTTGCCCTCGCGGAGGGTGTCCCGCAGAAGATCCGCATAACGCGAAGCGTCGGGCATATGGGCGTCAATCCAGTCCTTCGTGAGACGCGGGGCGCGGATCATCTCGATGGCGTTCATCAGCACGTTGGCGAGCGACTGCTTGGCGAGGGCGATCGCTTCGGCGCGCGTCTTCTCGGGGAAGCATGACCGGATGCGCTCGAGCGTCCGGGCCTTTTTGAAGCCGCAGGTCACGGCGAGATTCGCCGTACCGGTCGCGAGCGCGCAGGCCAGGCGATAGGGAATCGCGTTGACGAGCGCACACACGGTACGCAAGGCGGCGTATTCAAGCCGATAGCGGAAGTTGGATTTCTTCGGGGCCATTAGCGGGGCAGCTTGCGGAGTTTCTGGATGGCGTCTTGCATGGCGGCGTTGAAGGCCATACGCTGGGCGTTTTCCATATCCGTCATTTCGATGCCGGGCTTATTGACCGTACGCGGCGGCGGATTGAAAGACGGCATGCGGTTCGTCATTGCGCCGAAGAGGACGTGCAGGACGAGTTCGCCGTTCGGGCCGCGCGCCTTGCCGGTTCCGACGACGGCGTAGCCGGTCACCTTGCCCGCGGCGTCCTTGCCTTCGAAGATCGGGAACCGGTCCTTCGTGATCGCCGTGGCCGTGGCGGTCCCCTTGGGCATCACGGCGAGCGCTTCCTTCGGCTCGGTGGGATTGAAGAGCAGCGTGCCTTCGGGATCGGCGGCGGCCTTCTTCGCCGGTGCCGCGGCGGCGGGCTTCTTGCCTTCAAGGCGGTCTACGCGCGCGGCGGCATTGGCGATGGCGTCGCAGACGGCACGGGAGGTGATCGTCGCGCCCGTGATGGCGTCGATGTCGCCGCCGTCCTTCTTGACCGCCAGCGACAGGGCGGGCTTGCCGTTGAAGCGCTTCACAAATTCGTCCTCGCCGAGTTTGGCGCCGAGGCCGGGCGTTTCGTTCGCCACCAGCACCTGGTAGGTGAACACCTTGCGGTCCGCATCGAGACCGACCATCAGGCGGATGGCGCCGCCGTAGCCGTTGGCGCTCACACCGGATACGGCGTAGCCGGCGATCTTCTGGCGTGAGGCGTCCGTAAAGGCGACGAGAATCGTCTGGTTCGTTTCGACGGGGTCGGGACGCGTCTCGAACACCTTCAGCGTCGAGGGCAGTACGGCCTTTGCCGCGTTGTTGGCCTTGAGCGTGGAGAGGCTTGCGATGCGCGCCTGGGTGATGCCGTTCACCACGGCCAAGACGGCGGCGCAGACGGCGGAAATGATCGTCAGGGCGAGAATAGGCTGTAGAATCTTTTTCATGCGTGGGCTCCGAAAGGCTTGGGTTCGGTGAAACGGGAAATCAGCGGGGTAAAGGCGTTCATGATGAGGATCGCGAAGGAGACGCCTTCGGGGAAGGCACCATAGAGGCGGATCAGCATCGTGAGAAGTCCACAGCCGCAGCCGAAGATCAATTTGCCGCGTGCCGTCACGGGCGAGGTCACGTAGTCCGTCGCCATGAAGAAGGCGCCGAGAATCGCGCCGCCGCAGAACAGGTGGACCTCCGCCAGCTTGAGCGCGTTGAGGTTCATCCCGTAGCGGAAGAATGCGAAGAGCACGATCGTCGAAAGGAACGCGACGGGGATGTGCCAGGTGATCACGCGGCGATAGATGAGGTAGGCGGCGCCCACCAGCAGGGCGAACGCGCTGACTTCGCCGAGGCAGCCGTTGATGTTGCCGAAGAAACAGGACTGGATGAACGGCGCGTGGGTGAAGTCCAGAACGCGGTCCGCGGCGGGGATCTTGTCCCAGCCGGCGGTGGCGAACGTCTTCAGGAAGGAAAGAGGCGTCGCGGTCGTGGTGGCGTCCGTCAGATGTCCGGCGGTGATCTTCCACGGGGAGGCGCTCCAGCGGGTCATCGCATCCGCAAAGGAGACGAGCATGAAGGCGCGTGCGGCGAGCGCGGGGTTGAACGGGTTGTAGCCGAGGCCGCCGAAGATCTGCTTGGCGACGGCGATGGCGAACACGCTGCCGACGATCGCCATCCAATACGGAATGGACGGCGGCAGATTGAGCGCGAGGAGAAGGCCGGTGATGACGGCCGACAGGTCGCCGAGCGAATTCGGCCGCTTCATTGCGAGACGGCAGACGGTCTCGGTCACGAGGCAGGCGGCGATGCAGGTGCCCATCAGAAGCAGAGCCCGCAGACCGAAGAAATAGACGCTGCAGCAGGCGGCCGGCAAGAGGGCGATGATGACATCCAGCATGATGTCGCTCACGGTCGTGGGGGCGTGATCGTGCGGCGAACTCGAGAGAATGTAGCGTGTGGAAGTCTGCTTGGGGAGCATAGGTGAAGCCTCTCGTCAGTGGGATGCTTTCTGTACGGCGGCGCGGGCGGCCATTTGGCGGGCGCGAAGGGCGCTCTTGGCGCGGCGGCAGTAATGGGTGATCGATCGGAACGCGGGACAGCTGAACGAGCAGGCGCCGCATTCGATGCAGCTGATGACGTGGAGCGATTCGGCGCGGTCGATGTCGTCCGCTTCGACGGCACGCGAGATGGCGCCGGGGTTGAGTCCCATCGGACACGTCCGCACGCAGCGTCCGCAGTTGATGCAGGGCGCGGTCTTGTACTCGAAGGTGCGCGCGGCGGTGAGGAAGAGAAGTCCCGAGGTCGTCTTCGTCGTGGGGATCGTCAGGTCGGGGAGGGTCATGCCCGTCATCACGCCGCCGCTGAGAACCTTGCGTACGCCCGGCTTTTCGCCCCCGCAGAAGGCGGCGAGTTCCGCCGAAGCGGTGCCGAAGGGCGCGAACACGTTTTTAGGTTCGGCGATGCCGTCGCCCGACACGCTTGTGACGCGTGCGATGAGCGGCTCGCCCTGTTCGACGGCCCGTGCGATGGCGGCAACGGTCGTGACGTTCTCGACGACGCAGCCGACGGAAACCGGCAGTTCGCCCGGGGCGATCTGCCGACCGGTCGTCGCATAGACCTGGTGTTTTTCGGAACCTTGCGGATAGAGCATCGGAAGAACGACGATCTCGACATCGCCCGTGATGTCGTCCAGGGCGTTCTCCAACGCGACCACGGCTTCGGGCTTGTTCTCCTCGATGGCGATGCGAACGGCCGGTCCGCCCAGGATCTTGCGGACGATCTCGATGCCGGACCGTACGCGGTCGGCCCATTCGACCATCACGCGGAAGTCGGCGGAGAGATAGGGCTCGCATTCGGCGCCGTTGACGATCAGGTAGTCGCATTTGCGTCCGGGGGCGAGGCGAAGCTTGATGGCCGTGGGGAAGCCCGCACCGCCCATGCCGCAGATGCCGGCTTCGGCGACGCGTGCGAGAAGGGCGTCCGGCGAAGCCTTCTTCCAGTTGAGCGGATCGAAGCGGAGGGGCGGTGTCGCCGTTTGATCGGCGTCCGTCTCCAGCACCACGGCCTCGGCCCAGGCGCCGGACGGCGTCTGGCGCGCTTCGATGGCCTTGACCGTACCGGCCGCCGAGGCGTGCACGGGGACCGCAAGCGGGCCGAATGCGGCGCCGATGAGCTGTCCGCAGGCGACATGTTCGCCGACCTTGACGGTGCAGGTCGCGGGCGTGCCGCGATGCTGGGCCATTGAAATGACGAGCTGCTTCGGCAGCGGAAGCGTCTCGATCGGCTTGTCGCGGACGAGCCCCTTGTTGTCGTTCGGATGGACGCCGCCGGGGAATCTCAAAGCGCTGGTTACGGTTCTCATCTCAATTTCCCGTTTCAAAATGGTCGTCTTCACGAATGCACTTGCGCGGGCACACCTCGACGAGCTGGGCATCGGTCGGCGGGTTGTCGTAGTTGATGCGCGCGAGATAGTTGTCGAAAGTGAAGTGTCCGGAATTCCGTCCGGCCTGCTTTTCGCAGAGGTGGCAGCCCATGCAGCCGACGCCGCAGACCTTCATCACGTCGGGTCCGCGCAGCGGGTTGTTGCAGAGCACGTGGATGGTCGCTTTTGCGGGCACGAGTGCGATGAGCTTGCGCGGACACACCGCCACGCATTTGCCGCAGCCGATGCAGAGACGCTTGTCGACGCGGGCGAGTCCGTCCTCGATGTGGATCGCGTGCTGCGGGCACACATGCGCGCAGGCGCCGTAGCCGAGACAGCCGAAGCGGCAGCCCTTGTCGCCGCCCGAAGTGGCGGCCGCGGCGGCGCAGTCGGCCAGGCCGTTGTAGTCGCCCACGCGGATGGCCTCGCTCCGCGAACCGCCGCAGCGGACGAGGGCGACGCGCCTTTCAGTCGCCGTGGCGGCGACACCGAGAATCTGTGCGACGGCCGTCGAAGTGGCGGCCCCGCCGACGGAACAGGCGCCCGGCGCGGCCTTGCCCTCGACAAGCGCGCGCGCGTAGTCCGCACAGCCGGCGAAACCGCATCCGCCGCAGTTCGCGCCCGGCAGGGCGGCGGTGACCAGCCCGATGCGCGGGTCCTCATGAACGGCCAGAAACCGATTGGCCACGGCAAGGACCAGTGCCGCGACTCCTCCCAATGCGGCAATGACACCTGTTGCTATCAGAATCTCTCCCATATTGTCTTTCTTTACTGAACTTTGACGAGTCCCGAAAATCCTGTGAACGCCAGTGCGAGGAGTCCGGCCGTGACGAGGGCGAGTGCAACGCCGCGGAAGCAGCGGGGCGGATCGGCGAGGGCGATCTTCTCGCGGATGCCGGAGAAGATCAGCAAGGCGAAGCCGAACCCGAGGGCGGCGGCGAACGAAAAGAAGACGCTTTCGAAGAAGGGGGTGCCGTTCTTGTGGTTGAGTTCGGCGACACCGAGAACGGCGCAGTTGGTGGTGATGAGCGGCAGGAAGATGCCGAGGGCCGCATGCAGGGCCGGAATGAAGCGCTTGAGGACGATGTCGATGAACTGCACGAGCGCGGCGATGACGAGGATGAAAGCCAGCGTATGGATATAGCCGAGTCCGAACCTGTCGAGCAGAAAGTGGTCCAAGACCCAGGTGACCGCCGCCGCGACGGTCATCACGAAAACAACGGCACCGGACATGCCCAGTGCCGTTTCTGTCTTCTTCGAGACGCCGAGAAACGGACAGCACCCCAGGAAACGGTTCAACACGAAGTTGTTGACGAGCACCGCACCCACGAGTAGTATAAGGTAACGCATAGGGCGCGTATTATACCATAAACTC
>JAKSOY010000164.1 GCA_024405255.1 Kiritimatiellia bacterium
TTCAGTACGGAGGCGGAACAGACGTTTCCGATGCCGGACATCACGGAGCGGAACGTGTGGCTCGACTGCGGCATTGGCTTTTCCGCGACATCCTCGAATCGCATTGAGATCGCCTTTGGTCCCGACCTCGACGGCGACGGGTTGCTCGGCGACGACGAGGCGCCGTTCGTTTTTTCGATCGACTGCGGCAGAATGGTCGTGCGAGACGGCAACGGGAATGAACTGCATTCTGAAGATGCGTTCGACTACCCGCTCCTGCTCTCCTTCGTACCCGCACGCAGAGGTGCTGGCGATATCTGGAAAATCGGTTACGCCGATGAAACCCCTTTTGCCAGTGACACGTTTCCAGAAGGATTGCCGCCGTTGACCGCGTGGAACCTCGCGCGGGTGCGGATGAATGGCCCCGATCTCGCATCCGCGCGAGTGTCGTTGCAGAAAAACCGATTTGCAACGGTGTTCATCATACGATGAAATGACTTAGAACACAGCCATCCCATAACAGCGAGTGACCGCGAGACGGGGCAACGAACTAGCCGACGTGCTACGTGAGCGGCATCCATTCGGTCTTCAAGGCGAGGTTCGGCGTACACAGGATCGTCAATCCTGAATTCCTGTTTTCGCTTGACCGACCTTCCTGTCGTATGGTAGAATGAAACTGTTTCATAGTGGCCTGTTGTCGGGTCTGGTTGTTTGAATTGAAGGAGTCGGTTGATGAAGAAAACGAGACAAGTTGGATGGCGTTTTGCTGTTGGGGCGATGCCGGCGTTGGCATTGGTGGCGGGGGCGTTGCAGCTTTCCGCCCAGCCGGCGATTTGCCTTGAGCGTCCGTATGTGTGGATGACGTTCGACAACTCGGCGAATGTGCATGCCCACTACGGACAGGTCGCGCCGACATTTAATTCCGCGAATGGTTCGCAGGTCGTTTTCGCTGACGGCATCGGGGGCGCGATCAAGGCCTCGACGTCCTATACGGGCGCGACCTATCCCGCGACCACGACCGACCTCACGGTCATTCATCGGCTCAAAGTCGAGAACGGCGCGAAGAAGATCCTTTTCTGCTTTGGCTGTCATGGAACCGACACGGTGCAGCTCGACTACATCACCACGGCGAACGGCACTTTGCGTCTTCAGGCGCTGACGGCGGTCAATGTGGCGGTCGACTATTCCAAGGACGGTCTCGACATCGTGCCGCCGGCGGGCGTCGACCTTACGGCCGATTTCCATGAGTATGCCTACACCTACGACCGCGCGACGAAGAAGGTGACGGTCTATCTTGATGGCGTCTACAAAGGCGAATTCACCTCGCCCCGTTCGCTGTGCCAAGGACAGAAATTCCAGTTCTTCGCCCCGGCCGGCGGTGTCGGCAGTACGGGCCTCACCTCGAGCACGGTTGCCGAGCTTGACGACTTCAAGGTCTTCCAGCGCATCCTCACTCCGCAGGAGATGGCGGATCTGCGCACGGGACGTACCGTACCGGTCTACGGGCAGTTCCTCAGCAACACCGAAAAGAAGATCTGGGCCGATACCCAGCTCAAGGACCTCTACCGCTATCGGGCGCTGCGCGGCGGTTCGTCCGACTCCAAGAGTGCGGCGCTCTCGGTGTTCTCCGAATTTTCGCCGACGGCTGGCTATACGCAGTTCGAACTCTCTCCAGTGGACGAGCAGGTCTACGAGAAGGTCGTGCGGGTTGAATACCGTCAGGACGGAAACGACGTCTACGCGAAGGCGGTGGGGTGCAGCTATATCAACTGGCAGCCGAACGTGCGCAACGGCACATCCAATATCGGGCACGATTTC
The DNA here is from genome assembly GCA_024405255.1 of Kiritimatiellia bacterium. The sequence continues at coordinate 1,798 of JAKSOY010000164.1, forward strand.
CGTCCGCTCGTCGGGAAGATCGCCGGACTCAAGAATGCGGGGCAGCTGGCCGAATGCAACGAGAACAGTACGCTCGCGTCTGCCGTCAACAACGGTAACTACGGCGTGATGATGCTCACGGCCGACAAACTCACTGACGACAATGCGGCGGTGCGCGACGCCGCCGGCTGGCTGGACGCACGCGAACCGGCGCCGGGTGTGCCGGTTTCCTTCCGCACGGGCAGTGGTACGTGGTCCAATGCAAATACGGGGGCGGCCTACGGTACGCTGGCCTTCGGCTGCGAGAGCGGGGCCTGGACCCTCGCCGGCGAACCGGCCACGTTCGCCGAAATCGTCAACGCGTCGCCCTGTCGGCAGAAGATCGCCTTCAAGATGTCCAATGCCGAAGGCGAGGTGCTGTCGCCCGACGTGGGCACCGCCGGCATGACGTTCACCGGCCTTGACCTGGCGGGCACGTTCTATCCCGTGGGTGGTGGTGGCGTGGTGCATGAAGGCGAGACGCACATCGCCACCTACAACACGCGCCTCGGGCTTTCGGTCATCGACCGTCCCGCATGCTATCCGTCGAAACGTGACGCCTGGACGAACATGGTCAACATCGCGCGCATCGTCACGGCACCTGGGTCGCACACGGAAATCGACAACATTCTTGTGAATATGGCCACCTTCACGGATTCGATTCTCCTCATCGAGGGCAATACGACGATTGGCACGATCGACTTCCCGAACGACACCTATCTCGTGATCACCAACGGCACCACCAGATTCCGCAACGGCGTGGACACGACTGCCTTGAGCCAGCGCTGGGTTAACGGTTTCATTATGGTGCATGCGGACGCGACATTGAACATTCCGAGTTTCGCGACCTGGGGATCGGACAAGTTCTTCGTCGACGGACGTCTCGTGTCGAACCGCTTTTCGATGCCCACCGGTGTCACCACCGGCCACCAGATGCAAGGCGCAGGACAGGTGGTGCTGAGCGGCGACGGCATCGTCGCGACCACGCAGCAGACGATCACCTACGGTTTGAAGGAACTGATTCCCAATGCACCCCTATTGCCGATTCAGGCGAATCTCAATTTCGTAACCGATCCGATGCGCTATGCGGGACCGATTACGATTCGTACCTGCACGGAAGAAAACGTTCCCGCCACGGTGGTGCAGAGCGGGTCTTTCACGCCGAATGCGGAAGCCATCAGTATCGTCGGCGGTGGCATGTTCCGCACTGACTCCACCGCAGCGGCGAACTTCTACGGTTCGCTGACGGTGGGCGAAAATACGACGGTTGATCTCTCCTCGGTGGCGGCATTCTCGGCGACCAATCTCACGCTGGGTGCCGGCTCCGAGTTGCGTATCCCCTATACCTCCGGTGTGCCGCTGGTAACGGGTTCGCTCACTTTGCCGGAAACGGGGTCCGCGTTGTTGCGTCTGACGCCAGACGCGAATTTCGCCGCCGGTGATTTCGTGCTGACGGGGCCAGACGTGGTCGTCGATCCCGCGATGGCGGAGAAACTCAACGTGTCGCTCTCCGGCAGCGCGGGTTCCGTCTACACCGCCGCGATCGTGTACGACGACGGGGCGCTCAAGTTGCGCGTCGCCAAGGAAGAGACCGCGATGACGGCAGAGATCACGTTCCCGGGCTACACCGGTTCGACGGTCCTCATCGACTTCCCGGTGCAGATCCGTCTGCCTGACTGTGTCAGCGGATTCAGCTACAGCAGCATGCATGACCCCTCGAGTGCGGACGAAATCTACTTCACCGACGCGAACGGCAATACGCTGGCGCATGAAGTCGAAATCTGGCGCAAGACGAATGCCGATCTCGATGCCTCCCTCATCTGGGTGAAGGTGCCGCTGTTCGACGCCTCGTCGAAAATCGTGATGCACTGGGGTACGGCCAAACCCGCAGAACGGACCGTTGCCGCCACGTCGGTGTGGAGCGCTTTCGCCGGCGTGTGGCACATGAACAAAGCGAACGGTTCAGCCGGCATCCTGGAGCCGGACGCCACGGGCCATGGCGTCAACGGCGCCCCGTGCGGCAGCCATCTCTCGGAATTGGCGCCGGAAATGTCGACGCTGAAGGGCATGGGCTACACTGTGTGTAACATGACCACGGCCAATCAGAATTCCAATCGGTTGGAAATGCCAAACGGCTACACGAGTCGCATCGTCAACATGTCGTACATCACAGTTAGCGGTTGGTTCAAGCGTACCAATCTGAGCGGCTACTCGCGCGCGTTCCGCTCCAAGAACGGTTCGAACGTCACTGGCTTCGAAGTGGAAATGGACGACGGCAAGGCCAACGTCATCAAGGTGCGCGGTTCTCATTCCAACTCCTACAATCCCACCATCGACAATTTCCAGAACAACTGGGTCTATCTCGTCATCGTCTACGAAGGAACGACGGCCAAGGTCTATTCCAACGGCGTGCTCAAGGGATCCGGCAGCATCACTACGGCCGTCGGCAACAGCGGTGCCGGCTTTGCCGTGGGTGGCTGCCTCAATGCATCTTCCAAATCGTTGACGGGGTTCATGGATGAATTCCGCATCGCGAGCGGTTCGCTTTCGGCGGACTGGATCAAGGCCTCATACGATACCGTCAATTCCGTTGACACCTTCTCCTCCGGTGCGGCGGTGGCGGCTGGCAAGGTCTATGACTTCCGGGACAAGGCGGGCACCTATGTGGTTGATTTCGACACGGCCGGCTACACGGTCTATGCGGGCACGGACACCGTTCTCACCATCCCCGCGAGCGGTTCGCTCATCATTGAACCCGGCATGAAGGCGACAGTCCGCGAATGGTTGGGTCCGGTCGACAACCGTGGCTACCTGAAGCTCACCGGTTCGGGACTCGTAACCGAGAGCCACAACACCGGGGCCATCGAATATGCGGGCATCTACACGCTGGGCAACGACTATGTGAAGTCACCCACGATTTCTTCGGGAGCCAACTTCGTCTCGGGTCCGCTCAACAACTGGCTCGCGACCTCGGGCGGCACTTTCACGGTGAGTGGCGGCCGTTTGACCCTGTTGGGGCAGATCAACTGCGGGGATGTGGCCGCGCTAGCGGGCGAGACCAAGGCGGCGCATTTCTACATGACGGGCGGCGAGGTCGTGGCACCCGAAGGTACGTTCTCGATTTCCGATGCGACGGACAAGGATTGTGAACTTGATTTGTCCGGCGGACTTTGGACGGCGCCGGTCAAGTGCTGGTATCAAAACGTGGCGATTCCCCTGGCGCGGATCAACATCTCCGGCGGTGCCGTCTTCGCACCGACGTCGACGGGATTGCGCAGCGATTGTACGACGGCCTACAACGGCGCGTATGCCCGTTGGCGGGCGACGGTGCGCGACGGCGGTACATTCGTGCTGCCGGACGACATCAACGGACTTTTCGTGTTTGCCGGCGGTGCCGTGGAAGGTTCGCTTCGGCGTGAAACCGATTTGGACCTCTCGGTGCGCTTCGATCTTCCGTCCGCGACGACATTGGCGCTGGACGGTGCACCCGGCGTCGTCTACCGCGCGCTTCCGTCGGCGGAATTCGCCGGTACGGGCACACTGGCCCTCAAGGACGGTGTGACGCTGGATCTCACCGACTACACGGCCACGACCAATTTCACCGGTACGATCGAAGTGCGGGAAGGTGCGACCTTGATTCTGCCGAGCAACTCGGAACCGTCCTTCCGCATTGACGCGAAAGCGGGTGGAAAGGTCAAGGTCGTGCTGACCACATTGCCGGACGAGACGCCGGCGTTTCTCGGACTTTTCAGTTCGTTGCCCGAGTCGGGCGACATGACGCTGGAGTTGGAACTGCCGGGGGCGTTGCCGCTCGGATCCTACCAGTTGGCGAATGGTACGCTGGCCGCAGGCGAACTCGCCCATCTTCGGGTCATCTTCACTGGCGCGGCAGGTGAAAGCACGGGCGGGGCGTTGGCGCTCGACGGCGAGGGACGGCTCAAAGTCGAAATCACACAGTCCGCCAATCCGGGTTTCGCGCTCGAGTGGGCGCCGGTGGATGCGACGGCGAAGGTGACCACCAACATGGCGGTCCTGGCCTGGAAGCGCTATGGCTCCGAGGATGAGACGCGCTATCCCTACTATGCGAAGGTGCCGCTGCACTTCACGGAGACGGCGACGCTGAAGGATGTCGTGTTCGAGGGCGGACTCGCACCGACGGAAATCATCGTCGATTCGGCCTCGGACTACGTGTTCAGGGGCGAGGTCGACGTGGATGTGTGGCGTTTTGCCAAACGTGGCGCGGGACGCCTTACGCTGGATGCGCCCCGCTTCCTTTCAGTGACCAATGTCATGGTCGAGGCGGGTACGCTGGGTTTTGGTCCCGAGGCGCGTGAAGGCGTACTTGGCGATGCGACCGTGCCGATCCGAGTGGGTGCGGGTGCAACACTCGACCTCTCGGATGTCTATATGGTAGACACTCAGGGGCCGCTTTGGAACAAGACGGCGGAAATCGCCGGCACGGGTGACGAGGGGCAGGGCGTTCTGTACCGCCACGGTGTGGCTTCGTTGGCACATGCCTATTCGCTCCGCAAGGTTGTGATGACCGACGATGTGTTGGTGAAGGGCGACGTGCTGGACTACACCGACCGCATCGACGTCGGCCGCGATTGGACCGATGGTGGATTTGTCGACCCCGAGACGAACAAGACGCTGACCGTGTCGGGCGTGCTCAATGTGCATGGTCCGACGATCGCCGGCAAGATCAATGTGGTCGATGGCTGGTTGATGCCTGAAAAGGCGACAGCGTGCGTTGTGGCCCCGGAAGGATTGGACCTCGGCGCCAATGGCGAACTGCGGTCGTTTGGAGGGAACGATGGCGTTCCTGTGGAGGCGCCGGTGCGAGTGACGGGTGAAGGGGCGGTACTGGGCAACCAGTCGCTGTTGCTCAACCAGGGACTGCAGGTGGCGTCGTCGGCGGATCTCACGGTAAACAAGATCGGCTCGGGCACGACGACGGTCTTCGGCGGCGTGACGAACGCAGGTGCGATCACCGTGAATGCGGGCGCGTTCCGAATCGACAACGGCCTTTACACGGGTGAGGGAACGTTTGCACAGAAAGGCGGCAGCACGTCCTTCTTTGGCGATGGTTCCGCCGTGGAGAAGGTGAACTTCGCCGTCACGGGCGGACAGCTCCACTTCGGCGAAGGTGCGAACAAGGAGATGCCGGCGATCGGTACCCTGGCGGGCACGATCCGGAATGCCTCCACTTTCATCGAACCGTTTGCCGCAAAGACGATCCATACGGAATTCGATGCGCTCTTCACGGCGACGGGGGCAAGCGTGGGCGACGTTCAGCTGCGCGCGGGCGACTATCCGCTGGTGGTGTCGGGGGCGACTTGGGATCTCGGCAACGGACGGCTCTCGGTGGGGGCCGCCCAGGATGCGTCCGGGGTCACGTTCGAAGATTCGACGATTACCGCCTATCGGGTGTGTCTCGGCGAAACGCCGTATGGGCGCATGACCTGGAAGAGCGGCACGCTCAATGTCACGGGCGGTTCGACGGCGGATGGTTTCATCTTCGGCTATACGGCGGCGACTGCGCGTGACGAGCGCTTCACGATGGAAGGCGGCTTGCTCACTACTGCGAAGGGCGCCATTCGGTCGTATCGCCCGCGGCGTGACAGCGTCTTCATGAACCTCGAAGAAGGCACATGGCGACCGAAGGAATACCGTTGGTTCGAGAGTTTCGTCTTCCCGTTCGCGTTCGGCGACAGTTGGCATCGCACGGGGCGGGAATTCGTGCTCGACCTTCCGACGGCAGGCACCTATCTCAACTTTTTCCGCGTCAGCCAGGGCGGTTCCAGCGATGTGCGGGTGACCGGACAGGGGTATGTCAGTAGCAACAACAGTTACACGAAAAGCGCGTTCCAGAGCGTTTCGCACGGCAAATGGCGGCTTGAAACGACGGGCACGCAGGAGAACGAACTCACCGGCGTCGCCTCGTTCCAGAGCGGACTCTCCCTTGCGGACGGCGTGAAGGCGTGCGTGTCGATCGCCGGCGATGGTCTCGTCGAGGCGACCATGATCGAAGGGACGGGCACCTTCGCGGCGGCAGTGGCCACCAACAACCTGGCGAGGGCGGATATGAACGATGTGGTGGCGCATCCCGCGTTGATGCACGCCTATCGGACCGGCGCGAACTGGTGGGGCGACAAGCGTAGCTTCCTGCAGCGGGGCCGCTTCTATGTGCCCGGAGCGGGCACCTGGTACTTCGCCGGTACGTTCGACGACAACCTGGCGTTCTCCATTGACGGCGTGCAGGTGTTCCAGACGGCGTCTTACACCGACATCGGTACGGGTAGCCGGGCGTTGACGAAGGGTTGGCACCGCTTCACCGTCACCGCGTATGACGGCGGCAGCGGACAGGGCCCGTCCCAGGGCGCGTGGAAGACGCGCAACATGTGCGTGGGCTGGACCACCAACGAAACGACCAGTACGGACGCGAACGACTACCAGCCCTTTGACAACACCACGTTGGCGATGCAGTCCGAACCGACGGTGCGTTGGCAGCAGTCGCCTGTTTCAAGCGGCACGTATCTGCAGGAGCCGGCGAATCTGCGGTCATATTCGGATTGGACGTCCGATTCGATCATCAATTCGCTTCGTATCATCAATACGGTGAAGCCCGCCGGACTGGCGCTGACCATCAATCGGTTCAGCGGCTACTTCTATGTTGACGGCGACCATGCCGGCGAGTGGTTCTTCCGCACGCGGTTTGACGACACCGACACCTTCGCGGTCGACGGCGAAGAGGTGGTCTGCAACAACCGCGCCGGTGGTTTGGCCGACTGGAGTGTGGGCTCGAAGGAACTTACGCAGGGCTTCCACTTCTTCGAGTTCCGCTGCGTGGATGGCGGTGGCGGCTGGGGTGGCAAGGCGGAAGGCAATGTGCCGGCCGACGATTGTGCGCTCCTTGCGCGGCGTCCGGGCGACGAAGAATTCGTTGCGTTCGACGAAAATCTCGTTCAGCTCGCGCACAACGCCTTCCGCACGCGCCATGAGGGCGAGGGCGGTCTGCTTGGCGAAGTCGAGTTGGGTGATGGTGCAGTGTTGCGGAATGAGGTACTGCGTGGTGCGTGCCCGATTCGTGGCACGCTGTCCGGTGCAGGAACGCTGCAGGGTTCGTTCTGCTTCGCGGGCGAACACAACTGCTGGCGCATTGCCGGTACCAGTGCGGACCTCGCGCCTGTTCGGTTCGTGAATCCGGATGTGTCGACGCTGGCCGGATTGAAGGCTGTGGAACTCGATTTCACAACAGTGCCGCTGCGTCCGAAGTATGTACTCGCCGAGGCGCTTGGTCTTACGTCCGAAACCGTGGGAGACATCGCATTGACGGCCAAGGTCAGCGGCAAGCCGCTCGCGCGTCACGCGCTTTCGCTCGCAATCGAGGACGGCAACTTGGTCGTCAACAACGGCAACTGCGGCACGATTCTTATCCTTCGCTAGGCAAGCTTCTAGAATAAATGTCGGATGGTTTTTTGAGGAAATGCGGTAATTCCCAAAAATGAAACAAAAACTCTGTGAGAGGATGGGGGTGGCTATGAAATCGAAGACACTGTTGACCGTCGCGGCGATGATGTTCTTGGGAACATCGGTGTCGGCCGCAACGTTCTGGTGGGACGAGCCGGAAGTGGTGCGGACGGTGGCGTTGGGCGTGAGCGGCCAGGCTCCGGCTCCGATGGTGTGCGCGGCCGCGGGCAGACGTCTCTTTTTGCCGCTTGCGATCGGGAACGACGAGGCAACGGGATTTGTCTTTGATGTGTCCACATTGACTTTGCGGCGGGGAGGTGATGGCAAGTTGCTTGCGACCACTCCTGCGGCGCTCGGTTTTTCCGGCGGCTGGGGTGCGGTCGCCTTCGACACGCGACATGGTTGGCTCGTGTCGGGGGCCTTTGCAGCACAGGCGGAAACGCAGGCTTGGCAGAAGGATGCGAGTTCGTGCGACGCTGTCTATTCCGGCGGCGCGGCGTTTACGGCTGGTGATTTTTCGGTAGATGGCGCGACCTTTTACTCAAACGAAACGGGCACGGGCCGCCTTCAGGTCTGGACCGTCTCAGGACGGGTGCCGACGGGGCTGGGATTTACCTTCAGTCAGGCGGTTGCCTCGTCGCAGGTGAATGTGCTTGCCGGCCTTTCTACGACAG
>JAKSOY010000165.1 GCA_024405255.1 Kiritimatiellia bacterium
TGACGTGCCCATGGTGTTCCGGTTGTCGCGCCAGCGGCAGGCCGGGTAGCTATGCACGGAACGGATAAGCGCTGAAGGCATCTAAGCGCCAAGCCTCCCCGAAGACAAGACCACCCAGACGCAAGTCTCTCAAGAGCGGTCGTAGACCACGACCTCGATAGGCCGGGGGTGCAAGCGCAGCGATGCGTTGAGCCGACCGGTACTAATCGCTCGTGCGGCTTAGCTTGTTTCGACTTCACATGAGGCGGATCTTCGTCGCTTCTCGTGCGTCGCGGTTCTCTTTGTCGATGACGACGGCATTTTCTGCCGGTGGCCATGGAGGGGCTGGTCTACCCGTTCCCATTCCGAACACGGAAGTCAAGGGCCCCATCGCCGAGGGTAGTGCGGGAGTCGCCCGTGCGAGAGTAGGACGCCGCCGGCTTTTTCCTTTTCCATCCGCGCGCTTGAGCGCGCGCACGCGGGACCCGCACGGGTCCCGCGCATTCTTTTGTTCCCGCCCGGCGGCGGCGCGGCGCGCAGGCGCCCGGGCCCCCTGTGGGCGGGCAGTGGCACGACGGACAGGCGCACGGCCCCCCCCCCCGCGCGGGCGGGCTCTGGCGCCTACACGTCGTGCTACTACCCCCCCTGCGGCGGCGCCTGGCGCCTACCAGTCGTGCTACTACCGCGTTTTGGCTTGATTATTCCCAGCGGTTTTGCGATAATATCAAAATCTATGCCAGCACAAAATCTGCAGTCGGAGGAGGGGCTTCAGAAGCGTCGGCGTCGTGTGAGCATTCGCGCGGCCATTGATGCACTGAAGCCTTTTTCTCGTTTTTTTATTGAGCGTCCGTGTCTTGCGGCCGTTCTTTCTATTGTACTATCGATTTCTGGCGCGGTAGCCCTCTGGTATCTGCCGGTAACCCAGTATCCGAATGTTCAGCCGCCTCGCGTTGTCGTCAGCTGTTCCTATCCAGGCGCGAATGCAAAAGAAGTGATGAACACCGTCGCCGGACCGCTTGAAGATGAAATGAACGGCGTCGAGGACATGTTGTTCATGACTTCTTCCTGTACGGATGACGGCAACTACTCGTTGGGGATTACCTTTGAGGTCGGAACCGATCGCGATGTCGCTTTGATGAAAGTACAGAATCGCGTTCAGCAGGCGACTTCAAAACTGCCGGTCGAGGTGAAGAACACCGGTTTGCGCATTCGTTGCGCGAGTGAAGACCAGTTGGGCATCTTGACACTGAGATCTAAAACCGGCAAGCTTTCGCGTATCGAGGTTTCGGACTACATGTACGGCGTGGTACAACCGGCGCTTCTCCGCGTGCCGGGTGTCGGTGACGCATCGATCCACGGACCCAAAATGGCGATGCGCGTGTGGCTGGATCCGATGCGCTGCGCGGCTCAGGGCATTAATTCCGAGGAAGTTGTCGCTGCAATCAAGAAGCAGAACATCCAGGCTTCATTGGGTACGGTCGGTTCTTCGCCGGCGCCTGATTTGGATGGACGCTCGCTCACGCTGATTTCCAAAGGCCGTTTGCGGACGCCGGAAGAATTTGGAGAAATCATTGTCCGACGCGATTCGGCAGGAGGTCTCGTGCGTCTCAAAGACGTGGCACGCGCAGAATTCGGCGAACAGGGCTACACGCACTTCAATTCTTTCAACAACAAGGTTTCGATTTCCGTCGATTTGAATCAATTGCCCGGCGGTAATTCGATTCGGACGATGAAGCTCGTCCGCAAGACAATGAAGGAGATGGCGAAACGATTTCCGGGCGATCTCGAATGGTTGATTCCCTATGACACAACGGACTACGTACGCGCGTGCCTTCATGAAATCATTCTCACGCTCTTTTTGACGATTGGCCTCGTTGCGCTCGTCTGCTGGATATTCCTGCAAGATTGGCGCGCGACGCTTGTCCCGACGATCACGATTCCCGTGTCCTTGCTCTCGACGTTCATTCTGATGGCCGTCCTTGGATATTCGGTGAATATCTTGACGCTCTTCGGACTCGTCCTCGCCATCGGCACCGTCGTCGACGACGCCATTGTCGTTGTCGAACGCGTTCAGGAGTTGATGTCGAAAGGGCTCAATGCCAAAGAAGCCGCCATTCAGGCGATGGAGGATGTGACAGGGGCCGTGATCGCCACAACCCTTGTTTTGCTGGGGATTTTTGTTCCCGTCGGATTCCTGGGCGGTCTCACGGGCAAGATCTATCAGCAGTTTTCAATCACACTTTCGACGGCTGTCGTGTTTTCAACCGTGAATGCGTTGACGCTTTCGCCGGCTCTTTGTGCGGTATTGCTGCGCCCGCCAGATCCGAACAAGCGGAAATGGGTGGCTTTCCGTCTCTTTGACGTTCTTCTGAATTCGTCACGGAATTTGTATACACAGGCCGCAAGTGTTTTTACGCATCGTAAAATGATCCTTGTTGCGGTGTTCGCCGCGCTGACGCTTTGGGCGGTGCATCTGGCGAAGACGATTCCGCCGGCATTCATTCCGCACGAAGACCAGGGTACGGTGATGGTTGACGCCTACATGCCTGAAGGTACGACGCGGGGGTTGACGATGCAGGCCTGTAAGGAATCGGTCAGCCGCATGTTGGGTGTGGACGGTGTCGAAGGCGTGTTGTTGACGGTTGGACATAGTCGCATCGGCGGTCGCGGTGAAAACCAGGTGTCGATGACGGTACGGTTGAAACCCTGGGAACAGCGTCCCGGGAAGGAACTTGAAGTTCAAGGCGTCCGTTCGCGCATTGTGGCCACGAACGCCACGCTGCCGGCGCTTTCGATGCGCGCATTCGCACCGCCGCCGATTCCCGGATTCGGTGCTGTGGGCGGAATCGAGCCGGCCATTTATTCGCTCGCCGACACGGATACGGAGCGGCTTGCCCGCGTGGCGAAGGGGCTTGTCGGCACATTGGAATCTTCGCCGCTCATCGCCTCCGCCGTGTGTGGCTATAATGCCGATACGCCGCATTTGCACGTCGAAGTCGACCGTGCGAAATGCGAACTCTTCCATGTGCCGCTCGCAACGCTTTATGCGACATTGCAAAACTACCTCGGTTCGCTCTATGTGAACGATGTCAACCTTGGTACGCAGGTGAATCGCGTGACGGTTCAGGCCGACTGGTCGGGACGCGCCGATGCCGATGCGGTCCGGGGGCTTTACGTGCGTTCGGATACCGGGGCGATGGTGCCCGTCGGATCGTTGGCCGAATTCCGTGAAGAGCTCGGCCCACGAGCCGTCTATCGTCGTAACCAGTATGTCTACTGCTCGATCGTCTGTACGCCGGCACCCGGCGTCGAACAAGGCGTCGCCTTGCGCGAGGTTCAGCGGATCCTCGACGAACAGCTGCCGCCCGACTACGCATACGATTGGGCCGGACTCACCTTCCATGAAATGCGCGCGCGCGGTACGGCGGCACCGCTTTTGGCATTGGCGATTCTGTTCGGCTACCTCTTCCTCGTTGCGCAGTATGAAAGCTGGACGATTCCGCTGCCGGTGATGTTGTCGGTTGCAACGGCGGTCCTTGGCGCCTTGATCGGCCTTCAGATTGCGGGACTGTCCCTCACCGTCTACGCGCAACTCGGCATCATCCTTCTTGTGGGGCTCTCCTCGAAGAACGCGATTCTCGTGGTCGAGTTCGCGAAGGAACGGCACGAGCGCGACGGGTTTGGCATCATCGAAGCCGCACTTGCGGGTGCACGCGAACGGTTCCGTGCCGTGATGATGACGGCGCTTACGTTCGTTCTTGGCATTCTGCCGTTGGTCTGGGCGACAGGGGCTGGTGCGGGAAGTCGGCGCGCGATCGGCGTGACGACCTTCTCCGGCATGCTCGCGGCTACGCTTGTCGGACTCGTCTTCGTACCTGGACTCTACGTGATCTTCCAGACGATCCGCGAAAAGCTACGTCCTTGAAACGCGCAGACGAAAAACTCAAATTCGGTTAACCAATCTTGCACATTGGGGGCGGGTTTGGTAAAATTAACGTATGAAAAAACCGGTGACAAGGTCAATGGTAATTGGCGCGCGCGGGAGCCTGCTCTCGCTCGCGCAGACGCGTGGTGCAGTTGCGTTTCTGGAACAGGAGTTTCCGGGGACGTCCTATCGCATTGTCACGGTCGAAACGCCGGGAGACCGCGACCTCACGACACCGATTGAAAAGAGCGCCGCCGACTTCTTTACGCGTGACCTCGACGAGGCCGTACGCACGGGGCGCATTGATTTTGCCATCCACTCCGCCAAGGATCTCCCGCCTCCTTCCGAGATGGCGGACGACCTTGATTGGTTCTGGCTCCCGAACCGTGAAGATCCGCGCGATTGCTGGGTTTTGCGCAAGGGAATGACGCGTGCCCCGCGGAAAGTCGGCATTTCCAGCGAACGCCGCCGGGACTATGCGTCCCAGTGCTACCCCAAGGCGAAGCTGTTGCCGATTCGCGGGGCGATCGATGCACGCCTTCAGCAGTTGCGCGACGGTCGATACGATGCCGTGCTGATGGCGATGGCAGGGCTCAAACGTCTTTTCCCGAATCCTGCAGATCTGTCGGATCTTGATCTTCTGCCGATTCCGCTCGAGGTCCTTACGCCGCCGGAAGCACAGGGTTATCTAGCCGTTGTGTTCCTGGCTGGTGACGCGCGTCTGCTCGCGATGCGCGAACGTTTTGTGAAGGCGGTTCGTTTCGTCTCGGCCGGTGTGGGCGATGCCGGACTCTGCACGCTTGTGGGGGCCCGTGATCTCGCGGCAGCCGATGTCGTCCTCTATGACGACCTGATGGGCGATGCTCTCCTTTCCGCGAACATTTCAACTTTACAGCCTTTCAATGCCTCCGCGCGCCTTGTCCACGTGGGCAAGCGGTGCGGTGCGCACGCGATGAAACAGCCGGAAATCACGCGGCTCATCTGCGACGAAGCGCGCAAGGGGCGGCGGGTCGTGCGTCTGAAGGGGGGCGATGCGGGGCTGTTTGGACGCCTGGCCGAGGAAGTGGACGCGCTGACGGCGTTGAAGATCCCGTTTGTGGTTCGTCCTGGCGTGAGCGCGCTGACGGCCGCCACCACGGGAACCGGACTCTTGCTCACGCGCCGTGGCGAATCGACGGGATTTACGGTCTACACGCCGCGTCGTGCGGCCGATGCGCCCAGAACGGAGGCGAAGGCGGAACCGAATCCGCTCGTGATGTTCATGGCAACGAAGATCGCCGGAACCGAGGCCGCGCGGCTGGTGCGCGAAGGGTGGTCCGAATCGACCCCTTGTGCGCTCGTGTGGGATGCGGCGGGACCCCATGAAGATGTCGCCACCTCGACATTGGGCGAGGTTGCGCGCAACGGACAGGTCTTCGGTGAACGATCGGATCCGGGACTGTTCGTGGTGGGATCCGCCGCCGCGCACCGTTGGCCGTCGCTGGGTGAGTTTGCGGGCCGTCGTGTGCTCGTCACCTGCTCGGAGGCCGTGCAGGAAAAAGCCTGTCGAACAGTAGAAGACCGCGGAGGGCGTCCTATCCGCTGGCCGCTCATTCGTCTTGTGCCGAACGGATGTGTCGCGGGGAAGAATCGTCGGCCGGAGGACTATGATGCGATCGTCCTCACGTCGCCGTCCTCGGTTCGGATCTTCTTCCAGTCGTGGACAGGCGATCGCCGTCGTCTGCCGGCGTTCTACACATGTGGTTCGGGGACCGATGCCGAACTGCGTCGTTACGGTGTTTCAAGCGATGTCATGCCGGCCTCTGATTTTTCGGCTGAAGGGTTGATCGCCGAGATTCGAAAACTTGACTTGAAGGGCCGGCGTGTTCTGCGTTTGCGGAGTGCAAAGGCGGGGACCGCTGTCGCGCGGGCGTTGAAGAAGGCGGGGGCCCAGGTGGATGATGTCGTTCTCTACGACAACGAGTTCTGTTCGTCCGCGCCCGTGTTGCCGCCGTTCGACGATGTGTTCTTTGCTTCGGCTTCGGCTGTTGAGTCGCTTGTGGCTCAATACGGCGCGGCGAAGTTGCGTGGAAAAGGCTTGTACGTGATGGGCGAACCCACCCGTGCGGCTTTGTCCGCTACTTGTGGCGAGCGTCGGGCGACCGCAGCGGCGCTTTTCCGTCTGAATAGTTGATAGGAGTGGGGAAAGAAGACGATGAAATCCTTTCTGAAAAAGTTCAACGATTTTTCCGTGCCGGCTTCGCGTATCGCGTTCATGCCGGGTCGCGGGGACTATTTGATGGCGGTTCTTACGGGGGTCGCTTTCTTTGTGCTGGCCAGCGTGTGGTCGTATCCGCTGGTCCATCCCAACCTGTGGTCGGAAGTCGCCGTGGCGGCGGGGACCCGTCCGCCCGAGTGTGTGCCTGGCGGTCTTTGGCGCGGGCTGGTTGGTTTCCTGTTCGAGAATGCCGGTCTTGTGTCCGGATTCTGGTGGCTGGGGGTGCTCGGAAAGCTGGCCGGTGCCGTGACGGTCGCTTGTACCTATTTTGTTTTGCGAAGCATCTTGCCGCAGTATCTTGAAATTCAGTTGCGAAGCTACATCCGGCGTCGGTGGTTGGTGCGGTGCTTGATTGGGTTGTGCGCTTTCCTTTTTTGCTGTTCCGATCCAGTGTGGCGTATCTTCCAGCATTTCGGGCCGGAGGCGCTTATTGTCCTTCTGAGCTTTGTCGCGTTGGCATTCTTCTATCGGTTCCTGCAGAACGGTTTTCGCGTGGCGCTCATCCTGGCGTATTTGTTGACGGGAGTTTTGGCGGCTGAATCGCCAGTCGGGTTTGTTCTCGTGGCCTTTTTGACGGTGGGGCTCATCCGGGCGCAGAATCTCGATCTGGTGGACGACAACCACGTACTTTTCAGCGTGATGGCGTTGCAACGCCTCAAATGGCAGCTGTCGTTTTGCTGGCTGTTCGGTTTTGCCGCGACGCTGTCCTATGATTTCTATGCGTTCTTTCAAGCTGACGGATTGGCGGCGACCGGCCTTGAGACACCGGCCTTCGTGGTGAGCTTCTTCACGACCTGGTGGAAGGGGGTCGTCGGCGCGGCTTCGCCGATCGGCTGGGCGTTGGGTATCTCCTTGGCGTTTGTCCCGTATCTGCTTTCACTCCTGCTGATGCGGCGGGCGACGAATACGGAAAAATTCCTGCCGTATGAAATTGCGGGTTTCTTCCTCGTCAGTGGCACGTTTGCCTTGCTGCAGCTGTGCGGTTTTTCCCGTGCCTGGTTCTGGACGTGGGTTTCGTTCCCGCCGATGTTGCCGAGTGGCGTGTTGGCGACGGCGTTTATGTTGATGTGCACGATTTCGGGGATGTTCGCGCTGGCTGTCGCGGGTGTGGATTTGTGGTGTCGCGATTATCGGCTTGTCGCTGTCCGCCTCTACAACGATCCGACGTTGGAGCAGCCGGAAGACGATCGAATTTCCCTTTCCGTCCGTGTCATCCGTATGGTGCGTCTCGGCCTGTTGGCTGTCGTGCTGATGAGCTTGTTGGGCTTTACCGTGTGGGGTCGTCACCAGGTGACCACGCGCCGCCTGCTGGGGCTGGTCGACGAGTACCTCACGGAGACGGTGCGGGAATGCGCCGCGACCCATTGGCTGTTCACGGACGGTGTGTTCGATCCCTTGCTGGAAGTGCGTTCGGCCGCACTCGG
This sequence comes from Kiritimatiellia bacterium, assembly GCA_024405255.1. The sequence goes on from JAKSOY010000165.1 coordinate 7,586, forward strand.
TCATCCCATTTCACCCGTTTCGATGATGGCGTCGAAAGGCGCTTACGACGCCTATCTGCGGACGCGTACGGCGCGTGACAAGGAGGACCGCACGGTGTTTGAGACGAGCGTCCTCTCGGCGTTCCGCCTGTGGGCCGAGAAGAAGACGATTCGGATGAAGGAAACGGCTTTTCAGCTCGGGTTTGAAAACTGGCGCCGGCGTGAGAAGGAGACGCCGACCTGCCTCGGCGTGGTGGCGACAGGCGCCGAGGTGCCGGCGGATGAAGTCAAACGTGCGCGCGATGTCGCGCATGTGCTGGCAGGACGAACACTTGGCCTCTACGCCGATGCCGGTGCGGGACAGAAACTGGATTGTCCTGACGGCGAGATCGTCCGTGTTTTCGAGTCCGTTCAGTGGCGTCTTGCGCGCCTTGCGCAGCATCGTGCGGCCGCGCATGATCGTGCGAACGAAATGCCTCTCGCCGCCGCCGAGAAGAAACTGGCGGACCGTTTGGATGACGAGAACGTCTCGTTCCGTGAAATCCAGAAGAAGGTCGAGGGATTGCAGCGTAAGACAAATCCCGTACTGACGCCGCGCGAAGGACTCGGCATTGCGCTCCGCCGCCACGATTTCATCATGGCGCGCCGCTATGCGTTGCCCATTCTCAATGGCGACCCCGACGATCCCCATGCAAACTACGCGATGGGCATGAGCCATTTCGTCGAAGAACGCTGGGGCCAGGCCATCCGTTTCCTTGAACGTGTCCACAAGAAGATGCCGAATGAGTCCGCCGTGATGAACAACATGGCGGTGGCCTATTGGAAGGACAATCGTCTGGAGGACGCCGTCTACTGGGCCGTGATGGCGCTCAAGGCGAATCCGGATTCGGCTGAGGTGAAGGACAATCTTGCACGGATTCACAAGGACTATTTAGCGTTGAAACAGAAGCGACTGGAACAGAAGGCCAAAGAGGCCGATATCAAATCGAATTAAAAGGAGAAACAGATGAGAAGACAAGTGATGTTGGCACTGGCGCTGGCCGCGATGACCCTCGGTGTCGGGGCGGCTGAAGCGAAGTATGGATTCGTATTCTTCCGCGGAAACGGCGAGAGGGGCGTCTATCTCGCGACGAGCGCGGACGGTCTCAACTGGACCGAACAGAACGGCGGGAAGTCCGTGCTGCCGGCGACGCTGGACGACAAGATCACGCGCGATCCGAGCGTGTGCGTGGGTCCCGACGGCAAGTACCACATCGTCTTCACGACATCGTGGCATCATCGTGGATTCGGCGTCGCGCATTCCGACGATCTCTATCATTGGACGACGCCCGAATTCGTGCCGATCAATGAGGACTGGAAAGAAGCCAAGAACACCTGGGCCCCGGAGATCGTGTGGGACGCGGATGCAAAACAGTATTTCGTCGTGTGGGCGACAGCGCACCGCGATCCGGGCGATCATCGCCAGTACTACACGACGACGAAGGATTTCAAAACCTGGGCGCCGCGCAAGCTTTACTACGATCCGGGACATAGCGTGATCGACGCGTTCCCGTTCCGCTTCAAGGGCAAATGGGTGATGATCGCGAAGAACGAAACGCACAAGCCGGTCGCGCACGATCTCCATTTCGTCCGTTCGAAGGCGGGTGCGTACGGTCCGTGGGAAAAGGAAGGCGCGCCGTTTACCGACAAGACGAAGTTCTGGGCCGAAGGCGCCACGGCGCTCGAACTCGAGAACGGCCTGTGGGTGGTCTACTTCGACTGCTACAACAAGGGCCACTACGGCGCGCGTCTCACGCGCGACTTCAAGACATTTACCGAAACGCCGTTCACGCTTCCCAAGGGCATCCGTCACGGGACGGCCTTCCGTTTGAAAAAGTAAGGAGAAGAGGAAATGAAAAAACTGTTGATTGCTTCGTTGACGTTGAGTGTGGCCGCCGGCGTGTGGGCGATGCCCGAGGTGCGTGCGTTCGCGGTGCCGACAGGTGCGGCACGTGAAATGACGGGCCCGCTCTTCTGGATGCACGGCACGGAGTCCGAGGCGCGTCTGCGCGAATACGTGGGGCGCGTGGACGAATCAGGCCAGGGCATTCTCACGACCGAGTCGCGTCCGCACAACGACTGGATGGGTCCGACCTGGTGGCGCGACCTTCGCATCATCATCGACGAAGCGAAGAAGCGCGGCATGAAAGTGATGCTGTTCGACGACTACTGGTGGCCGAGCCAGGGCATGGGCGGCAAGTATCCGATTCCG
>JAKSOY010000166.1 GCA_024405255.1 Kiritimatiellia bacterium
CGCGACGACGGGGAAAGGGTCGGTCGTGCGCTTGCAGCGTTTCTCGCGTCGGTCGCCGAAGGGCGCTTGGCATGCGTCGGGCCAGTGGGGCTATCCGGTCGACAGTGTGGCGGGACGCGATTTCGCCCATAAATCGCGCAGTGGCGTTGCGGACCTGCTCGTCTTGGACGATGATTCCATCCTCGTGCTTGAACGAGAAATGAGCATCCGAAAAAAGGCGGTAATGCCGTCTTTCCGCTGCCGTCTCTACCAAGTCGATTTTGCGGGGGCGACGGATGTCTCGACGGTGCCGTCGTTGTCGCGTGCCACGTACCGTCCCGTGACGAAACGGCGTGTCTTCGGTGCGCAGACGGGGTTTGCCATGTTCGAAGGTATGTGCTGGGGACCGACGCTCTCGTCCGGCACACGCACGATCCTGCTCATTTCAGACGCAGGTTCCGGTGCAGTCGGCTGCATCCGTTCGTTCCGCCTCATGCGATAAAAAGATGTTGAAAATGGCAGTTTCCAGGAACTCTGTCATAGACATCTAGGTGTTGATTTGCTAAACTACGTGCTGAGTGCCCTTTGGAAATGAGGGATGATTCCAATTAGTTTCAAACTCGAAGGAGAATGTCAATGTTAAAACGAGCATATCGGTCGATGTGGATGGGGGTTCTCTTGGCAGGTGGGTTGGTTCCGTGTGTGCAGGCGGAACTGGTGGCGAGCTGGCGGTTCGACGATGCGATGAGTCCGTTGAAGGCGACGGTCGGCGAAGATGCCGTTGTCGGCTATGCGGCGGGGAAGGGGTCGAACGTGCAGTCCGGCATGGGGGCGACCTACCTCCTTTCGGCGCCGCCCGCGAGCGATACGTATGCGGCTGGGGCGGCTAGCAAACTCATGCCGGGCGACGGGGCGATCGCCATTCCGAAGAGTTCGCATCTGCGCTTGCCGATTCCCAAGTCTCGTCTCGCGCACCACAACTGGACCATCCGCACGCGTTTCTTCGTGCCGGCATCCGCTGATGGAGTCTTCCATGCCTTCTTCGAACGCAACGCCAACAACAACGACAACGATGCCGATCTGTTCATCCGCAGTCAGCGGAGTGGTTCGACGAGCAAGCGCATCGGCGGCGGCTGGATGGGTTCTTTCGCACAGGGATCGTCTGGTTATAACGGTCCCGAGGTTTCCGCCGGCGTGTGGCATACGCTCATCATCGCCCAGGGCAATGCCCGCTGCACGGTGTGGCTGGACGGTAAGGCCATCAACTACCGAAACGGTGCGACGAGCGGTATCGACTTCTTTTCAGGCTGTACGGGTGACTTCCTCCTCTGGAGCGCCGATGGCGATGGCGACGACGGACTCACCTATTTTTCGCAGATCGACATCTTCGACGAGGCGGTCGACCCCGAGATGGGCGAACTCAACATCTCTCTGCCGAAGCCGACGGGCGAGTGGCGTTTTCCGAAGGGGAATGTCCTCAAGGGCCATATCGGACCCGACCTCGAGAAGTTCACGAACTCCGGCAAGCCCGTTTCATTCCAGGAGATCGACGGTCCTGTCCCTGGTTCGGCCGCGCTGCGCTGCGGCACATGGAACTGCCTCAAGTGCGTGCACGGCACTAAACCCGGCGGGTCCTACACGATGGTGCTCGACGTGCGCATTCCCCGCACGAGCGATGTGGGCGGTTACCACGCCTACCTTTGGAGAGGATCGGGCGACGCCATTGCCTTCTATTACAAGAATGCGACGGATCTGCTTGAAATCTGGTTCCGTTCCGGCAAGCGGAATACGAACGGCGGTTTGTACGTCGACCAGTGGGCACGCATCGTCCTCGCGACGGGGCCGACCTCGGTCGGCGGGCACAAGTACCTCTATGTGAACGGCAAGCAGGTCGAGGAGACGGCCTACAATACCGCCGCGCTGTCGCTGCTCTCGAACAGCGTGTGCTACCTGCTGGGCGATGACAGCGGCGAAGACCACACGATCGACATCTCGTATGCGGCGTTCTACGACGTGCAGCTTTCGCACGAACAGATTGCGAAGAACTTTGCGCGGCCGATTTCGTATGACGCGAACGAGAACATGATTCCTTCGCAGGCGCCGACGGGCGTGTGGACGCCGACGGGAACGGAGGAACTTGGCACCTCGGCGGAGACGACATTCGGCGTGCCGTTCGTCGCGGAAGAGAACGGCTACTCGACGACCCGGGGTGCGGCTCCGGCGTCCGAAACGTCGACGATGCTGTTCGACGTGAAGCTGCCGGCGGATCGGGCGCAGGGCTTCATGCTCTACGGCAATACGACCGGCGAGTATGTGGGCATCTACAATTCGGCTTCGTCACTCAACGGGTCGATCTTCGCCACGACTACGCCGGCTACGTGGGAGACGAGCGGCTGGGCGAACAACCTCTTCGGCTATTGGACCTATGAGTCGATCCCGCGCGACGATGAGTTTCACCGTGTGGCGATTGTGCGTAATGCCGGTTCGAACATGGCGCAGTACTTCATCGATGGCCTCTGGCGCGCGCACGTGAACGAATACGACGGCACAAAGGGCACGTGGCTGCGGCCTACGCGCGTGATGAAATATCTGCAGAACGTCGGAGCCAATGTGTCGCGTGTGGTGACGTATGACGTCAATCTGCTGCCGGCGGAAATCGCACGGCTGGGTTCGCTTGCCGCACCGCCGTTGACGCCGAGCGAAGTCGCGCCGACGGTGGGCGTGAGCATTTCGAACGATGTGACGGAAGTGGAAGCCGTTCTCGAAACGGTGACATTCGTGGTACCGTACGAGCTGGGGGCGGTGAATGGCAGCGTCTCCATCGACTATGGCGACGGCACGGGCGATGTTCGACCCGCCCTCACGGGGTCTGGCACGCTGACGTTCTCGCACGTCTATTCGGTTGCCGGTGAAATGACGGTGACCGTGCGCGCAATCGACCCGTCCTTCACCACGGGCACGGCCACCACGTCGATCACGGTCAAGGCGGTGGATATCACGAGCGACGCAGTGCTCACGGAGATGCCGTGGCTGCAGAACGTCTACACGAATCGCTTCAGCGTCATGTGCGAGGCGGCGCAGGACTATCCGGGCCTGCAGCTGCAGTGGGGCGAGGACTTCGCGAACACCACGCCGTTCACGAGCGAAATCGCGGCGACGGGACGGTACATTTTCACGGCGCGCGTGACGGTGGAAAATCAGGAGGGTGCGGAGATCCCGTGCCGTCTTGCCATGAACGGCCTGCCGCTCACGGGAACTTCGACGGCCCGCACGGTGAAACTGTGGTCGAACGAAACGAACCCCAACGGGTTTACGGCGGTCGTCTGGGGCGACAACCAGCAGGGCGGCCTTGCCGGCGACTGGGATGCGGACAAGTTCGCCTATGTGACGTCGATTTTCAACCACATGCTGACGCGCAATCCCGACTTCGGCATTTCCACGGGCGATATGGCGAGTACGGCCGACTACGCCAACCAGATCAGTCCGCTGATCCTCCAGCGCACGAATCGCATTCTGGGACAGCAGGTCCCGTACTATGTGGCTTTCGGCAACCATGACACCAGTTACCTCGAGAACCGCAAGTACTTCTCCAATCCGTCCGAAAACGACCCGGCCTACGGAACGCCGGGCGAAGGCAACTTCTATCTCTACCGTGACAACGTGCTGATGGTGTTTCTCGACAACAAGATCTACACGTCCACAGACACGCAGGCATGGCTTGCGAACGTTCTCGGAAGCGAACGTGCGCAGGCGGCGAAGTTCCGCCTGGTCTTTGTGCATGTGCCGGTCTATCTCGAACTCTGGGGCGGCAACAACAATACGACGTTGAAGGCCATCTACAACCAGTATCATGTGGACGCGGTGTTCTCCGGCCACATGCATGGCTATGAGCGTATCGAGGGCGCGGAAGACACCTTCGTGCAGCTGACGAACGGCTGCGTGGGCTACCTTGACCGCATCGAGCAGGTGAAGGCCAACTACGGCGACCAGACGAAGGTGGGCGGTCATAACGACATGCCGTACCTCTGGGCGCGTCAGGCGCTCGACGGTTCGGGACTGGGACTGGCGGAACCCGTGCGCGCGGGCCTCGTGCAGAGTTATGGCGAACTGCAGGTGAAGGGCGATGTGCTCACCTATCGCGCCCATGCCTTCAATGCCGACGGTTCGTACATCGGCGTGTGCGACAGTGTCACGCTCAAGGCCCGTGCAACGGGTACGGGCGGCATGGTTCCGCATACGGCGGAGGCCGCCGTTGAGGTTCCGTCCGGTGCGGTGCCGGCGAATCTGATCGACGCTTCCGCGTTTGTGACGGTCGGTGCCGCCGGGGTGACCAGCACGCACGGCACGTTGGGCGGCTCGGTGCAGCTCGCGTCCGCCCCGATCACGAAGGCGCAATGGGCTGCGTTCGAAGCGGCGCGCGGCAACACGGTCGAGGTTCCGGCGGAAGAGGCGAACGCGCCTGCGTGCGGAATGACGCGGTACGAGGCCGAGGCGTTCATCGCGTGGGTCAACGGCGAGACGGAGACGTATCGTCTGCCGACGGAAGCGGAGCTCGCAACGCTCTTCTTCTATGATGGCGAACAGGAAAAGTGGAACCGTTCCTGCCCTGCGGGCGCGGTGTCGGAGTGGACAAGTTCGGTCGATCCGGTCCATGGCTGGTGCTGCATCATGGGCGGCAATGCGCGCGCGGTGCCGGGAACCTGGACGAGGCTCTTCGACCATCCTTGCATCGCTTCGCCTGGCTGCTCGGCGGACTATCTCGGCTTCCGTCTCGCGAAGGTTGAAGGGACGGTGCCCGAACCCCAGCCGGGGGCGGGCGGCATGACGACGGACTTCCAGGGCAATCTCGTCTTGCAGGGCCGTATGGAAGGCGGTGCCGTCACGACGGGTACAGGGCTTGAGATCGCGGCCAACGGTACGGTCACGTTCCGTTCCCTGCAGCTGATAGCGGGTGGCATGCATGTCGTTTCAAGTGATCGCCTGCTGCATCTCGCGGGGGACAATGACTGTTCGCTGGCAGACTTCTACATCAACGGTACGTCTGTCACGGGCATCGTCTGCGCGGCCGGCGTGTCGTCCGCGTCGATCACGGTGAAGTCCGTCTGGCAGGATGCGATCAACCGTTTCTTCGTCGTTGGTCCGGGCGTGACATTGCGCACGGTGGGCGACTTCACTTCACCGGGCACGGATTCGAGCGCCACGCCGACGGCGCCGATCATGGTGGACGGCGTGTGCGAAATCGGCGGCATCTATCGGACGATGGCCGACAACTGGGCGCATGTGTTGGGCGAGGGCGATCTGCGCGTGGGCGGCCTCATGTGGTATCGCAACATCTGGCTCGCGTTCGGCACCCGGTCGCTCACGTTCACGACAGCGAACCCGGTGACGGGTATCTACAAGCGCGATCGGTCGCGTTTCCATTCGTATCGTACGCCGCTCGTGCTGCGGGGCACGGTGGACTGGACAATCGACAATCGCGACTACACGGGGCAGCCGATCTGGATGTCGGCCGAAGTCGCCAATGTGGGCTGGTGCGTCGATACGCTTGATCCGGACGACGGCGTGACGGCGCATACGTTCACCTTGCGTCCGGAAGTGTTTGAAAATTCCCAGACATTCTCGAAGATCAATCCGGGCACGCTGCGTTTCGGCGGTTTCAGCTATACCTATACGGGCGAGACCCGCATTGAAGGCGGATCGCTCGTGTTCCTGCCGGGAACCTCGCTCACGGCTTCGCCCGTGACGGTGACGACGGACGGCACGCTGGGCCTTGAAGGCACGGTGTCGTTTACAAAGCCGGTCACATTTGACGGTGGCACGTTCGCGCCGGCGGACGGGGCGTGTCTGCGGGCGACGGCGGCGGGTCCGTTCCGTTTCCAGCAGACGACGGATGCAACGCTGCAGGTGCCGTATACGAGTTCCTTCTCGGGGGCGGTGACGCTGGCCGAGGGTACGTCGAAGTTCCGCTTCACCTATCTGTTCGAAGGGTCGAATCCGCTGGGCGAACATCTGGTGATGCGCGGCACGGGTCTCACGGCAGAGCAGGTTGAGCTTGTGGGCACGGATCTGCCGGAGGACACGCCCTTTGCCGTGAAGACGCTGGTGAACGCCGCCGGCGACGTGATCTTGCAGGTCACGGAGAAGGGGACGAAGGTCGCGACCTGGGTGGGGCCGGCCGCAGGCGATCTGTCGGCGGCGGCCAATTGGTCGGTGCTCGACGCCGCCGGCGAACCGTTGCCGGGTGCTGTGCCCGATGCGGAGACCTATGTGCGTATCGCGGGCGAGACGACGTTCAACCTTGCGGCCGGTGCGAGCTTGGCGTACAAGGGCATCTTCCTTGTGGATGGCGCGAAGCTGACCACGGATTGCGATTGGTCCGGCATCGAGTTCTCGCAGCTGCGTACATGCGGCATTCTCGACCTGAACGGACACAACCTTACGCTGAACTGGGCGTTCGGTTCGGCGACGGCGAGCGAGATTACGGATTCGACGCCCGCCACTGCGTTGCAGAAGGGCGGCGAGTTGCATGTGGTCGTGCCGGCGGGTGCGATCGCAACGAACAACCTCGTGAAGCTTACGGGGTCGCTCGCGTTCTTCAAGGATGGCGCAGGCACGTTCCGGGCGCAGGTGGGTCCGCAGACGTATACGGGCGGCACGGAGATCACGGCCGGTAAGGCCGTGGCGGGAGTCGCGGGTTCGGCGCACCCGTGGGGCGACGTGACGGGTCCGATCACGATCGACGCGGATGCGACGTTCGACATCAACGGCACAACCGACCACCGCCAATACGACGAGATGATCCTCGCCGGTGGCAACCTCGGCAACTGGGGCGGCAATGTCGCCGAAGGCTATGGCTGCAACGGCCGCACGCGCCTCACGGCCGATTCAACGTTGACCGTCGTCGGCGACCTCGGCTTCTGGGGACTGGTCGATCTCGGCGGCCACACGCTCACGGTGCCGATCACCTCCGGACGTAACTTGACCCTTTGGGGGAAGGATCTCGCCACTCCCGGTTCGTTCACGAACGGGCTTGTGAACATCACCTCCGGCGGCTGGTTCCGCATCAGCGCGGGGGGGCCTGAACTGAACATGGGCACAGTGGACTTCCGTTTCAACTGTGCGTTGAACATCGCCCGTGACATCAGCGTGCGCAACCTGGAGCAGGTCTACTCATCGTCCAGCTATGCGCTAGGCTCGGGGCTTGTCAAGATCTTCGGCGTCTACACGCCGACCAGCAACTACGTGCGCAATTTCGTCCTTCAGGATGGCGCGACGATCAACCTGGCAGGAAAAACCGATGCCTGGACGCTGCCGAAGGCGACGGGATCTTGCACGGATCTGCTTTTTGCCGACGGGGCGAAGATCGGCCTTGCCTTTGGCACGCGCAAGCTGGGAACTTTCGAGAAGGTGCTGGCCTGGCCGGCGGACAATCCCCCGGCGAACATCGAGAAAATCGGTTTCCGCCTGGTGGATCGCGGGGGTTCTCTCAAACGTCGCGAAGACGGCATCTACTTTATGAGCGGGCTGACGCTGATTTTGCGTTAACCCCGCGTCCGCGTGGCCGCACGAACTTCCATCTGCACGGTGACGCTCGGTGCACCTCGAGCGCGATCCCGCCGATGATCCCGAGGATGTTGAACGAGAGCGTCGCCAGGGCGAGGACGAGCTCGTTCACCGCGAACGACCCGCTCGGAAGCCGCTCCACGTCCAGGTCCGTCTTCAGCTCGCTGTGGAACTGCTCGTGCGCGGCGTGTTCGTGGTACAGCCGGATGACCGTGTCGGCGTCGTCGGCGAAGGATGTCTTGCCGAGGGACATGAGGGCTACCTGGGCCTTCACGAGCGAGCTGTTGGAATAGCGCTGGCAGGGAACCGAGCGTTCGGACTTCTGCCAGCCGTCGAACCGCGAGAATCCGCCATCCGGTCGAGCAGCTGCTTGGCGAGGAAAACGCCCGCGTTGGTGTTGACATTCTGCGCCGATTTCTGTATAATCATGACAACCTTTTGGTGAGTGGTGTTTTTTTTGTTTTGACGACTTAATTATACCACAAACCTTAAGGTTTTTAATGAAAATCGCAATAAATTTCAGTTTTCGATTCATGGAGGCTGCGTCGACGCGCCAGCGTCGGCACAACCTTCACGGATTTAGGGAAAAAGGCAAGGAGAACTGCTGGCATGGAATTCAAAAAACTCATGGCAGATTTCGCGGCGGCCGCGCGGATCGACCGCATCGATCCCGACGAGGACGGGTGCTACCGCTTTGAAATCGACGGGATGGTGGTGACGTTTTCGGAGGTGCTCGAGTCGGACGAGCTGCTCACGTGGGCGGAGGCGGGCGAATTGCCGCCGGAAGGCCGCGAAACGCTCTACCGCACGCTGCTCGAGGCGTTGTACATGGGGCGCGCGACGGGCGGCTCCGTGCTTTCCGTGGATCCCGAATCCGGCATGGTCTGCCTGCACCGCAGCGATCCCCTGACGGCGATGGATTTCGAGCGTTTCAAAGAGGCGCTCCAGAAGTTCGTGAACGTGCTCGAGTTCTGGCGGCGGACGCTTGCCGATTTCAGGCCCGCCGCCAAGGAGCATGCTGAAGCCGTGCAGGCCGAGCCGGGCGTCGAACGCGAAATCGCCTTTGGCAATTTCATGCGCGTGTAGGGCGGCGCGCCGAAAAAAACGCAAAAAAAACGTAACCTTTCGTCTGCGAGTGTGTAAACAAGGAAAACAACGGTTTTCCAAGAACTGAGAAAGAGGACAAATATGGGAAATGTCAACGCATTATCCGCACAGAACCAATTGAACGAAATCGCCCGCATGGCCTACGGGTCGGGGACGTTCTTCGAAGGGACTTCGGGCGGCAAGGGCAACATCGGCCTCATCACGGGCGCGGACGGGCAACCGCGCGTGATCAAGTTCAACACGCATTCCTACGAACGCGGCGGCGCGGCGACGGCCGAGCAGATCCAAAGTTCGAACGCCCTGCGCTCCCAGCTCCTTTCCATCGCCAACGAGCTCAATCCCGGCGTGGTCGCCGAGCTTCGCGCCAAACTCGGGCTCGGCCTGGACGAAGACGCCTCCGCCGGCCAAACGCTGCTCACGCGCAAGATCGCGGCGGCGGCGGTGAAGCTCATCAACGCGAACGGCATGGCGACGGCCATGGAGGGCGTGAACGCCGGGTCGCTCAAGTCGACGGGCGGCACGAAGTTCGAGGAAGCCCGCGTGTACGCGACCTACGGCGTCTCGGCGAAGACGCTCAAGGCGTGCAACATGAGCACGGCCGACTTCACGGAATCGGTGAACGCGGTGGCGGAGAAGTTCCTCCTGTCGGACGCGAAGAAGCAGGTGGTGGGCCGCGCGACCGCCTCCTACCTGACTGCAATCGCCGAGGAGGGCAAGACCGGCCAGCTCGACGAGGAAGGCAACCCGAAGAAGGGTCTGCCCTCGAAGGACGAGCTGAAACGGCAGATTTTGGACGGCATGTTCGGCGGCACCTACTTCGGATTGGCTCACGTCGGGGCGTTTTTCGTCAAACTCCCCCCGTTCGGATCCGCCGACGTTCAGCTGATTGGCACCCCGTTGCTCGAGTTGTCGCAATCCATGAGCGACGACGAGTGCGCCGACGCCGCCTACTTCATCGCCAAGATGGGCACGGGGAAGCGGGGCGTGGACGGTCAGCGTGAGAATGCGCTGTCGTCCATGTCCCTCAAGACATTGGTCGACCACCGAACCGAACTCATGGCCATCCGTCAGAGAAACGGCACGCTGACC
>JAKSOY010000167.1 GCA_024405255.1 Kiritimatiellia bacterium
GCATCGGCACTTCGGTCAGCGCCCGCAAAGCGGGTTCATCGGCCGGCACGGCCTCACGAATACGGAGGGCTCCACTGTCCCTCATCTCTTCCATAATTTCTTTCCCTCTTTCTAAAGCATCCAGACAGGTGACACATCGGCGATGACACGACGGCCAAGGCGATTGAGGTTCTCCATCGCGAGCGGAGCCAGACAGGCGAGTTCGTCGCCGGTCCGCCACTCGGGATTCAACGCGCGGAACCGTCGCGATTCCGCATCCATCCGCAGCACATCGTCTTTCAGGCGATCCTTGCCGGCACCAAAATGCAGCACGCCGGTGCGCGGATTGAATGCGTGCGGATAGAGGCGCGCGGCAATGCGGTGCAACAGGCCCGTAAGTTCTTCATCCGTTTGGGCACCGGGCACATAGCGCGTGAAGAACGTAGGCAGGAAGCGATAGGTCCGTGCCCCCTTGCAGATGAGGAACCAGTAGGGAGTCCGCGGATCGTCCGCAGCCGCGAGGCGGGCCATGACATGGCCGAACGCGCCGGCAAGTCCCGTTTGGTTTCGACAGGCGGCATCCACAACCGTATCCCCGCTGAAAACCACGCGCACGTCCTCGACATCAAGGCACTTCAGCGTGGAAAAGCCGCGAACCCCTTCGGCATCCCGCAACACGATTGCGAGATCCTTCTCGGCAAGGTCGTGCTGGAACGTCTCCTCCGGCGCTCCTTCATAGTAGGCGCGGTAGAGGCGTTCCATCGCGGCACGATCGTCCAAACCGATGCGTGCCACGCGCCAGATCTCGACTTGCATTCCCGACTTCATAACGGCGCGTCTTCGCTGATGTCACCGAGGCAGACCGGGCGCAGTGTCCCCTTCTTCACGGTTGCGTCCGGACAGTTGTCGCAGAATTCAATTCGACCGTCGCCGAGCGAATACGGCGGAAGCTGCACGATGATGTGCTTTTCTTTCAACGTCCAACCTGCCAAGGTGGCACGGAGCGCGAAGAAAAACGTTGAAAGGTGTCCACCGGTCAGACCGTTCACGAGGAGGCGCACCTTGAGTTTTGCCGAGGTCGTCTTCACCCAATGGAGCGAGCGGTGACACAAGGTGGCGTATCCCCAAAGGAAGAGACGCTCCACAAGCCCGGGACGCATTTCATTCCAGGCGCGTTCCTTGCCATCCTTGTCCAGGGCCTGAACGCTCTGGAAGATATACCAACGCGGCACATCCCGATGGATGCGACCGCCCACGAAGACGACGGGACGATAACCCTCCGCACGGAAGGCCGCAAGCATCGGCTCGCGGGGCACATCCTGCTGTGCAACCGAGCCGCGGATTTCCTCGAACTTGCGCGCCACCGTCACGAGCGCATACTCGAATTCGGGAGTCGTACGCAGGAAATGGGCGAGCGAACGGAAACCGTCACCGTCCTCTGCATACATCGTTTCAACGAGGGCCGGGAAAAGTCCGTGGGCACAGGCGATGCGCCCCTTTTCACGACGAAGTTCTTCAAGTGTCCGCCCTTCGATGTCAGGGCGTTTCTGTCCTTTCTGAATATGAAGCGAAATCAACTCGAGCCCCGCCTCGGCGAGTTTCGCCGCCATTGCATCGTCGAAGAGAATGGCATTCGTCAGCGAGTCGACCTTCAAGCCCTCCTCGTGATGAAGCCAGCGGATGATGTCAAGCACTTGGGGATGCATCAAAGGTTCTCCGCCGCTGAGGGAGATCGTCGTCAAATTCCGCTTCCGTCGGATGACGGCGACCTCGGCTTTGAGATCGTCGATGGATTTGCAAACCACCTGCCGATCGGCGTTGTAGCATTCCGCACAGCGGCAGTTGCAGCCACGCAAAATATCCAAAACGGCATGAGGTACCGTTTTACCATACCAGGGAAGTCTCATCATTGTTTTTCCTCCTGTCTTATAAGGTGTTCACCACGTTTGAAAAAATCATCGGATAATCCCGCTTGGCGAAAGAACGAAACCCAGGCGGCAAAAATGTTCACAGCGTTCTTTCTGAAAAAATGGGGATAGGACGGGTAGTCCGTTCCAAAGACCAGTCGCGACGCAAGAGCCGGTTCGCGTAAGATGCGTCTCAACCAAAAATGCCGCACACACCCGCAGAATCCGCTGGCATCGCCATAGACATTCGGGTAGCGACGCACCAGCCGAATCCAGGACCCGAGATCATGGCGTTCCTGGAGCATCATCTGGCAACCGCAATGGGCACAGACCAGCGTTACGCCCATTCGTGCAGCCGTTTCAAGGCGTGCGGGATCGTTGAAGCGTCCCGGCCCGCCCGCAAGCGTGTGCTCGGGTCCGGTATGGACGAGCACAGGAAGGTTGTACGCCCGCATGAGTTCCCAAAACGGACCGCATCGTTCATCGGCAGGATCGACCTTTTGAAATGACGGCAGCAACTTCACCAACACGGCCCCCGCGCGAACGGCCTCACGCGTTTCCTCTTCGATCGTCGGCGAAAGCGGATTCAAATTGACGCCGTAGAGGAATCCCGGATGAGAACGGCAGAACGCCAGGACTTCTTGATTGCCGGCGGCAAGAGGCGTATTCTCGATTGCGCAAAGCACCGCCTGCCCTACAGGGCCGGAATTGAGATCCGTGACGATCTTTTCACGAAACGCCGCCACGGAATCAACGCCCATCATGTGCTTCAGCACACGGTTCCAAAGATTGAACCGCGTCTGTCGTGCGTCGGCTGTGCTGCCGACAAGGTGAGCATGGAAGTCGAGGATCATTTTACGATTCGCCGATTGTTCTGCCACACGCTAAACGGTGGCGCGATCAGAAATGCCTTGGTCGACTGGTCGGCCTTGATCACGGCACCGGCGGCAAGCGTCGAATAGGCACCGAGCAGGACACGATCTTCGATCTCCACAGGAGCGAGCCAGAGTTCTCCCTCCACATGAAGGTGGGGGCAAACACGCGACCCCAATCCAAAATGAACATGATTGCCAATGTGAAGGAACGGACGATCCATGACGAGCGTACCGGGCGTCCAATAGACGAACTTGCCGATCTTCGCCCCCCACGCCCGCAGCCAAAGGCTGTAGAAGCCAGGAACAACGCGCAGAACCTCTTCGAGAAACGGGAAGCGCAGATAGACGAGTTGAGCGCAGTAGGAAAACCACCACACAAAATAGTCCGCTGAAAACATCTGGATCTTCGTCTGCCGCAAGGGGTGAATCGCAAGCAGCAGACGCACCAGGATCAGAGGAACAACATAAAGCCCGGCGAGGACGGCTCCCACCTTTCCCCAAACAGTCGGCATCCAAACGACGCAACAACCGCATCCGACGAGGAGGAATAGCGTAAAGTAATTGCACAGGATGGCCGTCAGCATCTGGCCTTTGGTCATTTTGAAAAACTCCATGCCTGCCTCCTCACTTCATCGGACCACCGCCCCAGGGAAGACCGCGACGTCGAACGACTTCCTTTTCCTGCGAGAAATTGCTCGCGAGGAAGACCGCCAACTTCTCCCATCCGTGGGCGTTGCAGGGGAAGTCCCAACCACGATGGAAAATCGAACGCAGCGAATAGAACTTCAGGCGATGTTCCTGGCAGAGATCGGCAAGTTGCTGCGGTTCAAAATGCTTCGGACGGAAAACGACATCGCCAAATGTATAATTCGGGTCCAGCCACCACTTCTCGGAAAGGAGGCGTCCTTCATTTTTGAGTCGGGTGTAGACATCCGTACCGGGAAACGGCACGAGGTGGTTGAAGGCCGCAAAGTAGAATTTGCTTCTCATTGCGAACTCGTAGGTCCGTGCAAACGTCTCGGGGGTGTCGTCGTCATAGCCGAAGACGAACGTGGCGTAGATGGCGATGTGGTGACGCCGAAGATTTGCAATCGCAGGGGCATAGTTGGCGCGAGACCGGTTGACGTCTTTGCCCATCTTCTGAAGTGTGTCGGCCGACAGCGATTCAAACCCGATGAGCACCCCTTCGCAACCGCTCGCTTCCATCAGAGCGAGTGTTTCATCGTCGTCGGCGACGTTCAAACCCAGCTGGGCCACCCAATGGATCTTCAGAGGCGCGACGGCCCGACAGAGTTTTTTAAGGCGCGCGACGTCCATTGCGAGATTGTCGTCCACAAAGAAATAGTAGCGCCGTTTCAATGTCTTCAACTCCGCAACCACGTCTTCGATCGGACGCGGCACGTAGGCGTGGCGGAAGTATTTGCAAATCGAACAGAAGTCGCACCGCAGGCGGCAACCACGCGCCGTCTCGATCAGGCAGAGCGGACCATACCGATGCGTGCCGAACAGGCTGCGATCGGGGAGTGGACCGAAACGAGGCGGTTCTGCGCTTTCGTATCGTGCACGCAAGGTCCCGGCTTGCAAGTCACGCCAGAAATCGCCCCAGACGTTTTCGGCGGCACCAAGGAGCAGTGCATCTGCATGTTCGGCCGCTTCATCCGGATTGAGCGTTGCATGGAAGCCGCCCATGACGACTTTCGTGCCATGAGAACGGAACCGATCGGCGATTTCGTAGGCACGTCGCGCCGTATAGCATTCCGTGGAAATGAGCACGGCATCGGCGGGAACAGTCGTATCGATCTCGCCTAAACGATCGTCCATCAATTGGCGTTCACAGTCCTTGGGGAGCAACGCCGCAATGGTCGCGGCCCACAAAGGTTCCATAATCCATGTCTTCGGATAGGTTTGCGCACCCGGCTTACGGCCGACGGCGGCTTGAACGAAAATCACTTTCATGCTTGATATTCCTTTGCAAATGCGGTGTCCGTCAAACACGGCGGCACGAGTTTTCCATCCTGGATGGAGGCATCGACACACGGATCGCAATATTCGGCGCGTCCATCGGGCAGGAGATCGGGGAACGCTTCGACGAAGACGTTTTTGCCGACAAGACGCTCTCCACGAATGATTGTGCCGAGCGCGAAGAAGAGATTGCGGAACGGTCCACCTGTCAAGGCGTTGAGAATAATGCGAACCAACACCGCTGCGGGCGAGGGATCGGTTCGCAGCGGGAGTCGTTTTCCGCAGAGGCGCAGCAGCGCAAAGATCGACCGCTCGAAAAGCGACGGCGGTACCGTGGCAAACCCCGTCTCGCGTCCCTGGGAATCGAGCCGCTGATAGGCATGGAAGATGAGCCAGCGCATCTTTTCCGGATGGATGCGTCCGCCGATTCCCGCAAACGGCAACCACCCAAGGCGGCCCAGTTCGATACGGCATGTTTCGACGTCATTCGTCGCGGCAAATTTTTCCACCCCGGCATCGATGGTCTGCATGCTCCGCTCCAGCGTGAGAAAGGCATGGCTGCAGGCACGATTCCGGCGGAAAGCGTCAAGCGTCAACTTCAGCAATTCGGGCTGGTCGGCGCGAACGGTCGTCGAGACCGCGGCGTCGATTCCGGCCGCACGGGCGATGGCACATTTTTGGGAGGCCAATTGTTCCACTTCCTCCCACGACTCGCTCTCCTTCAGATCGGGTCGACGTTGACCCGTCTGGATATGGAAGTAGACCATCTTCAACCCCGCCTCGGCGAGTACTTTGGCAATCTGCTCATTCCAGAGGATGCCGTTCGTCAGCATCACGGCCCCGACACCGCGCGCCTTGACCATCTTGACGATGTCGACGATCTGCGGATGAAGCAACGGTTCGCCGCCGAGGATTCCCAGGAACTCGACGCGCCGAAGCGAAAACGCCAAGTCGATTTCACGCGCAATCTGTTCGACCGGTTTCGCGCCGAGTTGCGTTCGGTTGTAGCAGGTCTTGCAAATACAGTTGCAGCCGCGAATGACATCCAGCGTAGCATAGGGGACCTCTCGTCCCTTCCAAGGCAAACGCAAGACTTTCATGATCTTCCTCCTTCTGTTTGTTCCCTGCAAAACGAGGGATTGAACGAGATTGTGTACGTCAAGTAAGTACTCCCGCCCATGTCGTATTTGTATCGTTCCGCGCCGCGGCCCAGATCGATCCGGCAGATCCGACTCTGCGCCGCAAGCCACTCCACACAAGTCTTCAGCATCAAGCGTCCAGGACGGAATCGCGCCAATTCGTCATCCATCCCCAAACGCGGCACCTCCAATGCCTGGCGCCGTTCGTTGACATAGCCTTCCATGTAAGCGCCGATTCGATCTCCAATCCAGAGGACACATAAGAATCCATTGCATCCCGGTATGGAAAGCGACACATAGGTGGCATGCCGGAAAAAGAATCCGACCCCTCGCCTGTCGTGTCCATAGCGAACGGCCTGATGCCGCACGTAAACGGATCGGCAACGCCGAAGCACACGCCGCCCCGCCGAGGTGTCCAAGGGCAAGCCCAAACCGCAGGCAGAATAGAATTCAAATCGTACCGAAACGCCCTCACGCGCCATCCGATTGGCAGCCGTCTTGAGATTCTGCCGTGCATTCCGGCTCAAACAAGACCAATACGCCTTCGCGTCTCCGTCTCCCTCTGGGAACGAGATGCAGACATTCGGAATTTCCGCTGTGGGAACAACGCCCGAATCCGTCAACCAAGTTGCTACCGGACTTGACTCCGGCAGATAAAACCACGTGAGATGCCGCACGCCATCGGCGGCCAGACGTGACATCACCAGCTCAAAGGCTTGTATTAAATCAGCTTGGGGGCGGTCGGCATAGAGGAAATCGGTTGTGTCCAGGAAAATGTATTTTCCCACGACAACCGTCCAGGATTGTTCGCCCATCCCCTGCAGGGGAGCCGCACAAACAAGCCGGTTCTGTTCGTCACGCACGACATAGACTCGGAAACGCGCACCTGTACAGGCGGTTCGTCCTCTACGCCCCCAATACGCCATTGCATGCAACCGCACCGTCCGCTTCAGACTCCGTTCAAGTGCACAGAGGACAGAACACCGCTGATACGAAAACGACGGACTCGGGAACGCCCGAAGCACTTCGGCCGCCGCCTCGATCGAATCATATCGCTCTATTTGAAATCTCTCCATAGAGACGACCAGCCGATTATGCTTCATCCACTTCCGACGTGGCAAAGCGATGCTGCCCTTTCAGGAGTTTCGCCCGATAGAGACGATAGGCGAGATTGCCGGCGAGGGCCACGACGAATTGATTCCGCTTGGGCGAGAGACGGCGGAAGATCGACTTCAGCGAATAGGTGTGCGCCCAGGCCCGACGGAAACCCGCATCGAGTTCCTCGGGACTCATGTTCTTCGGTTGAATGACGACATGCTGCGTATCGTACCACGACCAATTGACCTTCGGAAGGAGGCGCCCTTCTTCGGAGAGGCGCCGATAGCAGGTCGTATTGGGGAACGGCGTGTAGAGGGCGTAGCGGGGAATGTCGATTTCAAGTTCGTCGACCATCTTCGCCGTTTCATCGAAAACGGACGGTAGATCGTTGTCGAGTCCGAAGATGAAACAGCCTTGGATCATCATCCCGCGCGCATGCATGTTCGAAACGATGCGCTGGTAGTCCTCAGGCGTATTAAAGCCCTTGCGAATGCCGGCAAGCGATGTGCGCGAGGCGGATTCAAAACCCAGGAGCATATAGCAGCAACCGGCTTCGGCCAGCGCATCGAGCATTTCTTCGTCATCGGCCGCCTTGAGGGTCATGAGGCCGCCCCATTTTTTCTTGAGCGGTTTCAAGGCCGCACAAAGGTCCAGGGCGTAGGCGCGGTCTTCACAGAGGCTCACGTCATTGAAGGCGAAGCGAAGTCCGGGAAGCGCCGCCACCTCGGCCGCCACTTCGGCTACGGGACGCGTATGCCAACCGAACTTCGCTGCGGTAACGGCGCAGAAGTCGCATGTATTCCGGCATCCGCGCGTGGCGAAAACGGTTTGCGGCATCATGTAGCCGAAACGTTTCTGCAAGTCGCGTCGCGGTCGGGGGATTCCAGCCAGATCTGGCGAACCGCCATCATAGCGAGGCTTGAGCGTACCCGCACAGAAATCGCGACACATCTCCGGCCAAGTCGTTTCCGCAAATCCGGTCATCACCGTATCGGCATGCGCCGCCGCCTCGTCGGGAAGAAGCGTGGCATGTACGCCGCCGATGACCACCTTCGCTCCTTTGGAACGGAAATGGTCCGCAAGGCGATAACCGCGCGTGGCGGTTCCCGTGATGATGCTAATGGCCACAAGGTCAAAGGATCTGTCCAATGGCACGGGAGATACACTCGCATCGCAAATGCTGACTTCAATCGGAAGATCCCCAGGCGTAAGAGCGGCCAGTAAAGTCGCCGTAAGGGGAGCTTCACGAAATGACGTTTTAACAAACGGTGGAATGACAAGCCGATGGAGCTGCCCTTCCGGCAATAAAATCAAAACTCGTTTCACGAATCTACTCCTTAGGTTGCGATTCACTTGACCGGATCAGGCTTTTTACGTATGGTCAGAATGTCGACGTCGCATGGGAAACGTCCTTTAAAACGCTCCTCCAACGCTTTCAACACTTCCTTTTCCTTACCCTCGTCAGGGGACCAGAGCAAAATGATTACGTCTTTGCACGCCCGCCAATTTCCTGACCTCAAAACCGCGCTGGCGTTGTTATCTTTAGGACTGAAATCCTTCCATGATTTCTCAACCGCATCGATGCCGTTTTTATAGGTCACACGAGGCGGCGGGAAGGAGGTGGGACGTGGAGTTTTCATTTCAGGCATCAGCATTCGTTCGTCAAGATTTTTAGGCTGCTTGCCGACATCAACTCGGGCGAACTCAAGTTCGACGCAGAAACCGCCAAACATGTCATTTTCAAAAAGGAAACGGTCTGTCAATCCACGCACGCCCGTTTTCACATCAATGATCCTGGACACACAATTTGTTTCCTTCGCCAACATCTCCAACAATGCCTCAAGATTCTCACACCGCTTGGTTGCAGTTTTGCAAATCTTGTCATTCCAATACTTCTGTCGCTCGGCCTCTTCTTGTTGTCTTGCCTTCTCGAACATCTTGATGATGTCTTGGACGCGCGGTTCAGCCGACACAAACGGCAGCGACCTCGATTTTTCATATTGACCAAAGAGTTCGTCATTCCCTACTTGCATCTTATTTGATTCGGGCAAATAACGCACGGTAAACTTCTGGCGTTCTTTCGGCAACTCCCACAGCGCCTCAACGTCAAGATACTCGGTATCAAGCACACAGGAGATTTCGTTCTTATCATCCGCGACCCAGTTGAAGATCGCCTGAAATAATCCTCCACCCCCCGTCAAAACACCTTTACCACTGGGATCGAACTGAAGGATTAATATGTCAAAACCAATATTGACTCCCCAAATGCCACGATATGTCCGGCTACGCGCCATCCGCTGTCGCGCTTCGATCGGGAAATCGGCAACCTTCTTATCCAGCGTCATTCCCCAGCTGCAAGAAGGTAAAACCATCAGTGCCCCAAGAAAGGCAAAAGACATAATCTTTTTCCTTATTGCAAAATCAAGTTTCATGTCTTTAATCTCCTTTTTTCTTTTGATCAACACTTTACAGAATATTCCTCTTAACGCCTATTGGCATTATACAAAAACACCTAAGGGTCGAAAAGAAAATAAGCAGCCACTTGTGCCACCCATCATCGCCGCTAGACCGGCCATCATCAAACTCTTCTTCATTGTGCACTTCCTTTCATAAGCGTGCGCTTACTAGCAGTTCAAATTTTTAGGCCCTTCTCCGCCGATGGATCCCGGGCCAGTTTTTAAGAGGCGGTTGACGCCGCCTTTTGTAACCACGCGATTATTTTATCATATT
>JAKSOY010000168.1 GCA_024405255.1 Kiritimatiellia bacterium
TTGTGTCGGGCTCGCGCTGGCGAGTGGAATGGTGATGGCGGCCGAGCGGATTTCGCTTGACCGCGGGTGGACGTTTGCGCTCAATGGCGGGGCCGTGCAGAAGGTCGATGTGCCGCATGATTGGGGCATTGCCTTTGCGCCGCGCGTTGCTTCGGCGAGTTTGGGGGATGGCGGCTTTTTCGATGGCGGCGTGGGCGTGTACGAACGCACGTTCGCGCTTTCGGCAGACGACCTTGCCACACGCGAGTTGGAACTCGTCTTCGACGGCGTCTACCGCGATGCCGACGTCTCTGTGAACGGCGCCTTCGCCGGGAAGGGGACGTTCTACGGCTTTACGGGTTTTTCGGTCACCCTTACGAACGGCCTCGTGCGCGCGGGTGAAAATACGCTCAAGGTGACGGTGCACAACGAGAAGCAACCGTCGTGCCGCTGGTATTCGGGAAGCGGCATCTACCGCCATGTGTGGCTCGTGAAGCATCCGCGCGGGAAGCGCGTGAGCGACGTTTTCGTCAAGACGGCGCTCGACGGCACGGTGGAGATTTCGGGCCGCGTGGGCGGGCGGCTCGTGCGGAAGATCCACAAGGTCGACCACCCGATCCTCTGGACGCCCGAAACGCCGCACCTCTACGATTTCGACTTCTACGGCGAGAAGATGAAGGTGGGCATCCGCACGATCGCGTGGGATGTGGACGAAGGTTTCCTCCTGAACGGCAAGCCAATCAAGCTGCATGGTGCGTGCGTGCACGCGGATCACGGTCCTTTGGGTGTCGCGAGTTTCGATGCGGCGGAAACGCGCAAGGTACGGCAGCTGAAGCGGGCCGGCTTCAATGCCGTACGATTGAGTCACCATCCGTTCAGCACGGCGTTCCTCGACGCCTGCGATGCGGAAGGGTTGCTCGTCGAGGCCAACTTCTTCGACGTGTGGCGCGTGGCCAAGATGAAATATGACTACTCGCTCGCCTTTGCGCGCGATTGGAAGCGCGACCTCACGTGGACCGTCCTCCGCGACCGCAACCATCCCTCGCTCATCATGTGGGAAATCGGCAACGAGATCGAGGATGGTCCCTCCCCCCAGGGTATTGCCGACGCAACGGCGCTGGCGAATGCCTGCCGCGCGCTCGATCCCATGCGTCCCGTCACGGCCGCGGTCTTCGACCTGGAGGCGGGCCATCAGCCGCCGCGCGCCTGGTGGCGAAAGATGGACGCCATTGCCTCCGAGCTCGACATCTTCGGCTACAACTACCTCGACGATCGTATGGACGGCGATCGTGCACGCGATCCCGGCCGGCTCTGCTTCTACACGGAGACGTTCCCCACGACGGTTGTGGATGTGTGGCGGCGGATCATGTCCCATAAGACCTGCATCGGCTGCTTCGTGTGGACGGGGATCGACTATCTCGGCAACGCGTCGCTCGGCATGGTCCACTACACGGAGAAAGAATCCTACTACGGCTATCGCACGCCGAAGGCGTTCCCGTGGCACGGCGCGGTGTGCGGCGACATCGACGTGACGGGCTGGCGCAAGCCCGTTTCGCACCTGCGCGAGACGCTCTGGAACGAGAAGGCGCCCACCTATCTCTGCGTCCTTGAACCGAGCGGCTGGCGGGGGACCATCAAAGTCGAGAAGTGGGGCGTGTGGCCGATGCTCGAGCATTGGAACTTCGACGGGTGGGAAGGAAAGACCCTCACGGCGGAAGCCCATTCGCGCGCGCCGCGCGTGCGCTTTTCGATCAACGGCAAGGTCTATGCCGAGATGCCGAATTCAGCGGAGAACGCCTGGCGTACGTACGCGCCGCTGCCCTACACGCCGGGCGAGTTGATGGCGGAAGGTCTTGATGCGAACGGGAAGGTGATCGACCGAGCCGTGTTGCGTACGGCCGGCGCGCCGAAGTCCGTTCGTTTCATCGACGAGGAGACGATCGGCGACCTCACCTGGGTGCGTGCCGAAGTGGTGGACGAGAAGGGCGTCGTCTGTCCGTATGC
Organism: Kiritimatiellia bacterium; assembly: GCA_024405255.1. Next base: position 1,984 of record JAKSOY010000168.1, read on the forward strand.
AGCCCAGGACGTCACGTTCGAAGGCGATATCCTCGGTACCTGCTCGGGCGATATGAAGGACTGCGAGCCTGCCCCGAGCCGCACCCGTCGCACATGGCACGGCCGCGCGATGGCCATCCGCCGCAACCGGTGAGTTGACTTTGTCTCAGTTTTGGGGCCATTGACCGATGCGTTAGGTTAGTTTGACGAGGTTTTGATGCGGAAGCCGTTGACAATCTGGCAGATAATGGGGTATACTGTCTTTGTTGTTTTCGGGTTGGTGTTTTTCACAATCGGGTAGGTTCCCCGAAGCCTTCTTGAAAAGCAGCGCTAAATTACATCCTTCAAATCAGAATGTAATGCTAGTGAAAGGAAATCTAGGATGAAACGGTTGACGGACTGGTGGAGAAATTTGGTGGCGGCTGGTTGTATACTGGCTTTGGTGGGGTCTGCGCAGGCTGCGGCGAAGTCGTGCGATTTGACGTTCCGCGGCTATCAGGGAACGACGACGCTGGCAGACTTTCAGGCGCTCGTGCGTCTTCCGACGATGGTGCCCGGTTTTTCCTACGACGACTTCGCGGCCCAAGATGGTAGCGATATCTGGTTTACGGATGCGAACGGCACTGTGATTCCGCATGAAATCGACACATGGCGCGCGGGCGGCGTGTCGTCGATTTGGGTGAAGGTGCCGTCCCTCGTGGATGCTTCGACGAGAATCACGATGCATTGGGGTGAGGCGAAGACGGCCGAGCAGACGACGAATCCGCAGGACGTGTGGAGCGCCTACAAGGGCGTGTGGCATATGAACGAGTTGAAGGGCACGGCCCTCGATGCGACGGCGAACGGCCTCGATGCGACGGTGCAGGGACAGCCCTATCTCATGGGCAACGCCACGCAGATGCTCACCAACCAGGTGGCCGACGTGATGGTCGCCGACGTAGGCCTCGTGGGCAACGCGCGTATCAACGCCATGACGAAGGGGACGGGTCTTGGCTACCTCTCCATTCCTTCGTACACACTTGGCAACGTCTTCACGGTCTCGGGCTGGTTCAAGGCCTCGGAGGCGATCAACGACTACCAGCGCCTCTTCGCGCGGAAGACCGTCTACAGCGGAACGGGCTGGGAGATCTATTTCAATTGTGCGCCCAACAAGGTGGGTGCGGCCGGCAACAACGGCACGCAAGTCAACAACCTCGCCATCCCCTCCGTCGTCGACGACTGGGTGAACCTTGTTGCGATCTTTTCGGGTGTGAACTACTCGCTCTATGCGAACGGCGTGCGCGTGGGTGGCGGCACGGTGGCGGCCCCTACGGACAACGGCCTTCCACTGAGCGTCGGCTGCAATTCGAACGGCAGCGAGAAGACGTTCAGCGGCAAGTACGACGAGGTGCGTCTGCGCGGCGAGGTGCTTTCGGCGGACCGCATCAAGGCCGATTACGAGACGGTGCATGCGCCCGAACGCTTCCTCTCGGGCTGTGCGCCCGTGACGACGGTGGCCAAGCAGGCGGATCTCACGTTCGTCGGTTTCCAGGGGCTCGCGCCGCAGCAGAATTTCCAGGCGCTCGTAAAGCTGCCTGCGGCGGTGCCGAGCTATGCGTATGCCGATTCGCCGGCTGCGGACGGCAGCGACATCTGGTTCACGGACGAAACCGGCGCGGTGATTCCACATGACATCGACACCTGGAATCCGGCGGGAGAATCCTACATCTGGGTGAAGGTTCCGCAGATCGTCGATTCGACGACGCACATCACGATGCACTGGGGCGTGGCGAAGACGGCCGCGCAGACGACGGCGGCAACGGCCGTGTGGAGCGACTACTTTTCCGTGTGGCACATGAACGAGGCGGCGGGGCCGATCTACGATGCGACGGCGAGCAAGTTGAAGGGCTTCCCGCAGGGAACGGCCGCAACCAATATGCTCGCCGCAGCGGGGCTCGTGGGCGGTGCGCGCATCAATGCGAAAACCGTAGGGTACGGCGTCGGCTACTTCCTCACACCGCAGGCGGCACTCGGCGCGACGTTCACGGTGTCGGGCTGGTTCTACGGCACGGAGACGTTCGGCGCGGTCCATCCGCGGCTCTTCTGTACGAAATACGCATGGAACGACAATCTCGGTTGGGAAATGTACTACAACGGTGCGCCCAACAAGATGGGCGGATGCGGGTCGAAAAACAAGCAGTATCACGGCTTGACGACACCGAGCGTCCTGAATGGCTGGCGGTATGCGACGGGCATCTTCGCGGGCGACACGTTCTCGCTCTATGTGGATGGCGTGAAAATCAGTTCGGGAGCGGTCAATGCCGCGACCGACAGCGGCAAGCTCTTCGCGTTCGGTTGCAATGCGAACGGAACGGAAACGTCGTTCTGCGGCTTCTTCGATGAACTCCGCGTGCGCAAGGCGGCGCTTGATGCCGACCGCATCAAGGCGGACTATCTCACGGTGCATGACCCCGAGGCCTTCCTGTGTGAACAGAATTACGCCGCCGATGCCGTTCTGACGGCGGAATGGACGGGCGCGGGCGATCCGTCGAATTTCGCCGATCCGGCGAACTGGACGTGCTGGAACGCCGCCGGGGTGGAAGTGCCGGGCGGCGTGCCGTCGCCTGTCTATTCGCGCGCGACGGTGCGCGGTGCGATGAACTTCCAGCTGCCGGTGGGCACGGTGCCGCAATGGAAGCGGCTGATCCTTGGGAATGTCGATCTCGCGACTGATACCGACTGGCGGGGACTTGTTGGCGCCTCGACGGAAATCGTCGGCACGGTCGATCTTCGCGGACATCGCCTCCAGATGACGGAGTTCCCGGCATTTGGTTCGGGGTCGATCACGTCCACTGATGCGGATGAGTTCGTCACGTTCGACTACCTGCAGTCGAATGACAATGGCGAATACATCGATACAGGCGTCGCGCATAATGAAAGCACGGTCGTCGATATCGAATACATGCCGGTGAATTTGCCTGGTAACAATGCCTGGACGGGGTATTTCGGTGCCCGAACGGCGGGACTCACGGCTTCGTCGTTTGTCGGTTGGCTCCACACTGAGAATGGTTTTGCGGGACATTATACGGGCGTCAATGCGGTGGAATTGTTCATGACCAATCTGCCGCCGGTCAAGGCGTTCAACAAATTCGCGATACATCTTGAGAAGAACGGCGAATGCAGGATCAACGGGCAGCCGGTGGATACCGGCAGCGGCGGCACTTGCGGGTTGAACGATTTCCTCTTCTGCGTCAATCACGCCGGGAAGCCGGGCTACAACAATAAGGGGCGTCTCTTTTCCTGTAAGATGTATGCGGGTTCGACGCCGGTGCGGGACTTCGTTTCGGCAATGCGCTGCCGCACGGGCGAGCCGGGACTCTTTGATCGGGTGGAAAACAAGTTCTACACGAATCTGTCCGGGAAGGGGACATTCACCCCGGGCGGGCCGCGGCTCGACGGCCGTACGATCGGTGAAGTGATCGTGGACGTGCCGGAAGGGAAGAGCGTGGCGAATCGCACGATGCGCCTCATAGGCCTTCTGAAGTTGGTCAAGGAGGGAGCTGGCGCCTATACGCCTTATGTGGCTAACCAGTTCTTTGTCGGCGGCACGCTCGTCAAGGCGGGGAAGTACTGCGGCGGCACGTTCGCCCCCAATGCTAGCTACGGTGCGGCGGAAACGGAAATCCGCATCACGTCGACGGGAACGATGGACATGGCGGGCCAGACCGACTTCTACTTCTACAAGTTCGTCTCGGAGGGCGGGCCCCTTCAGAACAAGGGTGCCGACGCGAGCGCGGGGGCATGCCAGTGGGCGTCCTTGCGCCTCGAAGCGCCGATGACGATGGATTTAACGGGAAGCTATGGCTTCATCCACTATGGCTTCGTGCCGATGGAGGTCGATCTCGGCGGAAATACGCTCACGGTGAACCTCGGTGTTGGGAAGACCTTCTATGTTTTCAATTCAACGCTGACGAATGGACTCGTCAAGGTCGTCTCCGGAGGCTGGATGCAGATTGACCGCACGCGGCTTGAGGCGCGCACGGTCGATTTCGACATCAACTGCGCCCTGAAGGTCTATGCCGAGGCGCATGTGCGGAATTATACGGCGCGTTATGGCTCTGTCCAATACAATCTCGGTTCGTCTCCCATGAACGTCTATGGTACCTTTACGCCGGCGTGCGACTGCTACTACGGGTGCACGATGCAGAACGGTTCAACGATCGATCTGTCGGCGAAGACGAATACGTGGTCCACGCTGGGTGGATTTACGACCGGCTTGACGAATGTCGTCTTCGCGACGGGTGCGACGGTGCGACTCGACGTGGGCCGACGGCATTTGTCGGATGGCGAGAAGGTACTCTCCTGGCCTCTTCCGCCCGAGAATCTGGATACGCTCACCTTCAAGCTCCAAGAAGGTCGTTCCGGCCATCTTTGGACCACATCCGAGGGTGTGTTCTACTGTAATGGCCTGACGATCTTCTTGCGCTAAATCAGAGAGAGCGTGAACCCCTAACTGTTTGAAAGATACGATGAAAAAGCTATTGTTTGCTTCCGTGTTTTCGCTCCTCGCGGTTGCTGCCGGGGCGGCGTTGTTCCCCCTCAATTCAAAGCTGCCGTACACCGTTGGCGTTGATACCGACGGCAGAAACCGGTTCCTTGGCACGATTGCCGACCTGCAGATCGAGCTGGGCGGCAAGGTGTTCCATCGAGGACCCGCCCAGGTGGGAGATCGCCTTGCGGAGAAACCCACGGCGGCGGATCTCGAGCGGCCGCTGAAATTCTCCTGCCGGTTTACGACGCGCGAGACGAAGAAGCCCCAGCGCCTTCTGGACAACGCCCATGCCGGTGCCGCAGACGGCATCATGTTTGATATCTGTTCGGGACGTCTGCGTTTCATGCCGGGCAATGATCACGCCCATCTCTACCATCCGACGCCGATTCCTTCGAATCGTGAAGTCGAAGTGAGCGTGGAGGTCACGGCCGACCATAAGGTGATGATGTCCGTCGATGGCGACCGTCGCTTGTGCGGACAGCTGGTGGACGGCCGGTTGGTGCAGGAGTTGTCCGGATTCGTTTCCGACGAACCGGACACGATCCTGTCGCTCGTGGCGCCGGTCGAGTACTGGGACGAAGCGCTCCCGCTTGGCAACGGCGGGGCGGGCGCGCTCGTGTGGGGCAAGGGCAACGAATTGCGTCTCACACTCGATCGTGCCGACTATTGGCACAACTCCCGTACCGAAATCTTCTTCGGCCCCGGTTTCAATGTGCGTACCCTGCTCGATTGTGTGAAGACGCGCGACGATCGGCGCCACAACGCCATTTTCAACAGCCGCAAGAACTGTCCCACCAAACTGCCGGGCGTGCGCCTGACGCTCACGCTCAATCCCGAGTCCGTTCTGCGGAAGTTCCGTCTCGACAAGTCGGGTACGGCGCACGTGACGGTGGCGACGCCGGCGGGCGAACGCGAGATCCTCTGCTGGTTCGACGACGGCGACGACTTTCTTTCGCTTCGTCTGCCGGAAGGGGTCACCCTCGCGAAGAAGGAATTCAATCGCAATCCGTCCTTTGAGAAGCTTGGCGGCTATCCCGATCCGGTGATCAATATCGACGAACACGGCGCGTTCTACAGTCGTGGTCGGCGTGCGGGCGCGACGAGTCCGTTCGACCATGATTTCCGCCACGGCGTCAAGTTCGTGGACCGCGGCGCCGCACCGAAATCCGCGTTTTGGAAACAGTTCAACGCCACGAGTTCGATTTCTGTTCCCGATGCGTCCTTGCAGCACCTCTACGATTTCGCGATCTACATGTACGGGGCGTCAGGACGGCGCGGGTGTGCGCCGATGGCGTTGCAGGGACTTTGGACGGCGGACAACAATGCGCTCCCGCCCTGGGACGGCGACTACCACAACGACATGAACACCGAGATGACCTACTGGGCGGCGGGTCCGGCCGGCTGCATCGAGGCGCTCGAAGGTTTCGCCGATTTCTATCTCGAGCGGATCGAGAGTTTCCGCGCGTTCGCCCGCAAGATCTACGAATGCCAAGACGGTGCGGTGATCACGCCCACCATGGGCTACACGGGCGAAATGATCGCGGGCTGGACCGCCTACGAGATATTGCCCGAGCACGGGCTTTGGGCCTACAACACGTTCGTCAACGCCTTCGACTACGCGCCCACGCGCGAGAAGGCCGCGCGCTATCTCGCGTTCGGACGCGAACTTGCCGCCGCGATGGAACACGCCTGGACGGTCAAGGACGGCGTGCGCACGCTCATCCTCAGCAGCTCGCCAGAAGTGGACGACAACCGCCTGTCCTGCTTCTTTACCACCAACACGAACTATGCCCGTTCGATTCTCAACGCGTTCTACATCCGCCTGGCGCGATTGGCGGCGTTTCTCGGCGAACGGGAAGAGGCGGCGAAATGGCGCAGCTATGTGGGCACGTTTGGCCCGGTTTCCGCGCGAAACGGCGTCCTGGAAATTGCGAAGGGTCGTCTTCTCATGTATTCGCACCGTCATGCGTCGCATCTGATGGATGTCTTCCCGTTCTATGATACGCCCCGCGATGCGGAGGTGGATCCCGTCAAGTCGGTCGACCAGTTTGAAAGACTCAGCTCCCGGCACTGGGTGGGCTTCTCCTTCTCGTGGGAGGGTTGCCTCAACGCGCGTCTTGGTCGCGGTGACCGGGCGTGGATGTATCTGAAGGAATTCCAGACGTTGTGTGCCTCGCGCAACGGCTTCAATCTGAACAACCAGATTCCCGCCGGTCCGATTTTACATACCGGCCGTCCGTTCACGCTCGACGCAAACTTCGGCTTCGCGCGCGCCGTCCAGGAGATGCTGCTCCAGCATGATCCGCACACCAACACGGTGACGCTCTTCCCGGCTCTTCCGAAACACTGGGACGGCAAAGATGTCGCCTTCCGAGATCTGCGCATCCCGGGTGGACATCGCCTCACTGCGACGCGAGCCGCCAATGGCAAGGTCACCTACCACCTCACGCCCTATCCGGGTTCCCCGCTCCCCAAGGTGCGGTCGAATTGAAAAGCGCAGGACGAATTTAAGGAGAAAATGCAATGATGAAACGGAGTGGTCAGCGGTTGGTGTTGGCGCTGGTGCTGGGACTCGTGGGAATCGCGGGGGCCGGGACGGCGCTGCCGGCGGGGTATGAGGCGTTGGAGTACGTCGAGTCGACGGGTTCTCAGTACATCGACTCGGGCTATTGCGTGAAGGCGGATGACGTCGTGACGGCTGTATTCAAGGCCGAGCGAGAACAGCCGGAGGGGGAAAGCGGCGTGTTCGGTCAGCAGCCCGTCGAGCCGCCGTGGAACAACGCCTGCGCGTTTGACGTGCGCATGGGCGAGACGGGAGCCTACCGCCTCTGGCGCGGAACGGGTTCGTGCTTCAGGGGCCGTCGGGCCGATTTCTACGGACAGAAGATCGAAGTCGTGGTCGACCCCGCGGGATTCAAATGGAAGCCCTATGGCGCGACCGCCTGGGCGGAGACGAGCGCGTGTGCGCCGCGCGGGGATACGGAGGCCTCGCTTTATGTTTTCGCGATTCATTCCGCCGCCTACGATTTTGTCTGTCCCATTCGCTTCGGTGCGGTGAAACTCTATTCGCTTTCGATTACATCCGGTGATGGCAAGGCGCGGCGCACCTTCGCGCCGTGCCGTCGCACGTCGGATGGCGAGATCGGCCTT